>JAICJM010000046.1 GCA_025928435.1 Thermoleophilia bacterium
GGTTGCGGTTCGCCGCGCTCTTCAGCTCGCCGGCGAGGTAGACGCTCCACCAGTTCCACATCATGAAGGTCATGATCACGAAGACGGCCGGGAGCGTCGCGCTCCACTCGCCCGGGTGCCCGGAGGTCGCGGGCGCCGCCGTCACGATCCTGTGGAAGACGTCACCGTGGCCGCCGAACTTGTGCGCCAGGTCGTTGAAGTGCCCCTGCAGCGAGGACGAGCTGCCGAACAGGAACACGATGAAGGCGATGAACGTCCCGATCGAGGCGATCGTCCAGAAGGCGTTCTGCCACCGGAAGACGGCCTTCGTGCCGGCGATCAGGATCACCGTCATCAGCACGATCATCCCGAGCGCCCCGAGGAAGATCCACCACTTGTGGGTCTGGAAATTGTTCCCCCACCGGATCAGGTCGGGCTTGTCGAAGATCACGCCCAGTGTGGAGAGGATCGGCCCCAGCCCGAATACGGGGAAGTAGCGGGCCCAGAACGTCGCGCCGATCAGCGCCGAGAAGGCGGCGCCGAAGTTCGAGACCACCGCGAGCGGCGGCGACAGGATGCGGCTGACCCAGACGTAATCGCCGCCCGTGCGCGGCATGCTCGCAGCGAGCAGCGACATCATGATCAGCACCGGGATGTTCAGGAGGAACGCGATCAGCGTCGCCGTGATCAGGTCGCTGCCCGGGAATGCGGCCAGGGCGAAGAACACGCCCCACGCCAGCGTGGCGCCGACCGGCGCCGAGAAGACGGCGTTGAAGATGGCGGCGTCGATGGCCGACGCCTCGCGCACGAGCCCCGTGCTCCGCCGCACGAACAGCTGCTGGGTCGGCGTCCCGTCGCTCGTCTCGCTCATTCGTCCCCTCCTGCTGGCACGTTGTCCGGACCGTGTATATAACAAGATCGAACATCGAAGGCAAGTGAGTGCTGTGGTCGAACAGTCGTCTGAGGGTGTCGTGCACGCAACAGGACATGTTCTCGTGTCATCTCGTGTGATCGGGCCGGAGCCGCGGCCGTGAGCATGCCCGCCGTCGACCGGCGGCACCGCATCCTCGAGCGCGTCGCCGAGGAGCAGACGATCCACATCCGCGAGCTCGCCACCGACCTCGACGTCTCGGAGATGACGATCCGGCGCGACATCACCCGCCTGGAGCGGGACGGGTTCCTGCGCCGCACGTATGGCGGCGCCACCGCCCACGTCACCCGGTCGCTCGAGCTCGCGTTCAACGCCCGCGCCCTCCAGAGCGCGTCGGCCAAGCGCCTGATCGGGATGACGGCGGCGCCGCTCGTCGCCGGGGCCTCGACGCTCTTCGTCGGTACCGGGACGACCGCCGAGCAGCTCGCGCTCTACCTGCCCGCCCGCGACGACGTCACGGTCGTCACCAACTCGCTCCCCGTCGCCAGCCTGCTCGGCACCCGGCCCGGCCGGGTCGTGATCCTGGGCGGGGGCGTCCGCCGGCACGAGCTGTGCTGCGTCGGCCCGGTCGCGGGGGCGACCGTGCGGCGCTACCACGCCGATGTCGCCGTCCTGGGCGCCGCCGGCCTCTCGGCCCGCACCGGCGTGATGGAGCTCGACGACGAGACGGCGGAGGTGCACCGGCTGATGGCGGAGCACGCCGACACCGTCGTCGCCGTCGTGGACGGGTCGAAGCTGGGGGAGACGGCGCCCGCCGCCGTCCTGCCGGCCGAGGCGGTGACGACGCTCGTCACGGACACGTCCGCGCCGGACGCCGAGGCCGATGCGCTGCGGGATCGCGGCGTGAACGTCATATTCGCCAGACCGCAGGGAGGGAGCTGATGGACGCGCTCACGCGCATCTTCGGGATCGAAAAGCCGCTGATCGCGATGTGCCACCTCGGGGGCCTGCCCGGACGGCCGCGGCACGACGTCGCGGGCGGGATCGACGCCGTCGTGGAGGCGCTGCGGGCCGACGTGGAGGCTCTCCAGAACGCGGGCGTCGACGGCCTGCTCTTCTGCAACGAGAACGACCTGCCCTACCTGACCCGCGTCGGCACCGAGGTGGCGACCGCCATGACGGCGGTCGTCACGGCGCTCCGGCCCGAGATCCGGCTGCCGTTCGGCGTCGACCTGCTGTGGGACCCGTTCGCGTCGGTCGCCGTCGCCCGGGCGACAGGGGCGGCGTTCGTGCGCGAGGTGTTCACCGGGGTGTTCGACAGCGACATGGGCCTGCTCGCCCCCGATCTCGGCGAGCTGGCGGGCTACCGGCACGCGATCGGCGCCGGCGACGTCGCCCTGTTCGGGAACATCACGCCCGAGTTCAGCCGCTCGGTCGCCGGCCGCAGCGTCGCCGAGCGCGCCCGCGGCGCCGAGTACCTGGGCATCGACGCGCTCCTGATCAGCGGCCAGGCGGCCGGCGTCGGCGCCGAGATGGCCGACCTGCGCGAGGCCAAGGAGGCGGTCGGCCGCATCCCCGTGCTCGCCAACACCGGCGTGAACCACGAGACTGTCAGCAAGGTGCTCGGGCTCGTGGACGGGGCGATCGTCGGGACGAGCCTCAAGGTGGACGGGGACACCTGGAACCCGGTCGATCCCGATCGCGCCAGGCGGATGGTGGAGCTCGTGGCCGCCGCCCGCGAGGGCTCGCGGGCCGCCTAGCAGCATGGCGCAGAGGATCAAGCTCTTCTTCGCCACGGACGTGCACGGCTCGGAGCAGTGCTTCCGCAAGTTCCTGAACGCCGGCGCCGCCTACGGGCCGGACGTGATGGTGCTCGGCGGCGACGTCGCCGGCAAGGCGGTGCAGGCGGTCGTCCGGGCCGGCGACGACCGCTACCGGTTCACCTTCCGCGGCGCCGAGTACGACCTCCCCGACGGCGACGAGCTGCGCCGGGTCGAGCGGCTGATCTCCGACAACGGCTACTACCCGTGGCGCTCAGCGCCGGGCGAGCTGGACGCGCGGATGGCGGACGGGACCGTCGACGCGCTGCTGCTCGATCTGATGCGGGAGCGGCTCTCCGGCTGGATGGCGCTCGCCGACGAGCGCCTGCGCCCGCAGGGCCTGCCCGCGTTCTGGATGCTCGGGAACGACGATCCGCCCGAGCTCGAGCCGCTGCTCGAGGCCGCGCCGTGGGGGACACACGCCGACGATCGGGTTGTCGACCTGGGCGACGGCCACGCGCTCGTCTCGCTCGGCTTCGCCAACCCGACCCCCTGGAACACCGAGCGGGAGCTGTCCGAGGACGAGCTGGGCGCGCGCCTCGACGCCCTGTTCGCGCAGGTCGACGAGCCCCGCCGGGCCGTCCTGAACGCCCACGTCCCGCCGTACGGGAGCGGCCTGGACGAGGCGCCTGTGCTGGACGCGGGCCTGCGCGTGCAGACGGCCGCGGGACAGGTCAAGATGGGTGCCGTGGGGAGCACCGCCGTCCGCGACGCGATCGAGCGCCACCGGCCCATGGCCAGCCTGCACGGCCACGTGCACGAGTCGGCCGGCTTCCGCCGCATCGGCGAGACGCTGGCCGTGAACCCGGGCAGCGACTACGGCACGGGCGCCCTGAACGGCGCGCTCCTCGTCCTCGACGGCGACAAGGTGCGGGCGCACCAGCTCGTGCGCGGATGAGCGCCAGCGGGCCGCTCCTGGCCGCGGTCGACGTCGGCACGACCGGCGCGCGGGCCGCGGCCGTCGACCTCTCCGGGACGCTCCTGGCGGAGGCCCGCCGGCCCTACCGCACCCGCGCGCCGCAGCCGGGCTGGGCCGAGCAGGACGCGGAGGAGTGGGAGGAGCACGCCGTCGCGGCGCTGGCCGCCCTGAGCGCGCGCCTGCCGCACCCCGAGCGGGTGGCGGCGATCGGCCTCACCGGCCAGTGCCCCACGGTCGCGCCGATCGGCGCCGACGGGCGTCCGGTCGGGCCGGGGATGCTCTACCGCGACAACCGCGCGGTCGCCGAGGCGCGGGAGATGCGCGACGCGCTCGGCCCCGAGGCAATGCACGCGCGCACGGGCCATGTCGCCGAGGCCTTCCACATCGGGCCCAAGGTGCTCTGGCTGCGGCGCCACCGGCCGGACACCTACGCCGCGACCCGGTGGTTCCTGCAGCCGCGCGACGTCGTCCTGCGACGGCTGACGGGCCGCATCGCCACCGACGAGACGCATGCCGACGCCACGATGTTCTTCGACCTGCGCGGTCGGCGGTGGGCGGACGACCTCCTGGCTCGCTTCGACGTCGAGCCCGCGCTGTTCCCCGAGGCGCTCCCGAGCTGGGAGACGGCCGCCGAGCTTCCGAGGGCCGCCGCGGCCGAGACGGGCCTGCGGGCCGGGATCCCGGTCGTGATCGGGGCCGCCGACAGCCAGTGTGTCGCCTTCGGCGCCGGGGTCGTCGATCCGGGGCCGGTGAGCGAGATGGCGGGCGCGTCGTCGTGCCTGAACTCCGCCGTCGCCGAGCCGCTCGCCGACGTGCGCATCACCCACTACAGCCACGTCGTCCCCGATCGGTTCACCACGGAGCTCGGCATCAACACGAGCGGCGCGGCCATCGACTGGGCCGTGCGCCGTCTGGGCTACCGGAGCCACGCCGGCCTGGGGGCCGACGCCGAGCGGCTGCGCCGGCGGATGCGCCGCCCGGGCACGGATCCGCGCGATCTGGCCCCGCTCTTCCTGCCCTACCTCGGCGACGGGGAGCGCGACGATCCCGATCTGCGGGGCGCCTTCGTCGGGCTCTCGCTGCGCCACGACCGGCCCGCCCTGGCCTACGCCGTGCTGGAGGGCATCGGATTCGGCGTGCACGGCGCGCTGGCCGACCTCGAGGCGGCCGGCTCGCCCGTCGACGAGCTGCGGGTGGCCGGCGGCGGCGGCCGGCTGGCGGCCCTCTCGCAGATCAAGGCGGATGCGCTCGGCCGCCCGGTGCTCGCGCTGCGGGCGGACGCCGCGGCGATCGGCACCGCCCTGCTGGCGGCCGGCGCCGCCGGGATGGGGGACGAGGTGCCCGGCGCGATTGCGTCGGTGCTGGCCTCTGCCGGGCGGTTCGAGCCCTCCGCGGTCGCCGGGCGGCTCGAGCTGCGCCGGGAGTGGTTCGAGACGACGCGCGCCGCCGCCGCGGTGCGCGGGGACTGGGGGTCGGGATGAGCTCGCCGCGATACACGCTCGGGATCAACACGTGCTTCGCCGTGAAGCGCTGGCCGGAGCCGGAGCGCTGGGCCGGGATCGTGGCCGGGACGCTCGATCTGGGGATGGTGCAGCACAGCCTCGACCTGGTCGACCTCGAGGCCGACGCGCCGGTGCGCGAGCAGGCCGAGGCGGTCGCGGCCGCCTGCGCAGCGCATGGCATTGCGGTGCATTCGACCTTCACCGGCCTCGGCGCGTACGGCCGCAACCTCCTGCTGGACCCCGATCCGGTGCAGCGCCGTCGGGCGGCGGCGTGGTTCCGGCGGGCGGTCGATTTCACCGCCGTCGCGGGCGGGCGCGCCGCCGGCGGCCACATCGGCGCGTTCAGCGTCGCCGACTGGCGGGACGCCGCCCGCCGCGACGAGCTCTGGGCCGGCCTGCGAACTGACCTGCGCGAGCTGGCCGCCTACGCCGGCGAGCGCGGCCTGGAGGCGTTCCTGTTCGAGAACATGGCGGCGCGGCGGGAGCCGTCGACCATCGCCGAGGCCGAGTCGCTGCTCGCGCCCGGCGCGGACGGCCGCGCCGCGATCGCGCTCTGCCTCGATGTCGGCCACCAGTGCGTCGTCGGGACGAGCGGGGACGACCGCGACCCCTACGCGTGGCTGCGGCGGCTGGGCGCCCGCTCCCCCGTGATCCACCTGCAGCAGTCAGACGCCGAGGCCGACCACCACTGGCCCTTCACGGCCGCCTACAACGCCCGGGGGCGGATCGACGCGGGCCGGGTGCTGGACGCGCTCGACGCCTCGGGGGCGCACGAGGTCGCGCTCGTGCTCGAGGTCATCCCGAGCTTCGAGCAGGACGACGACCTCGTCCTGGCCGAGCTGGTGGAATCGGCCGAGCACTGGCGTGCCGCACTCGACGCGCGGAGGTGAATGACCAGTGCCAGGCACCGGTTGTTCGCGCGTAACGCTCCCGCCGCCCGCGAGACGGAGCGGTGCGAGATGCTTACGCTCGTGACCCCTCCCGACGCCGACGCAGCCTCCGGCACTTCCTCGCCCGACGACCGGCGCACGGTCGCGGCGATCCTGGCCGGCGACGAGCGCGTGTTCGAGGAGCTCGTCGACCGATACAACGCCTCGCTCCTGCGGGTCGCGCAGGGCTACGTCAGCAGCCGCAGCGCGGCGGAGGAGGCCGTCCAGGACACGTGGATCGGCGTGTTGCGCGGGCTGCCGTCGTTCGAGGGGCGCTCGTCGCTGCGCACCTGGATCTTCCGCATCCTCGTGAACCAGGCCATCACCCGCGGCGTGCGCGAGAGCCGGTCGGTGCCGTTCTCCTCGCTCGGCGACGACGAGGCGGCCGTCGACCCGGAGCGGTTCCTGCCGGGCGGCGCATGGGCGTCGCCGCCGCAGCCGCTCGACGGCATCCCGGAGGACGTCCTGCTCGGGGCCGAGGCGCGGGCGCGGGTGCTCGAGGCGATCGGGGAGCTCCCGCCGGTGCAGCGCCAGGTGATCACGCTGCGAGACGTCGAGGGCTGGTCGTCGGCGGAGGTGCGCGAGGCGCTCGACCTGTCCGAGGCCAACCAGCGCGTGCTGCTGCACCGGGCCCGGTCGAAGGTGCGGGCGCGGCTGGAGGACTACCTGAGCGGGGCGGCCGCATGAGGTTCCTGCGCCGGAAGCGCGATCTGGCCTGCCGCGAGGTCGTCGAGCTCGTGACCGACTACCTGGAGGGGGCGCTCGACGAGCGCGACCGGGAGCGGTTCGAGCGCCACCTCGGCGGCTGCGACGGCTGCTCGGCCTACCTCGATCAGATGCGGCTCACGCTGCGCCTGGCCGGGCGGCTCGAGCCCGCGTCGATCGATCCCGCCTTCCGCGACCGGCTGGTGGAGGCGTTCCGCGGCTGGGCGGACGAGCGATGAGGCTCGCGCCCCTGCCCGAGACGTTCGCCGAGACGCGCGACGCCCTGCACCGGCTGGCCGTCTACGTGATCTCCCCGGCCCAGCGGCTCGTGAACGGCGAGATCATCATGCGGGCGACGCCGGGCGGGTTCTCGACGTTTGAGTTCGACGGCCGCGTGATCGGCGTGGACGGCGCCGACCTCGTGGTCGACGGCGCCCGGCATCCCATCGGCTCGCTCAACGATGCGGCCCGGCTGGCCGGGATCGAGCCGGACGTTCGCCAGCTCGAGCAGTTCGACGTGCCGCCGTACGGCGACCTGGCCGCACCGCTCCGCGTCGACGCCGCGGCCGCCCGCGCGCTCGGCGACTGGTACGCATTCGCGACCGACGTCCTCGACGCCGCGCGGGCGGACGCCGCTCCGGAGGAGGACGCGACGATCGTGCGCATCTGGCCCGAGCACTTCGACGCGGCAATCGACGCCGGCGACGAGGCGGCTGGGAGGCGGGGGACGTACGGCGCCTCTCCGGGCGACGGCCACCATGCCGAGCCGTACCTGTACGCGTCGCCGTGGGCGGGCCGGATTGACCCGTTTTTCGACGACCCGGGGTTCCGCGGCGCCGCGCTGACCCGATCGCAGCTCGCCGGCTCGCCCGACGCCCGCGCCGCCGCGATCGCGTTCCTGCGCGACGCGCGCGAGCGCGTCCGCCGCCACGAGTGAGCCCGCTGGAATACCCGTCGGCTGCGGGGCGTTATCATTTTGGATCCAAACGTTTATGACGAGGGAGGACTCGAAATGACGCTGAACCTGGGCGAAACCGCCCCGGACTTCCAGGCCGACACGACCGAGGGCCCGATCAGCTTCCACGACTGGATGGGCGACTCCTGGGCGGTGCTCTTCTCGCACCCCAAGGACTTCACCCCGATCTGCACCACCGAGCTCGGCTACATGGCCAAGATCAAGCCCGAGTTCGACAAGCGCAACACGAAGATCATCGGCCTCTCGGTCGACCCGGTCGACAAGCACGGCGACTGGGCCAGGGACATCGAGGAGACCCAGGGCTACGCGGTCAACTACCCGATGATCGGCGACGCCGACTACAAGGTCTCGAAGGCCTACGGCATGCTGCCCCCGGACGTCTCGGGCGACGCGGCCAGCCGCACGCCGGCCGACAACCAGACCGTCCGCAACGTGTTCGTGATCGGGCCGGACAAGAAGATCAAGCTCGTGTTCGTCTACCCGATGAGCACCGGCCGCAACTTCGACGAGGTGCTGCGGGCGCTGGACTCGCTCCAGCTGACCGCCAAGCACGCCGTCTCGACGCCCGTGAACTGGAACAAGGGCGAGGACGTGGTCATCTCCGGCTCGGTCTCGGATGAGGCCGCGAAGGAGAAGTTCCCGGACGGCTGGAAGTCACCCAAGCCGTACATCCGGATCGTCCCGGATCCCAGCTGAGCACCCGATTCGCCCGCCCGGGCCGAGTGGCCGGGCGGGCGTTTCTGGGACGCGAGCCTGATCGCGACGACGCTCGACGGGCCGTTCGCGGCCGGGACGACCGGCACGCTGCACCCGCAGGGCATGCCCGAGCCGATTGCGTTCCGGCTCACGGCGGTGGAGCCGGGCGCCGGGTTCGCCGACGAGACCCGGCTGGGGCCCCTCGTCCTGCGGTTCGGGCACCGCGTCGAGCCGCGCGGATCGGGCTCGCGGATCGTCGTCTCGATCGAGGCGGAGGGACCGGGCGCCGACCGGATCGGCCCCGCCGTGGCGGAAGACCTGCCGGAGAGCGTTGCCGCCCTCGCCGGGGCCGCGCTGCGATCGGCGCAACCCGCGTGAAGTCGGCGCACGCCTCGGCCTGGGACAGCCCGGGGTTCCTGCTCTGGCACGCGACCCTGCGCTGGCAGCGGGCGATGCGGGCGGCGCTCGCGCCGCACGGGCTCACCCACGTCCAGTTCGTCCTGCTCGCGTCGGCCTGGTGGCTGGGCGAGCAGGGCGAGCAGCCCGCCCAGCGGCGCCTGGCCGAGCACGCGGGCATGGACGCGATGATGACGAGCCAGGTGGTGCGGGCGCTCGAGCGCGAGGCGCTCGTCCAGCGGCTGCGCGACCCGGGTGACGCGCGCACCGTGCGCGTGACGGTGACGCCCGCCGGCCGGAAACGGCTCGAGGGCGCGCTGGCCGACGTCGAGGCGGCCGACGCCGGGTTCTTCGCGCCCGTCGCCGACGAGGCGCTCGTGCCGAGGCTGCGCACGCTGGCCGGCCGGGACGCGTCCGCGGGGGCGTAGAATCCTCGCCCCCCGGACGCATGATCGAACCCGAACGCAACCACGAGCCGCCGGCCGCGCAGACCGGATGCGTGGCGGTGCGGGTGCGGGCCGACGGGCGGGTCGCGCCCGTCGACTCGCGCGCCGGCGTCGACCTGCTGGGCCGGCTCGACCCGCTGGCCCGCTACGCCGTCGCGTTCGCGCGCACGCAGCTGCGCCAGACCCGCTTCACCTGGGTCGCCGGCCGCTCCTGGTATGCGGTCTGTCTCACCCGTGACCGGCGTCCCGAGGGCGACGCGCGCCCGCCGGGCGCCCTCGTGGAGCTCGAGCGCTCCTCGCCCGCGTACGGCCTGACCGTGCGCGAGCTGGACGTCTTGACGCTCATCTGCGGCGGGCTCTCGAACCCGCAGATCGCCGTGCACCTCGGCATGCGCACCCGCACCGTCTCGACCCACGTGAGCCGGATCATCACGAAGCTCGGCCAGTCCACCCGGGCCGGAGTCGCCGCGGTCGCGATCGACCAGGGCCTGCTGCGCATGCCCGTCCCCGGCAGCGGCCGCGCCCTCGGCGTCCTCGGTGTCGGCATCGTCGACCAGACCGCGGCCGGCCTCGCGCCGACCGCCGTACGCGGCGAGCATCCCGGCTGGCAGCGCGTCCTGCGCCGGCGGCTGCGCCCGATCCGGCTCGGCACCCTCGTCGGCTCGTCCGACGCGGACGGCGACGGCCGCGAGGTGCGCGAGGGGTCGGCGCTGGCCGTCGCCGAGCTGAACGCGCGCGGCGGGGTGGCCGGGCGCCTGATCGAGCAGGTCCACGCCGAGGTCGCGGCCGAGGACGCGCAGAGCTTCGGCGCCGGCCTGCGGCGGCTCGCGGCTGAGGACGTCGACGCCGTCGTCGGCGGCTACACGCACTTCCTCACCCCCGCCGACTACGCGTCGGTGCGCGACCACGGCTGCCCGATCGTGACCGCGATGACCTCGGAGGAGCAGGCCGGCTGGGTGCGCGACGACCCGGGCGCCTTCGGCCGCGTCTTCCAGGTCGGCCCGACCGAGGTGAACTACGGCACCGGGACGATCGCCTTCCTCGAGCACCTGCGCGCCGGCGGCGGCTGGGCGCCGGAGCGGCGCCGCATCCTCCCGATCGAGACGCCGGTCGACGCCGGCCACCCGTTCGGGCCGGTCGCGCGCGAGCATGCCGAGCGGGCGGGGTGGACCCTGGGCGATCCCGTCGTCGTCGGCCTCCACGGCGTCGACTGGGCCGCGATCATGGGCCGCGTGCGCGACGAGGAGCCTGACGTCGTCGTGCTCACCCACTTCGTGCCCGACGAGGCGGCCGCCTTCCAGCGCGCGTTCGTGGCCGGTCGGGTGCGCGCGCTCGTCGTCATGATCTACGCGCCGTCGCTCCCCGTCTTCCGGCGCGACGCCGGGGCCGCGGCCGAGGGCGTGATCTGGTCGACGGTCACGGGTACGTACTCGGACGCGATCGGCGGGGCGTTCCGGCAGCGGTACGCCGAGGCATTCGGCCGCCCGCCGGGGCGCTCGCTGGCGGGCTCGGCGTACGACCAGGTGCACATGCTGGCCCAGGCCTGGTCGCGGGCCGCCGACGTGCACCGCTTCGCCGACGTCGCGGCCGAGCTGCGCCGCATCAGCCACCGCGGCGTGAACGGCTCCTACTTCCTCGGCGCTCCCGACCAGACCGGCCGTTCCTATCCACTCGAAACCGCCGACCCGTCACTCGGCCAGGCCCATCTCGTGTTCCAGGTGCAGGACGGCGTCGACCGGATCCTGCATCCGGCGCCGTACGCCGAGTCCGGGTTTCGCCTGCCCGCCTGGCTGGCGCCCGCGGGCCGCCGCAACCCGGTCAGGCCACGCGCCCTGCCAGCTCCCGGCAGGTGGTGACCCACACGTCGCTGTGGCGGCGCACGTGGGAGATGAACCCGTCGAGCAGAGGGAGCCGGCCGGGGCGGCCGATGATCTGCGGGTGCATCGTGAGCACGAAGGCGCCGCCGAGGTCGCGGATGCCGGCGAACTCCGCCTCCCAGATCTCGCGCACCTCGCTCGGCGTCGAGATCCGGCGCGTCCAGCTCTCGCGGCCGTCGAACCAGAAGTGGGGGGCGTCGTCGAGGATCCACTGGATGGGGAGCTCGACGAGCCGCTTGCCCTCGTGCCGGTAGGGGCGCAGGTCGTCCATCAGGTTGGAGGAGTACTCGAACCCGTGCTTCTCGAGCAGCCCGAGCGTCGCCTTGCTGAAGTCCCATGATGGCGAGCGGTAGCCGACCGGGTCGG
This sequence comes from Thermoleophilia bacterium, assembly GCA_025928435.1. The sequence continues at coordinate 11,483 of JAICJM010000046.1, forward strand.
CGCCGAATCCGCGCAGGATCTCGAGGGCCTTCACGAGCTCCTCCTCCTCGGCGGCCGCGTCGAGGTTCGCCGGCGAGGTGTGCGTGTACCCGTGGTGGCCGACCTCGTGCCCGTCGGCGATGATCTCGCGCACCCGGTCGCCGTGCGCCTCGGCCACCCGGCCCGGGATGAAGAACGTGGCCTTCAGGTCGTGCCGGCGCAGCAGCGCGAGGATCTGCGGCACGGCCACCTTGGCCCCGTAGGTGCCCTGGGACAGCGTCCCCGGCCGGTCGGCGTTGGCCGGGTCCTCGCCGATCCAGACCTCCTCGGCGTCGAAGTCGAACGTGAAGGCCGCCGCCGCGCGCTTGCCGTCGGGCCACATGGGTCGTCTCCTGGTCGGGAGCGACGAGTGTAATGGGCCGCCGGAAACCTGGGGACTGTCCCCGCTTGACGGGGACAGTCCCCGGCACTGCTCCATCTCCAGGCCGCGGCGACAGCGCGACGCCATGTACGTCAATTGGCGGATTGGCGCGCGGCCCGCGCCTTCGTAGCATCGCCGCCACGCATGGGGCGGATCGGAATCGACGTGGGAGGGACCTTCACCGACGCCGTGATCGTGTCTGACGACGGCCGGGTGCGGATCGCCAAGGTGCGGTCGACCCCGGAGCGGATCGAGGCCGGGTTCATGGACGGCCTGCGCAGCCTGCTCGAGCGGGCGGGGGCCGCGGCCGGCGCCGTCGACTACCTCGCGCACGGCTCGACCGTGGCGACGAACGCGATCGTGCAGCGGCGGTTGGCGCGCACCGGCCTGATCACGAACGAGGGCTTCCGCGACGTGCTCGCCATCGGCACGCAGATGCGCCGGCACGTCTACGACCTGTGGACGCCCGACCCCGAGCCGATCGTCCCCCGCGAGCTGTGCATGCCGGTGAAGGGCCGGATCGGCGCGTCCGGCGAGGAGGTCGAGCCGCTCGACGAGGCCGGCGTCCGCGCCGCCGCCCGGCGGCTGGGCGAGGAGGGCGTCGCGGCGGTGGCCGTGATGCTCCTCTTCTCGTTCCTGAACCCCGCCCACGAGGACCGGGTGGGCGAGATCCTGGCCGAGGAGCTGCCCGGCGTCGCCGTCTCGCTCAGCTCTCTGGTCGTGCCGGAGTACCGCGAGTACGTGCGCGCGGCGACGACGACGATGAACGCGGCGCTCCTGCCGCTCCTGGGCGAGTACCTCGGCGCGGTCGGCGACGAGGTGCGGGGCGAGGGCGTGCGGGTGCCGCTGCACCTCATGCAGACGAACGGCGGCGTCGCCTCGGCCGACCGGGCCCGCGAGCTCCCCATCGGCCTGGCCGCGTCCGGCCCGGCCGCGGGAGTGATCGGCGGCGCCCGGCTCGCCGACCTTGTGGGCGAGGCCGACGTGCTCACGTTCGACATGGGCGGGACGACCGCAGACATCGGACTGGTGCTGGGCGGCCTGCCCCAGCTGCGGTTCTCCGGCGAGGCGGCCGGGATGCCGATCAACCTGCCCCAGATCGACGTGCTCTGCATCGGTGCGGGCGGCGGCTCGGTCGCCCGGGTGGACGAGTTCGGGTCGCTGCGAGTCGGCCCGGAGAGCGCCGGCGCCGATCCCGGGCCGGCCGCATACGGCCGCGGGGGTCAGGACGCGACGGTGACCGACGCCCACGTCGTGCTCGGCACACTCGCCGCAGACACGCAGCTGGCGGGGCGGGTGCCGCTCCAGCGCGAGCTGGCCGTGGGGGCGGTCGAGCGGGCGGTGGGCGGGCCGCTCGGGCTGGCCGCCGAGCCTGCGGCCGCGGCCATTCTGCGGATCGCGAACGCCCAGATGGCCAACGCGCTGCGGGTGATGTCGATCGCTCGCGGCCACGATCCGCGCCGCTTCGCGCTGGTCGCGATCGGGGGCGCCGGGCCGATGCACGCCTGCGCGCTCGCCGACGAGCTCGGCATCCCGCGCGTCGTCGTGCCCCGCTACCCCGGGGTGGCCGCCGCCCTCGGGCTGCTCGCCACGGACATCCGCCACGACCTGCGCCGCAGCTGGCTCGCGCCGACGGCCGAGGTCGGCCCGGAGCGGCTCGACGCCGAGCTCGAGCGGCTCGAGTCCGAGGCAAAGGCGCTGCTCGAGCCCTCGGCCGACGCGACCCGCGGCTTCGACCTCGCCTTCGAGCTCGACATGCGCTACCGCGGCCAGGCGTACAACCTGACCGTCCCGCTGGCCGCCCGCCCGGCCACGGCCGAGACGATCGCCGCCGCCGAGCGCGCGTTCGCCGAGCAGCACCGGCGGCTGTACGACTACACGCCGACGGTCACCGAGACGGAGATCGTCACGCTGCGCCTGCGCGCGCTGGCCCGGATCCCCGCCATCGACTGGGCGGCCGGCGAGCGCGACCCCGTCGCCGCGGCGGCCGGCAGCCGCCGCGTCTGGGCCGGAGGGTGGGGATCGTGGCGCACCGTCGCCCGCGACTCGCTCGCGCCCGGCGACGCGCTCGGGCCGGAGACGGTGGTCGAGCAGGAGGACACGACGGTGGTCGTGCCCGCCGGCTGGTGGGGGCGGGCCGGCGCGGCCGGGACGCTCGTGCTCGGCCGCGGCGAGGAGGCGGCCTGATGTCCGAGCTGGATCCGGTCACCCAGGAGATCCTGGCGAGCGCGTTCCACCACATCGCCGAGGAGATGGCGGTGGTCGAGTACCGCTCCTCGTACTCCCCGATCATCCGCGAGATGCTCGACTTCAACTGCGGCCTCTTCACCGGGGACGGCCGCATGGTCGCGAACTCCGAGCAGATCCCGGCCCAGCTCGGCCTGATGCAGTTCGCGCTCGAGTCGGTGCTCGAGAAGTGGGGGACGGACGTCGCGCCCGGCGACGCGTTCCTGACCAACCATCCCTACATGGGCGGCACCCACACGCCCGACCTGCAGGTGTTCACGCCGCTCCACCACGACGGCGCCGTCGTTGCCTGGGCGGGGTCGATCGCCCACCACATCGATATCGGCGGCCGCTTCCCGGGCACGGAGAGCGCCCAGTGCACCGAGCTCTTCCAGGAGGGCCTGATCTTTCCGGCGCTCAAGCTGGTCGAGGGGGAAAAGCGCGTCCGCGCCCTGTACGACCTGATCGCCGCCAACGTGCGCGACCCCGCCTCGACGCTCGGCGATCTGGATGCACAGCTGGCCGCCTGCAAGCGCGGGACGGCCCGGGTGGCGGAGCTCTTCGAGGTCCACGGGGCGGCGATCGTGCTCGCGGGCATGGAGTCGCTGCTCGCGAGCACCGCGCGCCGGGCCGAGGCGGCGTTCCGGTCGTGGCCCGAGCGGACGGTCGAGGCGGAGGGGTTCCTGGACGACGCGGGCTTCGAGGGGACGCCGCCGATGCGGGTCTCCGTCCGGGTGCACGTCGAGGACGGCGTGCTCGTCGTCGACCTGTCGGGCTCGAGCGAGCAGGTCGACTCCGGCATGAACGTGCCCATCTCGAGCGCCCACGCCGGCACGTTCTTCGCCGTGCGCGCGTTCCTCGGGCCCGACGTGCCGCAGAACGCCGGCCTGACGAGCCGGGTGCGGGTGATCGCGCCCGAGGGCTGCTTCTTCAACCCCCGCTTCCCCGCGGCGCTCAGCGCCCGCCACCTGGCCGTCCAGCGGCTCACCGACGTGCTGGTGGAGGCGCTCGGCGAGCTCCTGCCCGAGCGCACGGTGGCCGCGAGCCACGTCTCGTTCCCGGCCCTCGTCTTCCAGGCCGTCGATCCTCGCTCGGGCCGGCTGACCCTCCTCGCCGACATCCTCGGGGGTGGCGGCGGGGCGCGCAAGGGGATCCCGGGCGACGACGGGATCGACCCGTACTGCTCCAACTGCGCCATCCTGCCGGCCGAGATCGCCGAGCTCGAGTACCCGTGGCGGATCGAGCGCACGGAGCTCGTCGAGGGTTCGGGCGGGCCGGGCGAGGCCCGGGGCGGGCTCGGCCTGCGCCGGGACTACCGCCTGCTCGCGGACATCTCGGACGGCATGTACTACGTCGAGCAGACCACGCCCGGCTTCGCCGCCCGGGGCCGCGAGGGAGGCGGGGCGGGCAGCCCCGGCGCGGTCTGGGTGCACCGGGCCGGGTCGGAGCGTCCCGAGACGCTCCCGGGCAAGGGCTACATCCACCTGCGCCGCGGCGACGTGCTGTCGCTGGTCGGCGCGGGCGGCGGAGGCTTCGGCCCGTCCGCGGACGGCGCCGGGCCGCAGGAACGAAGACCAAGGGAGGAACCATGAGCGAAGCACCAGCCGGCGGCCGCCGGGGTATGAGCCGCAAGAGCTTCCTGCAGGGCACGGCCGGCGCGGGCGCGGCAGGGCTCGTGATCGGCGGCGGCATCGGATACGGCGTGGGCAACTCGTCCGGAGGGTCGTCGTCGACGCCGTCGGGAGGCGGGGGGACGAAGAAGAAGGGCACGATCAAGATCGGCTCCGCCAGCCCGATCACGGGCCCCTACGCCGGCGACGGCGAGCAGATGATCCGCGGCCAGGAGCTCGCGCTCGAGGAGCTGAACGACGCGGGCGGCGTCGCGGGCTACCAGCTCGAGCTGGTGAAGCTGGACTCGAAGGACCAGTCGCCGGACGTGATGAAGACGGTGCTCCAGAACCTCGTGTCGCAGAACGTGGCGGCCGTGTTCATGCCGTTCTGCTCGTACACGTCGGTCGAGTTCCCGATCGTCGCCGCGAAGAAGGTGCCCACCTTCCACGTGAACACGTGGCACGGCAACGTCGACTGGGTGGCGCAGCACAACGCGACGAACATCTTCGAGGGCGACCCGAGCGAGCTCTCGTACGGCTCCGGCATCGTGAGCGTGCTCCAGTCGCTCATGGACGCGAAGACCTGGACGCCGCGCAACAAGACGACCTACATCGTCTCGTCCAACGATCCGTACAGCCTGAACATCGCCAAGAGCTACCAGACGTCGATCAAGAAGCTGGGCTGGTCGGTGCAGGGCTTCGACCAGTTCACGGTGCCGCAGGCGAACTGGGGCGGCGTGCTGGTGAAGATCCGCGACGCCAACCCGGACGTGATCGTCTTCTCGGACTACGCGGCCGGCGACGAGGCGGCGTTCATCAAGCAGTTCGCCCAGAACCCGACCCAGTCGATCGTGTACCAGCAGTACGCGCCGTCGATCCCGCAGTACCTCCAGCTGGCCGGCTCGAGCGCGAACGGCGTCATCTGGTCGACGGTCGTCGGGATCCTCCAGAACGACCCCATCGCAGGCCCGTTCATCGACAAGTTCACGGCCAAGTACGGCGCGTCGCCCGGCTTCTCGAACGCCGGCGACCAGTACGACCTGATGAAGATCTGGGCGCAGGCGGCCGGGTTCGCGGGCGACCCGTACGCGTTCGACAAGATCAACGCCTACATCAAGGCGACGCCGTATCGCGGCGTGTGCGGCGCGTACACCTTCAACCACACGGGGCTGACCTGCATCCCGTACCCTGACGACACGCCCGACCCCTCGATCGGCATGCCGCACCTGACCTTCCAGATCCAGAACGGCAAGCAGGTGGCGATCTCGCCCGAGCCGTACACGACCGGGAAGTTTCAGCTTCCGCCGTGGCTCACGTGAGCGAACCTGCACGGACGGCGGCCGCGCCCGCAGCCGGGGTGCTCCAGGCCCGTGGCATCTCCAAGCTCTACGGGGGGCTGCGGGCCGTCGCCGACGTGTCGTTCTCGGTCGCGCCGGGCGAGGTGCTCGGGATCGCCGGGCCGAACGGCGCCGGCAAGACGACGCTCTTCGACACGATCACCGGCCACACGATCGCGACGGACGGCGACATCCTGCTCGCCGGCGAGCCGATCCGGGGGACGAAGATCCACCACCGCTGCCGCCTCGGCCTCGCCCGCACGTTCCAGCATCCGGTGGCGGCCGACACGCTCACGGTGCTCGAGAACGCCTATCTGGGGGCCAGCTTCCGCCGCGGGCGGACGGGCCGGCGGTCGCGCTCGGAGGACATCGCCGCCGGACGCGCGGCGCTCGAGCGGGTCGGGCTCGAGGGCAAGGCCGGGGCGCCGGCGGCGCTGCTCCCGGTGTACGACCGCAAGCGGCTCATGATCGCGACCGCGCTCGCCACCGATCCGCTGGTGCTGCTGCTCGACGAGCCTTTCGGGGGGCTCAGCCTGGGCGAGATCGACGAGACGATGGCGCTCATCGGCCGCATCCGCGACTCCGGCGTCGCGATCGTGTGCATCGAGCACGTCATGCGCGCGCTCGTCGCGCTCTCCGACCGCGTCCTCGTCATGCATCACGGCGCCGAGATCTTCGTCGGGACGCCCGCCGAGATGCTGCGCGACAGGCGGGTCATCGAGGTGTACCTGGGCGCCGGCGGGAGCGGGACGGCATGACGGCCGCGCTCGCCGTGCGCGGCCTCGTGGCCGGCTACGACCGCTCGGTCGTGATCGACGGGCTCGACCTGGAGGTCGGCGACGGCGCGACGGCGGTCGTGATCGGGCCGAACGGCCACGGCAAGACGACACTCCTGCGGGCGGTCTCGGGCCTGATCAAGCCGTTCCGGGGCGAGGTCGAGCTGGCCGGCGAGCGCATCGACGGCCTGGCGGCCGAGGCGATCGCGCGCAAGGGGGTCGTCCACGTCATGCAGGGCGACGGCCTCTTCGTCGAGATGACCGTCGAGGAGAACCTGCTCATGGGCGCGTTCCCCGGCGGCTCCTGGCGCGACCGCCGGGCCGCGCTCAAGCGGGTCTACGCGGAGCTGCCCGCCGTCGAGGAGCGCAAGGGCCACAAGGCGCGCACGCTGTCGGGCGGCGAGCGAAGGCTGGTCGGGCTGGGGCGGGGGATGATGCGCCCGGGCCGCCTGCTCCTGATCGACGAGCCGTCCCTTGGGCTCGCGCCCGTCGCGATCGAGGCGGTGTACGCCGTGATCCGGCGGCTGCGGCGCGAGGCGTCGTCGGCGATCGTCCTGATCGAGGAGAACTTCACCCACGTCGGCGGCGTCGCCGACGTCGTCCACATCCTGGAGGCGGGCCGGATCGTGCGCAGCGGACCGTACGCCGAGCTCGCCGCCGACCGGACGGTCGTCGAGACGTACCTGGGATCGATCGCGGAGGCCCCGTCGTGACCGACGTCGTCGCCATCCTCGCAAACGGCGTCGTCTACGGCTCGATCTACGGCCTCGTGGCGATCGGGATGACGCTGATCTACGGCACGCTGCGGATCCTCGACATGTCGCAGGGGTCGATGGTCATGGTCGGCGGCTACGTCGGCTGGTGGGCGCTCGCGACCCACGGCGTGAACGCAATCCTCGCGCTCGTGGCGGCGTTCGTCTTCACGTTCGCGCTGGGGACGGCGACCGAGCTCGTCTCCGTGCAGCCGCTGATCTCGCGCCGCAACGAGGTCGACTTCGAGCTCGTCACGTTCATCACCACGTTCGCCGTCGCGATCTTCCTGACGAACGTCGCCCTGCAGCACTTCGGCCCGTTCCAGCAGAACGTGCCGACGATCGTGAGCGGCAACCTCAAGCTCTACCACGGCGTCTCGATCAGCTACCACGAGCTGACGATGGCCGCGATCTCGGTTGTGCTGATGGCCGGCCTGGGCCTGTTCCTGGCCCGCACCCGCTGGGGCCTGGCCGTGCGGGCGGTGGCCCAGGATCTCGACGCGGCCCGGTCGCTGGCCGTGCCGGTGACGCGCCTGTATCCGCTCACGATGGGACTCGCATCGGCGCTCGCGGGCGTCGGCGGCGTCTTCCTCGGCGCCCTCTACTTCGCGTCGCCGACGGCGGGCGACCTGCCGCTGCTCTTCGCGCTGATCGTGGTCGTGCTGGGCGGGCTCGGCAGCCTGACCGGGACGCTCTACGCGGCCTACCTGGTGGGGATGACGCAGTCGTTCTGCGAGGTCGAGATCGGCACGACCTGGACGCTTCCCATCCTGTACGGCGCGATCCTCGTCATCCTGGTCTTCCGGCCGTACGGCCTCAAGGGCAGCCCGTCGGAGGTGCGGCTGTGACGGGAACGTTCGGAGCCGTCTCGCCCGGCCGGTGGGCCATGATCGCCGTCGCGGTCGTGCTCGCGGCGCTCTTCCCGCTCGTCTACCACGATCCGTACTACATGACGATCATCGTGACCGGCGAGATCGTCCTGATTCTGAACATCTCGTGGAACTTCGTGCTCGGGACGGCGGGCGTGTGGAACTTCGGCCAGCTGGCGATCTACGCGCTCGGGGCGTACAGCTCCGGCTGGCTGATGCTGCACCACTCGGGCATCCCCGTGCCGCTCGCGATCCTGTTCGGGGGCCTCTTCTCGGCGGTCGTCTCGGTCCTGCTGGCGTTCCCGACGCTGCGGCTGTTCGGGATCTACACGTCGCTCCTCACCTTCTCGTTCGCCCAGGTGATCCAGTACGTGGCCGTGAACAACCCGCACAACCTGACGGGCGGGTCGTTCGGCTTCCCGGAGGTGCCGGGGCTCTTCCCCGACCTGGGCCAGACCGCCTACCTGCGGGCCTACTACTGGGTGTGCGCCGCGGTGATCGTGGTCTCGTGCTTCGCCGTCGCCTGGCTGCGCCAGTCGCACCTCGGCATCGCGCTGCGGTCGGTGCGCGATGCACCCGCCTACACCGCCGCCCGCGGCGTCAACCCGCGCGCGGCACGGGTGGCGGCCTTCGGCCTGTCGGGTTTCCTGGCGGGGATCGCCGGCGGCCTCTACCTCTCGTTCGAGCAGTCCTTCACGACCAGCCAGATGGGCCTCACCCCGATGTCGCTCGACGTGACCATGCTCGTGATCGGCGGCCTGGGCACCGTCTCCGGGCCGGTGATCGGCACCGCGATCCTGACCCTGATCCAGACGAAGCTCATCAACTACCCGGGCTGGCAGCTGACGGTGCTCGGTGTGACGCTCCTCGTCATCGTCGTGTTCGTCCCGGGCGGGATCGTGGGGCTGTTCGGCCGGATCGACCGGCGCGTGCGGGCGTGGGTGGCCGAGGACGCCGACGAGGCGGAGCCGGCGCCGGGATAGGCGGGGCGGGCGGCGTTCCTCGCCCGCCCGGATATGAGCGCCGTGCCGGGCAATTGTTACGGAACCGAAAGGGGTCGTCGCAGGAGCCGGTCGGAGCGCTAGGTTGCGTGGGACGCGTGGGCACGCGGCGTGGGGCAGTCAACCCGGGAGGTGTTCGCATGCGACGTGGGCGGTTCGGACTCTGGGGAGGGGCCGCGACGGCGGCAGCGATGACGATCGTCGCCGCCTGCGTCCTTGGGGGCGCGCCGGCGTCGGCATCGGAGCGGCTCTGCGGCGCGCGCACCGGCCCGGCGCCGGCGACCTACCGCCACGTCGTCGTGATCATGGAGGAGAACAAGAGCTACGGCGACATCATCGGGCGCGCGTCGGCGCCGTACCTCAACGCGGTCGCCGCCTCCTGTGGCCTCGCGACGAACTACCGCGGCGTGACGCACCCGAGCCATCCGAACTACATGGCGGCGACCGGCGGCATCCGCACACCGCTCGGCTACCTCGCCGCGCCGAACATCTTCCGCCAGGTGCACCGTGCCGGCGGGTCGTGGCGCGTCTACGAGGAGTCCATGCCGCACAACTGCGACCGCAAATCCGCCGCGCACTACAAGGCGGGGCACAACCCCGGGATCTCCTACGCGTCCATCCGGGTCGGCTGCCGCTCGTGGGACGTGGGCTGGTCGCGCTTCCAGGACGACGTCGCCGCCCACCGTCTGCCCACCTACGCGTTCATCACGCCCAATCAGTGCCACAACATGCACGCGAGCTGCACCCGTGGCACGAACGCGATCCGGGCGGGCGACAGGTGGCTCGGCAAGGTCATCCCGCAGATCGCGGCGACGCCGGGGTACCGGCGCGGCCGCACCGCCATCCTCATCACCTGGGACGAGGGCTCGAACGGCCAGCGCCCGGAGCAGCGCGGCGAGAACTGCCTGGCACTGGTGCACCTGCGCGACCGCAGCTGCCACGTGCCGACGTTCGTCCTCTCCGAGTACGTCGCTCCGGGAACGCGCAGCAGCGTGCTCTTCAGCCACTACTCGCTGCTCCAGACGACGGAGCGGCTGCTCGGGCTCGAGCGCTTCCTCGGCCATGCCGCCGACCCGACGACGAGCGGGATGCGGGCGGCGTTCCGCTTCTAGCCGGTCACCGCAGGAGCGGTGCGACCTCCTCGGCGAAGATGCGCATCGACTCGTTGCGGACGGCCGGGTCCATGCCGGGCCAGTCGAGCCGTGCGATGTAGTGCAGCCGGCCGCCTGTGGCGGCGTTGAGCGCCCCGATCTGCTCGGCGACCTCCTCCGGACGGCCGAGCACGATCGCGGCCCGCACGGCGGCCTCCCGATCCGCCGGGATGGGCGGTGCGGGCGGCGGCGGGCCGGTGCGACCGCGCGCATCGTCCATGTCGGCGTACTTCCAGTCCACGTACCAGTGGTGGTCGCGCACCCGCTCCCACGCGTCGTCGCCGTGCCAGGGGAAGGTGGGGAGGTAGATGCTCCACTCGAACGCGTCCGGGTCGCGTCCCGCCCGCCCGAGCTCCTCGGTCGCCCATGCAACCTGCTCCGCGAGCGAGTCCGGGGTCACCTCGCCGCCCATGAAGCCGTCGGCCAGCCGCCCCGCCCGGCGCACGGCGGGCTCGGCGAAGCCGCCGATCCAGATCGGCGGTCCCCCCGCTCGGGCCGGCTTGGGGGTGACGGAGATGCCCGGGTAGGGCGCCGCGGGCGTGCCCGTCACCACGTTGTCGCCCCAGGCCTGGTGCAGGATCTCGATCGAGTCCTCGAGCCGGCGCCGCCGCGAGCGGATCGGGATCCCGAGCCCGTCGAACTCCTCCTGCCGCCAGCCCAGCCCGAGCCCGAGCGTCAGCCGCCCGGCGCTCAGGAGGTCGACGACGGCCGCA
>JAICJM010000154.1 GCA_025928435.1 Thermoleophilia bacterium
CCGCCGACGATCCCTCGATCGAGCAGGCCGAGAACCTGCTCCGGCGCCTGCCCGGCTGCGGGTCCCCCGAGGATGCCGCCGGCCTGGCAGCGCACGAGCTGCCCGCGCTCGTCGGCGCCGACTGGGCCACGTTCACTCCCGCCTCCGCCTACGCGCGCAACCCGATCGACCAGCCCCACGGCCATGTCGCCGCCGCCGCGCTGGCCGACCGCTGCGTCTACTCGCAGGGCGAGCCGCCGACCGTCGCCGCCGTCCCCGTGTGGGCCGACGGTGTGCCCGCAGGCGTGATCCTGCTGGGCCGCGCGCAGGGCCTGTGCACGCCGCAGCTGCGGATGGCCGCGCTGGTCGCCCAGCACGCCGGCGCGGTCGTCGCGAGCGTCCCGCTCGCGCGCACGGCCTAGCCCTCGGTTCCGCTCTCCGTGTTGGCCTGGCGCTCGAGCCCACGCCGCAACGCGCCGAGAAGGTCCTGCGTCGACACCGGCTCCGCCGCCGGCTCCGGCGGCCCGATCGGCCGGCAGGTCTGGCAGAACGGGGACGTCAGGTCGCGGCGCCGGTCGTCCGGCGCGGGATAGCGGGTGAAGACCTCGCCCGGCGGGATGGCGCGCCCGCAGCCGTGGCAGGAGACGGTCAGCGAGTCGAACACCTGCGGCTCGCCCGGGCGCACACCGGCGCCCGTGACGCGCCCGATGCGGTCGCGTACCGGGGCGAGGTGGCGTCGAGGGCTCGACCGGTCTGTGTGGTGCTCGTAGCCAGCCAACCTGTGCAAACGGGGTCGTGAGACCCGGATGGGGCCGGGCTCGGGGTGAGGCTACACCGTCGGCCGACGCGGTGCTACCGCGACCCGAGCCAGGCGAGCACCTCGGCCGCGTGCCGGTCGGGCGGGAACACCGGGTAGAACGCCCTCACGATCGTGCCGCGCTCGGCGACGAGCGTGAGCCGGCGCAGGTAGGTGACGCCGTGCAGCTCGAACGTGGGCAGGTCGAGCGCCTCGCGCAGCCGCATGCCGGGATCGGCGATCACCGGGAACGGCATGCGGTTGCGCTCGGCGAAGGCGACCTGCTCGGCGAGCGTCTGCCCCGACAGCCCGGCGACCCGCGCGCCCAGGCCGGCGAGCTCGGCGGCGTGGTCGCGGAAGCCGCACGACTCCGGCGTACAGCCGCGTGCGCCCGGGAACTCGTCCCAGCCTGCGACGAGCGGCTCGCCCGGCGTCCCCGTCTTCGGATAGAGATAGATCACGGCGCGCTCCGACGCCAGCTGCGCGAGGTCGACCGGGCCCATCGACGACTCCAGTTCGAGCGTGGGGATCCGCATGCCCGGAAGGTGGTCGGCGGCGCCGTCGTCCTGCGGGGAGGGCAGGTTCGGCGGGAGCGTCGTGTAGTCCATGGTCAGCGCGCTCACACTATCCGGAAGCTGGGCAGATCTGCCGATGCGCCGCCGCGGGGCCGTTTCTAGGGTCGGGCGACATCCCCATCAGAGGAGGCACGTCCATGAAACGGACAGCCCTGGCCGCGGCGACGCTCGCCGTGGCCGCAGGGCTGGTCGCCGCTGCGTCGGCGACCGGCCAGTCCGCCCGGGCGGTGACGCACACGGCCCACGTGAGCGTCTTCGCGACCGGCTTCAACAACCCGCGCGGGCTCGTGTTCGGCCCCGGCGGCGACCTGTACGTCGCCGAGGGCGGCCTCGGCGGCTCGCACTCGACCGTCGGTAAGTGCAAGCAGGCGTCGGGCGCCGCGGCCCCGTACACCGGCAGCACGAACAACCCGGTGCTCGGCGGCCGGATCTCGAAGGTGACCCCGGGCGGCGGCCGCTCGGTCGTCGTCCGCGGCCTGCCGTCGAGCCAGACGAGCCCCGCGCTCGGCAGCCTGGTGAGCGGCGTCTCGAGCGTCGCGTTCGTCGGCCACCACCTCTACGCGCTCCTCGCGGGCGCGGGCTGCTCACACGGCGTCCCGGGCGTCCCCAACGGGGTCATCCGGGTGCACCACGACGGCCGCTGGTCGCTGATCGCGAACCTGAGCAGGTTCCAGCGCATGCATCCGGTCGCCCAGCCCGACGAGGACGACTTCGAGCCCGACGGCACCTGGTTCAGCATGATCGCCGTCGGCCGGGCGCTCTACCCGATGGACTCGAACCACGGCGAGCTCGACCGGGTCACCCCGAACGGGAAGATCCGGCGCGTCGCCGACATCTCGGCCCGGCTGGGGCACGTGGTGCCGACGGCGATCGTCCACCACCACGGTGCGTTCTCGTTCGGGAATCTCGGCCTGTTCGGGCCGCCCGACGGAACGGCCCCCAACGAGCACGTCTGGACGCTCCGGCACGGCCACATCACGCTGCGGGCGTCCGGGCTCGAGCAGGTGCTCGGGCTCGCCGTCCGGCATGGCCGGCTGTACGCGCTCGAGATGAGCACGACGCCGGGCGGCCCGACCCCGGGCACCGGCGCGCTGGTGCGGCTGCACGACGGCAGGCCCGTGCAGACCGTTGCCTCGGGGCTCGACTTCCCGACCGGTGTGACGGTCGGCCCGGACGGGGCGTTCTACGTCTCCGACCGGGGCTTCGGGTTCGGTGCCGGCCAGGGCCGGATCCTGCGGGTCGCCCCGTGACCTGACCGCATCGCCTTCCGGGCCGGCCCTCGCGCCGGCCCGGAGGGCGGCGATGCGGGTACAAGGACCCCACACGTCACGAGGGGGATCGCCATGCAGGTCACACGCAACGCGCTCGACACCGGCGCCGGCCCGGCCGACTGGTTCACCGGCGCCGTCTTCATCGACACGGTCGCCGCGCCCGCGCAGGGCTCGCGGATCGGTGCCGCGTGCGTCCACTTCACGCCGGGCGCGCGCACTGCCTGGCACACCCACCCGCACGGCCAGACGATCTGGGTGTCGGAGGGGGTTGGCCTGTGCCAGCGCCGCGGCGGCCCGGTCGAGGTGATCCGCCCCGGCGACCGTGTCTTCTTCGAGCCCGGCGAGGACCACTGGCACGGCGCCGCGCCGAACCGGCTGATGACCCACGTCGCGATGCAGCAGGCGGACGAGGAGGGCAACGTCGTCACGTGGGGCGACCACGTCAGCGACGCGGAGTACGGGGAGGCGCCGCCGATCGCGGGCTGAGGGCGCGGCGGGCCGGTCGTTCAGTTCAGGAGGCCGTGGCTCCGGAGCGTCGTCGCGAACAGCGCGATGCGATGAGCGGCGTGGCGAGCACGGCCACGGCCAGGACCCAGGCGACGACCCGAGCGAATCCGTACTGCTCAACCATGCGGGCATCCGCGAGGCTCTGCTACGAGGTTGCGACGTTTCGCGATCCTGCAGAACCACGAACGCGGCTCCGGGAGCCGCGTTCACATCACGCTACCTCGACGACGTCTCGGCCATGCTCGGCGGTGACCATGACGCCTGTTGGTGCGGCACCCTCGCCGGTGTGCTGGACGCCGTCGGATCCCGCCCCCTTGGCGAGGATTTTGCCGGCCACATCCCAGCTGCCGACAGGCCCTGCTAGCTCGACGGTCACGACGTCGTCACCCGAGGTCGTGATCGCGCCGCCGACATGGAGTTCGTCGAGCGTGCCCCCGGGCTTGATGCTGAGGGCGCTCGCCTTGAGGGTCACTGACGGCGGCCTGAAGCTCTTGGGCATCCTTCACAATGCGCGAGTCGACCACGAGAGTTCACCCTTCCCCTTCGCCCGAATGGACACTCCGAACACTAGGCGAGTGTTACGCCTCCGTCTGAGGTCGGGAGTATCGCGACGAGATCGACCGCCTGACTGAACACCCGGAGCCACGACGGCGTCGTCGTGAGCGCCGGAGGTGACGGGGCACATGACTAGCCGCCGAGGAGATCGTTGACGAGTCTTTCCGCGTCGATCAGTCGAACATCCTCGCGTGCATCGGCTGCTTCCTTCAGTGCGTCCGTGAAGCCGGCCTTCGAGAAGAGCACGATCTGAACGTCGCGGGCCACACGAACGCCTGCTTGCCGCAGCGCCGGGATCTTGAGTGTCTCAAGGTCAGCCAGCACGTCGATTCCCATCGGCCGTCGCGTCCACTTGCACTCGCCCACGAGCGTAACGGCCGCCCTGGTCAAGCCGACCACGTCGATCTCCTCGGTCTCACGCGCACCGTCGCGGCGAAGCTCGTTGAGCGCGTTACCCCACCATGAGCCGACGCGAGTGGCGGCGCCGGAGTGGCGGGCCCACTCGCGGCACAGCCTCTCGAAGGTGGGGCTGACGTGGTCGGCCAGGGCGTCTGCGATCTCCCCGTCGTAGAGCGCACGGGGCGCAAGGCCGGTCTTGAGCTCGTCTTGGAAGGGGAACACGAACCGGAACCAGAAGCGCATGAAGTCATCCGCCAGGCCGTAGCGATAGCCGCGTTCTTCGCCAACCGCGGTGATGGGCGCGCTTCGCTCGACGATCTGCATCTCGCGCAAGGTGTCCAGGTACGGCTGGAGGTAGCTCGTGCTCCGGCCGAGCAAGGAGCCAAGACGAGCGATCGCTCTCTTGCCGGTCGCGAGTTCTTCGAGCAGCGAGTAGTAGATGCCCGGCGATCGCAGTTCCTCTTCGAGCACCTCGCGCGGGTCATTGAAGAGGGGGCCGCGCGAATTGAGAACGCGCTCGCAGATCCGCTCACGGAGAGTGCCTCCACGAGCGAGCTCGTCCAGGTGGAGGCTCATGCCGCCAGCCACGGCATCGCGCTCGATGCGTTCGACGGCAGCCGTGTCGGAGGCGAGGAACTGCTGCGCATCCCGGAACGGGAGTGGTGTGATGGCGATCGCTGTCAGCCGACCGCGCAGCGGCCCACGCAGCAGCCGCTCCATCTGGCTGATGTACGAGCCGCACACGACGAGCTTGAGCTGTGAGGAATCTCGCTCCTCCATCACGGCCTGGATCTGCGTCAGCACGTGGTCGCGATCCTTTTCCCGCGCCGGCAGGAGATACGGGAACTCGTCGACGACGACCAGGCGCTTCTCGTCCGCAGCCAGCGTGTACAGCGCCTCGATCAGCGCTGGGACGCTGTCCAGCGATGGCCGGACGCCCATGAACGGTTCTAGGCGGCGCGCGAAGCGGTCGAGCTGGGGCGTTTCCGCCCTCCGGTCCGCCACCAGTACGAGTGCTGGCTTGCCGTGGGCGAACTCCCGGAACAGCCACGACTTTCCCACCCGGCGACGCCCATACAGCGCCAGCGCGTTTCGCTCACTGCCCGACCACCAGTCCTCCATCCGGGCGAGGTCGCCCGAGCGGTTGAGGAAATGATCATGGGCTCTGAAGTCGAAGACGTCCATATAAACCAGATTAGTATATTCCAGATTATGCGCCTATGCCACTCTACGCCAATCGATCTATCGAGCGCCAGGCGCCCGTCCTTTAGCCGACCCGGCGGGCACATCTACAGGCTGATCGGGATCTCGACGGCCGCAAGGCGACGCGGCTCGATCTTGCGCAGGCCGATGCCCAAGTCCCGCGCGGCCGCTGTGAGGGCCCAGCGTCCGCCCGCGGGGCACCCGCAACCCACCGAGCAGGGTCACTGCAAGATGTGTGGCCGACGCGAACGTACAGCCGATCTCGAATCCGGTGCAAAAACGTGGCGGCCGGATCTGGAGCCCGGCATTACAAAATCCGCGACCTGCGCCCAGGCTGGCGACCAGGAGAACCGGCAGTATGCGACAACCTTCTGCCTGAAGCCGGCTTCCCATATCGACGGGGTGTTCGGGCGCGTGGTGTTCACCGACGCTCGCGACGCGTACGCCACGGCACTCCTTGGAGGCACACCCGCCGTCGCCCATCTCCATGGATCGACCTGGAGGATCGAGCACCTCGTGAAACCGCCCGGCAAGGCATCGAACATCTACGGCGTCGCCGCCTCCGAGCCAAACAACGTTGTGGGCCGCGGCGGCGGTCTATCCGGGTGGAAGCGACGGACACTCACAAGCCCTCATCGAGCACTGGGACGGACACCGGTGGCAGATCACCCCAACACCGCCCCAACGCACCCAGGCGACCGTGCTCCAAAGAGGGCGTCGCCTGTTTTCGGCCTGGTTGAGCGGATCAGCCCTCTTGACAGGGCGGACGCCGTACGCTACTATCGCCTGTCCGGCGGCACGGCAGGATAAGTCCGCCACCTAGCGGGGTTACGGGGTCGGCGTCACACCGAAGTGACTGGTGGGCGTCGGTGAAAGCTCTACCCGAGCAACCGTTCGGCTGCGGGCCGACGGCCGGCCCGGGTGTACTTTCCATGCGTTGGGAGGTCCGTCATGCGTAAGCTGTTCGCGTACGCGTTGCTCGCGTTGCCGTGCGTCGGCGTCGTGCTGCCAACGAGTTCCGCCGTGGGGGCGGCGCTCGCGGAACCGGGCTCCCGTGGCCCCAGTCCGATCGGGGCCCAGGAGGCCATCGGCCTCAAGCAGGTCGCGACCGGTCTTGTATCTCCCGTCCAGCTGGTGCAGGCTCCGCACGGCCGGCGATTCATCATCGATCAGATCGGGGTGATCCGGGCGCTCAGCCCGTCCGGGCACCTGTCGCCTCGCCCGTTCCTTGACCTTCGACGCAAGATCGTTCCGCTGGACCCGGGCTACGACGAGCGTGGCCTGCTGGGGCTGGCGTTCCATCCGAGATTTGCACAGAACGGCCGCTTTTTTGTCTTCTACAACGCGCCGCTGCGTCATGGGGCGCCGGCCGGGTACGACAACACGGTCACGATCGCCGAGTACCGCGCCCGCGGGCGGCACCACCTTCGTGCGGATCCCACATCGGAGCGCATCATCCTGCAGGTCGACCATCCGCAGGTCAACCATAACGGTGGCACATTGGCATTTGGGCCGGACGGCGATCTCTACATCTCCATCGGCGACGGCGGCGGCGCCAACGACGACGAGCTCGGCCACGTCCAGGACTGGTATCACCGCAACGCCGGCGGCAACGGCCAGGACATCACCCACAACCTGCTCGGCAACATCCTCCGCATCGACGTGGACCACGGCCGTCCGTATTCGATCCCGACCGACAATCCCTTCGTCAACAAGCCGGGCCTCGACGAGATCTGGGCCTACGGCCTCCGCAATCCGTACCGGTTCTCCTTTGACATGGGCGGCCACCATGCGCTGCTTTCCCAGGACGCCGGGCAGGAGCTCTGGGAGGAGGTCAGCCGTATCGTCAAGGGCGGCAACTACGGATGGAACGTCAAGGAGGGCACGCACTGCTTCGACACCGAGAATCCGAACGTGTCGCCGCCGAACTGCCCGAGCGTCGATCCGAGGAACGGCGAGCCGCTGCGTGACCCGGTGATCGAGTTCGCGAACGCCGGACAGACGGGCGGCCTCGCGTACACGGTCGTGGGCGGAAACGTGTACCGGGGCTCCGCCGTTCCGAAGCTCGCCGGGCGCTACATCTACGGTGGCGCCACGGCATCGCTCCTCGCTCCCGAGGGCCGGCTCTTCGTGTCCACACCCCGGGCGCACGGACTCTGGACACTTCACGAGCTGCTCATCAACGGCACCGACCGCCTCAGCTATGTCGTCAAGGGCTTCGGTCAAGACAGCCACGGCGAGGTGTATGTCATGGCTTCGAAGATTCTCGGGCCGAGCGGCAGGACGGGGACGATCTTCAAGCTCGTGCCGCCGCACACGCGGTAGGGACGTGCGGAGTGGCCGGGACCGGGCTGGCTTTTCACTCGGCCCGGTCCGGCCACCTCCGGGAGCGCTGAACGCGCGCGCAGCGACGGCGTCGTGACGCTTCGCTCTGAGAGGCTACCCGGCGAAACGTCGGCGCTGTCGCTCGTGTGGGGCGTGCTCGACTCTCCAGCCGCAGCTGGCGCGGCGTCACCATGACACCCCGCGCGGCCGCGCACATCGAACGCATCCGCCGCAGCCTCACCACCGCAGCACCCAACCCGACCACAAGGAGATCGCCGCCGCCTAACATCACACCGCGGAGCTACGCCCGGACGCCTTTACCCGGACGACGGGACGCCACCTACGACGCGGTCGGCACCCGACTGTGGCCGAGACCCTGGGTGATGCCGTTAATTCCTGTCGTGCCTTCGCCAACGGCCGCCGTCCTACGGATGCGTGGCGGGCAAACGATCAAGGTCGACTACCACCTGCCTGGCATCCCCCGGGGCGGCCCGCCGGGCCCGGTCGCACGCTACGTCGGGCACTGCGCCACCTACACGACCGAGCCAAGCTGAACCTCACGCTTTCCGCGTCATCGTGACGACCTCGATGTCGCGTTTGGTCAGATCAGTCCCGACCATGGGGTGCACGATGGAGGAAGTCCTGGCACGGCGCCGGGACTGCCTAGCCATCGCGGGGGCGTATTCGCGGAACAGCTGGGTGGCGAGCGCCAGGAGACGACCGGAGGCGACCGGCGTGGGAGCGCCTGGCAGGCTCGTCCTTCCAGGTCATCAGGATCGCCTGGTGAGGCGAGACAGGAACACGCACCTCCAGCGTCTCGAGTACTCCGGCATCCATCGATGTCGGCTGTGGCGTGCGGGCGCGCTCGGAGAGAGGCCACATGACAACGGGATGGTCGGAAGTCACAAGCCACGGACGACTGAACTCGAGCAGCGTCCAGTGCATCGATGCCAGGATCACGGTCACCTTTGTGCCCAGGCTGAGCATCCGCGTCAGCCGGGTGGTGTCGGTAGAACTGTGTACCGTCGACGCGCGCGCGCGATAGTCTGACCAGATTGACCACTTTGACCTACTTGACCAAGTAGGTCAAGCTCGCTAGGATGTGATCATGACCCAGGTGATCGACAGCCTTCCGTTCAGCGATGCCAAGTCGCATCTCTCGTCCCTGATGACTTCGGTGGTGCACGACTACCAGCCGAAGGCTGTCAGTCGGCATCACGGCAAGGAGGTGATGTTCCTCGTCCCGCAGGAGCTCCTGGCGGCGATGGTGGAGAACGTCGCGTTCGACCCACGCGTGTCTGTGGCCGGCGGCGAGTTTGTGGTGCGGCTGCCTGAGCTGAACCTGATTGGCGGTGGAGAGACCTTCGAGGCTGCGCTCGACGAGCTCGTCGACGTTGCGTCGGACTTCGCGCAGCAGTACTTCCGCCGCCTTCGCTTCTACGCCGAGTCGGAGCACCTGTCTCGCCTGCCGTGGGTCGCGAAGATCGCGTTCACGCCCGCCGATGCTCGACGCGCCCTATTCGATGCGGCACCTGAGCCGCAGAAACAGAAGCCGCTGGTTGCTGCGTCGTGACGCCGAACTCGCCCACGTGGGGCGACATCAGGCAGTTTCTGAGCGCGGATAGGTGGCGCGAGATCCCGAGTAACGAACGAGGCGGGACGCGGTCGAAGCACATCTTCTTCGACAAGGTGCTCGAGGACGGGCGCGTCCTCGAGACGCACGTTTCGCATGCCAGCGACAAGACGGTCTCGGCGGGCCGGTTCGGCGAGATCCTGCGCACCCAGCTCGAGGTGTCCCGGGCCGACTTTTGGGAATGCGTCCGATCCGGGACGCCGGTCGGCCGTCCGGTGCATACCGACCCGGCCCCGATCGAACACCCGGCTTGGGTCGTCCGCGTCCTCGTTGGCGAGCTCCACATGACTGCCGAGGAGATCGGCGCCCTCACGGCCCAGGAGGCCGTTGAGCGCGTCAACCAGCATTGGCAGAGCAGCTGAGTCGGCGAACCGCCCCCGGTTCGGCCGCGACGCCGGGGTGGCTTACGAGCGCCCTCGCCACACGTCCAGCTGGAGCAGCGGCAGTTGGGTCGTCGGCTTGAAGATCTCGATGCCGGCGCCGAGCACGTGGTCGATCTGCGATGGGATGTCTCGTCGCCAGATCCAGCCAACCCACTTGACCGGGATGGTGTGAGCGAGTCCGGGGATGCGGTCGGGGTCGTATCGGTAGTGCCCGGTCACGCGCCCG
>JAICJM010000258.1 GCA_025928435.1 Thermoleophilia bacterium
AGAACCCGACCGACGCACAGCGCCTGTACGAGCGGGCCGGGATGCGCGTCGCCTACAGCGCGAACATCTACGAGAAGCCCATGCGGGGATAGGGAAGCGCGGGCCGATACCGGCGGCAGGTCATCGGCCCGCGTGGATGCGTTATCGGTGCGTGGCCCGGAGGCCACCTCCCGTGCGCGATGAACCGCTCCTCCCCGATTCGGAGGGATCGGGTCTACGCGGCGGCGGTCACGTGATCGTCCAGGCGCAGGGCCTGTGCGAGCTGGGCCTTCGGCCTCGCGCCGACCGCGCGCTCGACGATCTCGCCGTTCTTGAGCAGGAGAAGCGTCGGGATGCTGGAGACGCCGAACGCGCCGGCCAGCTCGGGCTCGGCGTCGACGTCGACCTTGCCGACCTTGATCCGCCCGGCGTAGTCGCCCGCGAGCTCGTCGACGATGGGGGAGACCATGCGGCACGGGCCGCACCAGGCCGCCCACAGGTCGAGGAGGACGGGGACGTCGGAGTCGACGACCTCGGCCTGGAAGTTGCTCTTCGTGATCTCAATGCTGGACACAGATTGCTCCTTCAAGCACCATTCAACTGACTAGCTATATAGTTGCACATGCGGTACACTTTTGCAAGTGACGCTGCCCCGACCCCTTACCCCTGCCATGGCGACGGCAATCGCCGAGCGCTTCCGCCTCCTGTCCGAGCCGACGCGCCTGCGCCTGCTCGATCTCCTGGGCGACGGAGAGCGCACCGTCGGCAGCCTCGCCGACGAGCTCGGCTGCACCCAGGCCAACGTGTCGAAGCACCTGGCCCTGCTCGCCGACGCGGGCCTGGTCGAGCGCCGCCGCCAGGGCCTGCACGGCTACTACCGCGTCTGCGACCCTGCCGTGTTCGCCCTCTGCGCCCAGGTGTGTGAGACGCTTCGCCAGCACGCGGACGCGCGCGCGGCAGCCCTGCGCGAGCCCGCCTGACCACCGCCGAGCTCGGAAGGAAGGCACGATGGCGTTCATCGACACGATCCCCCCGGAGGCCGCCGACGGCGACGTCGCGGCCATGTACGAGACCGACCGGGCCGGCTGGGGCTTCCTGCCGAACTTCACCCGCGCATACTCTCATCGCCCGAACGTCTATGCAGCCTGGCGCGGCCTGAACGGGTCGATCAAGGCGAACATGGACGAGCGCCGCTACGAGATCGCGACGCTTGCCGCCGCCCGCCGCCTGCGCTCGAGCTACTGCTCGCTCGCCCACGGACGGGTGCTGGCGCGGCTCATCCCCGCGTCCGTCGTCGAGGACATCGCCCTCGGCAGGCCGTCGGACGAGCTCGACGCCGTGGACATGGCCGTCATCGACCTCGCCGACAAGGTCGCGGCCGACGCGACCACCGTGACCCAGGGCGACATCGAGCGCCTGCGCGGCCTGGGCCTCTCCGACGCGGAGATCCTGGACGTCGTGCTGGCCGCCGCCGCCCGCTGCTACTTCTCCAAGGTGCTCGACGCCGTCGGCTGCGACCCGGACTCCGCCTTCAACGAGCTGGAGCCGGGCCTCCGCGACGCGCTGACCGTCGGCCGCCCGATCGCGGCGGACGCGGGCTAGACCCGCCCGCGGAGCGCGAGGACGTTCCGCACGTACCAGCGCGTCTCCGGCAGCACGCCGCGCTCGCGCACAGAGCGCTCGCCCTGGTAGTAGGCGGCGACCGCGCGCGCCTCGTCCCCGCCGAACGCGCCGATGAGGTGGTGCAGGAACGCGACGCCGATGCGGACGTCGCCGTCGCCGGTGTGCGGGACGGAGTGGCCGATGAGCACGTCCTCGACGTACGTCCACGTGCCCGGCAGGATCTGCATCGGGCCCCACGCGCCGGCGGGCGAGAGGATGTTCGTGTGGAAGCCCGACTCCTGCCAGGCGACCGCGCGCGCCAGCTCGGCGTCCACGCCGTAGTGCGCCGACCATGCATTGATCGAGGCCGGCACCGACCACTGGTCGAGCGGGCTCTGGGCCGGCGCCGAGCCGGCCGGGACGCGCAGCGTGATCCCCGCGAACAGGATCCCGTGCACGCGCAGGTGGTTCGCCCGCGCCAGCCGGTGCATGCCGACTCCGAAGCGGTCGGCGATGCCCCAGAGGGAGTCGCCGGGCCGAACGACGTAGCTGCCGCCCATCGCGATCGTGCCGCCGCCCCCGCCTCCTCCGGCGCTCGCGCCCGCTGGCAGGTGCAGGGTCGAGCCCGCCAGGAGCAGGCCGCGGGGAGACATGCCGTTCGTCCGCGAGAGCGCGTCGACGCTGACGCCGAAGCGTGCGCCGATCCCGGACAGCGTGTCGCCCCAGCGCACCGTGTAGGTGCCGCCTCCGCCCGCCGAGCGGCCGGGGATGAGGAGCACGCTGCCGGCGCGGAGGATGCCGTTGACGCGGCGGTGGTTCGCGCGCGCCAGGCGGCGCAGGCCGACGCCGTGATCCCGGGCGATCCCGGTGAGCGTGTCGCCGTAGCGGACGACGTAGTGGGTGCGCGCGGACGCCGGGGCGGCCCCGGCGAGGGCGAGCGTGGTGGCTGCGAGTGCTGCGATTCGAAGGCGCATCGTGTGGGGGTTCTCCGTGCGGACCCTCCCAGTTCGACGCTCCGCATCCCAGTCCTTCCCAGTGGGTACGTTGCCGCCATGGCCGTCCGCCGCCGGGTCGTCGTGTCGGGCCGCGTGCAGGGCGTCGGCTTCCGCGCCGCGGTGAGCCGGCATGCGCGCACGCGCGGCGTGGCCGGCTGGGTGCGCAACCTGCCGACGGGTCAGGTGGAGGCCGTCTTCGAGGGCGACGAGGCGGCGGTGGAGAGGATGATCCGCTTCTGCGGTGGCGGCCCGCGGGGCGCGGAGGTGGAGGGGATCGAGGTCGCCGACGAGGCGCCGGTCGGCGAGACCGGGTTCTCAGCCTGAGGTTCCGCCCTCGCCCGCGGCGGGCGCGCGGCCGAGCCGGGCGAGCAGCTCCGCCACCCGCTCCTCCGCGGCGTCCAGGCGGGCGCGGCAGAGGGCGTGCAGCTGCTCGCCCCGCTCCCACAGCGCCAGGGCCTCGTCGAGCGAGGTGCTGCCGTCCTCGAGTCGGCGCACGATCTGCTCCAGCTCGTCGCGGGCCTGCTCGAAGCTCGGCTCGGCGCTCACGGCTCCACCTCCTCGACGCGTGCTCCGAGCCGCCCGGCGGCGAGCCGCACGCCGATCCGGTCGCCGGCGGCGAGCGTCCCGGCCTCCCGCACCACCGCCCCGGCCCCGTCCTGGACGATCGCATACCCACGCTCGAGCGTCGCCGCCGGGCCGAGCAGCCGCAGGCGGTCGCGGGCGCCGCGGAGGCGCGCACCCTCGCGCTCGAGCCGTAGCTCCGGCAGCCGCCGCAGCGATGCGGCCGACAGGTCGAGGGCCGCCCGCCGCATCGTGATCCAGCTGCGCGGGTCGGCGAAGGCGGGCCGGGCCGCGAGCAGCTCGAGATGGCGGCGGGCGTGCGTCGCCCGGCCCTCGAGCGCGCGGCCGGCCCGGGCCAGGAGCGCGTCGAGCTCTGCGGTCACCGCGGCATGGTCGGGCACGATCAGCTTCGCGGCCAGGCTGGGGGTGCCGGCACGGACGTCGGCGACGAGGTCGACGAGCGGCGTGTCCTGCTCGTGGCCGATCGCGGCGACCACCGGCGTCCCGCACCCGGCGACCGCCCGGCACAGGGCCTCGTCCGAGAAGGGCAGCAGGTCCTCGACGCTCCCGCCGCCGCGGGCGAGGACGATCACGTCGACCTCCGGGTCGGCGTCGAGGCGCCGCAGCGCGGCGCGCAGCTCACCGGCGGCGCCGGCGCCCTGCACGGCCACCTCGGCGATCCGGAAGCGCACGCCCGGATGGCGGGCCGACGCGGTCTCGATGACGTCGCGCTTCGCCGCCGCGTCGCTCCCGCACACCAGCCCGACGACGCGGGGGAGGAACGGCAGCGCCCGCTTGCGCTCGGCGGCGAACAGGCCCTCGTCGGCGAGCCGCAGCCGCACCTCCTCGATCCGGCGCAGCAGCTGGCCGAGGCCGAACAACTCGATCGCGTACGCCTTGAACCGGAACTCGCCCTTGCGCTGCCACAGCTCTCCCCGGCCGAACGCGTGGACGCGGTCGCCGACGGCCGGCGGCGGCTGGATGCGGTCGAACTTCTCCTTCTGCATCGAGCCGCGCAGGATCGATGTGCCGTCCTTCAGGCAGAAGTAGACGAGCCCCCAGCGGTCGGTGCGCTTGAGCTCCGACAGCTCGCCCTCGACCCACACGTTCCCGAGCCGGGCGAGCCAGTCCGCCACCCCCTGGTTGAAGCCGGCCACCGAGTAGACCGTGCGGTCGCCATAGGTGGTCGGCGTCGGCTTCGCGCTCACGCCGGAAGTCTAGGGGCCTTTCGGTTACGTCAGGATGCGCGCCGCCGTGTGGGGGGTGCAGCCGCACTCGAGGATCTCGACCGCCCGGTGCAGGTCGGCCGAGCTCTTCGCGAGGCGCTCTGCCACCCGCAGCGGATAGCCCGCCTGGAGCAGCACGTGCAACCGCCACGCCTCCACCTGCGAAGCCGCGTCG
>JAICJM010000185.1 GCA_025928435.1 Thermoleophilia bacterium
CGAACCGATGGTCGAAGCTGACCAGCCGAAGGAAGACGCCGAGTAGAGTGCGGCCCGCACCAGCGGCGGGTATCGGAGGCAGGGCGGACATGGAAGTGAAAATCGGCGTCGTCTACTCGGCCAAGGAGCTCTCGGTGGAGCTCGACGGGAAGGCCGACGAGGTCGTGGCGATGGTCGAGGACGTGCTGAAGGGCGGAGCGCCCGTCCTCTGGCTGACCGACAAGAAGGGGCGCCGGGTCGGCGTCCCGACCGACAAGGTCGCCTACATCGAAGTCGCCGAGGAAGACACCACCAAGCGGGTCGGTTTCGGCTCGGGGTAGGAGTCGGGCGATGGCCGCTCCGTCGCCCGATCTGCTCGACCGCCGGCTCCTGTTCTTCACCGGGAAGGGCGGCGTCGGCAAGACCACCGTCTCGGCCGCCATGGCCCTCCTCGCCGCCCAGCTGGGGCGGCGGGTTCTGCTGGTGTCGGCCGACGGGCGGGGCGACATCGCCGCCTTCTTCGAGAAGCGCCCGGTCGGCTTCCGGCCCGAGCCGGTGTTTCCCGGCCTGTCGGCCATGGCCATGGACACCGAGGCGTCGCTCCAGGAGTACCTGCGGCTGAATTTGCGGGTGCCGATCCCCGGCCGGGTCGGGCCGCTGGCCAAGGTCTTCGACTTCGTGGCCACCGCCGCGCCCGGCGTCAAGGAGATCCTCACCATCGGGAAGATCTGCTGGGAGGTGCGGGAGTCGGCCGAGGGTCGGGCGGCGTGGGACCTCGTCGTCGTCGACGCCGCCGCCACCGGCCACATCGTGGCCCAGCTCGGCGCCCCCCAGGCCATCGACGAGCTCGTGGCCGTCGGGCCGATCAAGACGCAGACCGGCTGGATGACCGACCTGCTGTCGGATCCCGGGATCACGGCCCTCAACGTGGTGACCACGCCGGAGGAGATGCCGGTCCACGAGACGATCGAGCTCGTCGGGCGGGTGCGGGAGAGCCTGCCTGTCCCCCTGGGGGCGGTGGTGGTGAACCGGGTGCTGCCCGAGCTGTTCACGCACGCCGACGAGGTGGCCTTCGAGGCGCTCCGCCAGCCGGCGACGGTGGGGGCGCTGGAGGGGGCGGTCGGCACCGGCATCGGCGACGTGCTGACCGCCGCCGACCTGGCCGTGACCCTGCGGCGGACGCGGGCCGCCCACCTCAGCCGGCTGCGCCAGGCGGTGGAGCTGCCGCTGCTCTACCTGCCGGAGCTGTTCATCCGGGCCCAGGGGATGCGGGTCACCCGCATGGTGGCCGACGCCCTGGGGGAGGAGCTGGGACTGTGAACGCCCGCCCGAACGACAGCCTGGATCAACTGCTGGCGGCCAAGTCGATCGCCATCTTCTGCGGGCCCGGCGGGGTGGGGAAGACGTCGGTGGCGGCCGCCTCGGCGGCGGTGGCGGCCAGCCGGCTGGGCGGCAAGGTCCTCGTCGTCACCGTCGACCCGGCCAAGCGGCTGGCCGACGCCCTCGGCCTCTCGGCGCTGGGCAACCTGGAGCGGCCTGTCCCGGCCGACCGCCTGAAGGCGGCCGGCCTCGAGGTCCGCGACACCGTCTCTCCCGGGGGACACCCCCGGACCCCCGGGTTGTGGGCGGCGATGCTCGACACCAAGCAGAGCTGGGACGACCTCGTCCTGCGCCACGCCCGGGACGAGGAGACCGCCTACCGGATCCTCGAGAACCGGCTGTACCACAACATCACCGCCCGGTTCGTCCAGAGCCACGACTACATCGCCATGGAGCGGCTCCACGAGATCCACGCCGAGGGCGGCTACGACCTGATCGTGGTGGACACCCCGCCCACCAGGAACGCACTCGATTTCCTGGAAGCCCCCGAGCGGATGGCCGACTTCTTCGGCAGCCGGCTGCTGCGGTGGCTGACCATGCCCTACCGGGTCGGGGGCCGGCGGGGCGCCCGGATGGTCAACCTGGCCAGCCGGCCCTTCTACCAGGTGGCCGACCGGATCCTCGGCAGCCAGTTCCTGGAGGACATCGCCGAGTTCTTCCTCAACTTCCAGACGATGTACGACGGCTTCGTCAAGCGGGCCCGGTCGGTCGAGGCGCTGCTCCACGACCGGCGCACGACGTTCGTCGTCGTCTCCACGCTGGAGGTGGCGCCGTTGCGGGAGGCGGAGTTCTTCGTGTCGGAGCTGGTCGCCCGCAAGCTGCACCTCGGGGCCGTCGTCCTCAACAAGACGCTGCCCGACTACCTCCAGAGCGCCGGCGGCGACGCCGCCGAACGGCAGCTCCCGCTCGCGCAGCGCCCGCCAGAAGAAGTCGGCCTCGGTCATCGGCTCGGACAGCGGCACCGTCACGAGCAGGAAGGTCGTCTCGGCAGACGCGAGCAGCCGCGAGACCTCGTCGGCGCGGCGGCGGAAGCCCTCGTACATGCCGTCGAACCCGGCCAGGAATTCCGAGATGTCGGTCAGCAGCTCGGTGCCGGTCAGCCGTTCGATCGCGCCGAGCGCCATCCCCGTCCCGGGCAGCACGCGCAGGCCCAGGCGGCCGGCCCGCATGCCCGGCCGTAGGAGCAGCCGCAGCGCCTTCCCGTCCACGAACCGCGTGATGCGCCCGGGCGCCTCGAGGAAGTCGAGGGCGTGGCGGGAGGGTGGCGTGTCGAGCACGATCAGGTCGAAGCGGCCGCTCGCCCACACCTCGTACAGCCGCTCCATCGCCATGTACTCGTGCGAGCCCGCCACCGCGCCCGCCAGCTGGCGATAGATCGGGTTGCGCAGGATCCGCTCGGCCGCCTCGGGCGAGGGCGCCTGCTCGCGCACGAGCGCGTCGAACGTCCGTCGCGTGTCGAGCATGGCCGCGTGCAGGCTGCCGGGGCCGTTCATGCCGTGGGCGGCGAGGTCGACCTCGTGCTCGTCGTCGTCGGTCTCGGGCAGGCCGAGCGCCCCCGCCAGGCGGCGGGCGGGGTCGATCGTGAGAACGAGCACCCGCCGCCCGCGTTGGGCCATGCCGGCGGCGAGCGCGGCCGCGGTCGTCGTCTTGCCGACGCCGCCCGCGCCGCCACAGACCGCGACGTGGACGCCCTCGAGCTGCTCGGCCAGGTTCACAGCCCGGCCAGCCTCTCACCCAGCCCGGCGACGGCCGCCGTGTCGAGCTTCGGCGCGAACAGGAACGGCAGCTCGGCCAGGCACGGCCGCACGCGGCCGAGCTGCTCGGCCTCGTCGGCGGTGCGCGCGATGCGGGCCCGGGCCGCCGCCGCGGCGGCGCCGGCGTCGCCCTCGGCCGGGACGGCGGCGAGCGCGTCGGCGTCGCCGGGCTCGAAGAGCGGCTCGAAGACGGCGTTTGCGATCACGCCCGCGAGCGGCACGCCGTGGCCGTCGACGTCGGCCATCGCCTCGAGCGTCTCGGTCACCGGCAGCTCCTCCGGAGTCGTCACGAGGACGACGCCGGTGCGCTGCGGATCCTCGAGCAGCTCCGACACCCACACCGCCCGCTGGTGCACGGGCCCGGTGCGGGTCACACGGATGAAGTTGCGCGGCACCTTCAGGAAGCCGAGGCCGTGCCCGGTCGCGGGCGCGTCGACGACGACGATGTCGTGGCGGCCGCGGTCGGCCAGCTGGCGGATCTTCGCCAGCGTCACCAGCTCGCGCAGGCCCGGCGCCGCCGCCGTGACGTGGCCGAAGGCGCGGTTCGAGACCAGCCGCTCCACCATCGCGCGCACCTTGAGCTGGGACACGAGGTACTCCTCGAGCGCCTTCTCCGGGTCGATCGAGAAGGCGTCCAGGCCGGGGTAGACCGGCGTCTGGTGGTAGCCGATCGGGCCGCCCTGGTCGAAGAGGAGCGACATCCGCTCCTGCGACGCGACCTCGATCAGGAGGGCGCGCAGGCCGCGGCCGGCGGCGGCCATGCCGAGTGCCGCCGAGACGGTCGACTTGCCCACCCCGCCCTTGCCCGAGACGATCACCAGCCGCCGCGCGTAGAGCGACATAGGCCGAGGATAGCCACGAGAATCGGGGACTGTCCCCGGGGAATCGGGGACAGTCCCCCCACGCGCGTACCCTTCAACGATGGGCGAGAACGCCGATCCGCTGCGCCAGGCCGAGGCGCGGGCCTTCCAGCGCCGCCGGCGCCGGATCGGCCTGGCCTCGAACGTCGTCGAGCTGGCGGCGCTGGCCGCGATTGTGGCCGCGACGGGGGCGATCGGCGGGATCTGGGCCATCGGCCTGCTCGTCGCCGGCCTGTTCCTGCTCGGGCTGCCGTTCGGGCTCGCCGGCTACCGGCTCTCGCGTGCCCACGGCCTGTCGCGCCAGACGCCGGGCGGCTGGTTCGCAGACCGGCTGAAGGGCGCCGGCATCGGGCTCGTGCTGGGCGCGGTCGCCGCCGCGGGCCTGCTCGGCATCCAGCGCGCCGCCGGCCACTGGTGGCCGCTGCCGGCCTGGGCCGCGATCGTCGCCTTCAGCGCCGTCCTGGCGGCGCTCTGGCCCGTCCTCCTGCTCCCGATCTTCCTGCGCAGCGAGCCGATGGCGGCCGGCGAGCTGGCCGACGCGCTGTGGGACACCGCCCGGCGCGCGAACGTGCACGTGCGCGACATGCGCCTTCTGAAGATGGGCGAGAAGACGGCCGCGGCCAACGCGATGGTGGCGGGCCTGGGGCCCACGGTGCGCATCTACGTCTCCGACACGCTCGCCGAGACCGAGGAGGGGGAGGACGAGGTCGGCGCCCTCGCGCGCACGCGCGTCGTGCTCGCCCACGAGCTCGGCCACCACGTCCACCGCGACATGTGGCGTCTGATGGCCGTCTCGGCGGCGTCGCTCGCCGTCGGGATCCTGGGCGCCTGGGCCGCTGTGGCCGTCCTCGCGCCGGACGGCTCCGGGCATCTCTCGGCGCTTCCCGCGGTCGTGCTCGGCTTCTCGCTCGCCTCCGCGGCGGTCTCGCCGCTCGTCGCCGCCTACTCCCGCCGGCGGGAGCGCGCGGCCGACGCCTACGCGGCGCAGCTGGCGGGCGAGGGGGAGACGTTCGCGCGGGCGATGGAGCGGCTCGTCGCCCGCAACCTGAGCGAGCTCGAGCCGCCGCGCCTGTACCACCTGCTCACCTCGTCGCACCCGACGCCGGCCGAGCGGATCGCCGTCGCGCGCTCCGGCGGACGCGTTCCGGCGGCGTGAGAACGCGGAGAGCCGGGCAGGATTACACTTGTTCCAGGCGAACTGCGGCCTGATGCGAAATGCCACACTCCCCGAAAACCCCGTCCCCGAAGCGGAATTCAAGCCCCGGCGATTGCGACCGGTCAGAGGAGCCGAGTCGTTGGGCCAGGTGATCGCATTCGCGAACCAGAAGGGCGGGGTGGCGAAGACCACCACGACCCTGAACCTGGGCGTTGCGCTCGCGGAGCGGGGCAAGAAGGTGCTCACGGTCGATCTCGACCCGCAGAGCAACCTGACCATGAGCCAGGGCATCGACCCGGAGGAGCTCGACCGGTCGATGTTCGACGTGCTCGTGCACAAGACGCCGATCGAGGACATCATCCTGAGCCGCGAGATCGACCTGGCCGTGTCGAGCATCGACCTGGCCGGCGCCGAGCTTGCGATGTCGTCGATGATCGGGCGCGAGCGGGCGCTCCAGAAGGCGCTCCTGCCCGTGCGCTCGACCTACGACTACATCCTGATCGACACGCCGCCCTCGCTCGGGCTGCTCACGATCAACGCGCTCACGGCCGCCGACGGCGTCATCGTCCCGGTGCAGTGCGAGTACCTGTCGCTGCGCGGGCTGATCCAGCTCGAGAACACGCTCGCGATGATCCGTGAGAACCTGAACCCCGACGTGCGCATCAAGGGCATCCTTCCGACGATGTTCGACGCCCGCACGCTGCACGCCCGGGAGGCCGTCGAGATCCTCCAGGAGAACTTCGGGAAACTCGTGTTCGACACCCGCATTCGGAAGACGGTGCGCTACGCCGAGGCGCCCGTGAAGGGCACGTCGGTGCTCAAGTACGACTCCAACGGGAACGCCGCGAGGGCGTACCGCGACCTGGCCGGGGAGGTGCTTCGCAATGGCAAAGCGCCATAGCATGCGCGACGGGCCGCTGGCCGCGCTGTTCAAGGCGACCGAGCGGGCCGAGGCTGCCGTCGAGGCGGCGGAGGGCGAGCCGGAGGCGGATACCCAGGTCGGGATCGAGGCTGACCGGCCGCACGTCGTCGACCTGCCCAGCGACGGGTACGGCTCGGCGCCGCCCGTTCCGACGGCGTCCGGATCGCCGTACCTGGCCGTCATCCGCGTCGTCGGCGTCGGCGGGGGCGGCTGCAACGCCGTGAACCGCATGGTCGACGCCGACATCGGCGGGGTCGAGTTCATCGCCGTCAACACCGACCTGCAGCAGATGCAGATGTCGGACGCGACCGTCCAGATCCACATCGGGCGCCAGCGCACGCAGGGCCTCGGCTCCGGCGCCGACCCCGAGGTGGGCCGGGAGGCCGCCGAGGATTCCTACGACCGGATCAAGACCGCGCTGCGCGGCTCGGACATGGTGTTCGTGACCGCCGGCGAGGGCGGTGGCACCGGCACGGGCGCCGCGCCGGTCGTGGCCCGGATCGCTCGCGAGGTGGGCGCGCTCACCGTCGCGATCGTCACCTCGCCGTTCGGGTTCGAGGGCAGCCGCCGCCGCACGCAGGCATCCGCCGGCGTGCGCGCGCTGCGCGAGGCCGCCGACACGCTGATCGTCATCCCCAACGACCGCCTGCTCGAGGTGCTCGAGAAGGGCACGAGCCTCGTCGAGGCCTTCCGTGTGGCCGACGACGTGCTCCGCCAGGGCGTGCAGGGGATCTGCGACCTGATCACGCAGCCGGGGCTCATCAACCTCGACTTCGCCGACGTGCGCACGATCATGTCCGGCGCGGGCAGCGCGATGATGGGTATCGGCATGGCGACCGGGCCGCAGCGGGCCCACGAGGCCGCCACGCATGCCATCAAGAGCCCGCTGATCGACCACGAGGTGCGCGGCGCCCACGGCATCCTGCTCGCCATCTCCGGCGGCAGCGACCTGGCCCTGCACGAGGTCAACGAGGCCGCCGAGGTCGTCCGCGCCGCCGCCGACGACGACACGACGATCATCTTCGGCGCGACCGTCGACGAGCGCCTGGCCGGCCAGCTGTGGGTGACGGTGGTCGCGACCGGTTTCCCGCTCCCGGGCGACGCGCCGCGGACGGCGATGCGACCGCGCCAGGAGCGCGAGGGGGAGCGGCCCGAGCCGGCCCCGCGTCCGCCCGCCGACGACTTCACCCTCGAGCCGCCGAGCTTCCTCAGCTAGCGGCAGCGCTTCTCGCCACAGCTGGTCGCCTCTCGGCGTGGGGACAGTCCCCGCGACGCGGGGACTGTCCCCGCCTTCGCCGCTGAGGGAACTCCGGGCCGTGCGGGCGCGTCTCATGGCCATGCGATGGGTACCCATGCTCGCGCTCGTCCTCGCCGCGAGCGGCTGTCTCGGGAGCGCGGCGGCGCC
>JAICJM010000301.1 GCA_025928435.1 Thermoleophilia bacterium
GCAGATCCCGGCGGTGCGCCTTGTGGCGCGGATGCGACGCACACACGCTTTCGCGCTGACAAGCGCGCTCTTTGCGGTCAGCCTGCTCGCGGTGCTGCCGGCGACGCTCATCCACTCGGCGCTCGCAGCGACCAGCCTCCTCGTCGGCGTTGCGATCATCTTCGCGCTCGGTGAAATCGCACACATTCTCGTCCTCGGGCCGCTCGTCGCGGACATGGCTCCAGCCCATCTGCTCGGCCGCTACCTGTCTCTGTACAGCCTGACCTTCACCCTTTCCCTGGCCATCGGCCCGGCGATCGGTGGCCTGCTCCTGAAGACCGCGCCAGACGCCATCTGGTGGGGTGGTGCGGTTGCCGCGGTGCTGGCCGGAACCGTCCTGCTTCGACTCGGCGACCGCATCCCCGACCCACTCCATGAAGCACCGTCACGTCGTGCATCGGCGCCGGAGGCCGCTCGTCAAGAACGGTTCACGCACTCGACCCGCCTCACGTGTTCACGTGGGCCCCGGTCGCGGTGAACCCTGCCGCAGCGCCGGCCGGCTCGATGTTGGCGTTGAGCCGGAACAGGTTCGTGGGGTCGTAGCGTGCTTTGATGTTGCGGAGGCGCTGGTACTTTGCGCGGCCGTATGCCTGCTCCGGGAAGCCACCCCCGGTGTCGGCCTGCTCGTTGACGTAGTTGGTGTCCATCGACAGCGCGGCCAGCCGGCCGCCGTGACGCCTGCCCCACTCCAGGCAGCGGGCGTCGTCGGCACGGTCGTCCCAGATCGGCTCGACGAGCCAGTAGAACCCCGCCTCTCGGCCCGAGTAGGCGGTTGCGTTCTCGTCAACGTCCGCAACCGCTCCGCCGAGCTGGGGGACGTAGACCTCGGAGTGGTCGGTCGGCGCGTCGGCCAGCGCGTCGACGATGCGGTCGACCAGGATGGCGTCGAGATGGCGGACGAACCCGCCCTTGGCGTAGTAGCGACGGCCCCAGGCGGAGTGCTGGTCGGTCCGGCTCTGGAGGTCGAGAAACGAGACCGGGCCGTGTCCGCCGGCCGCGGAGCCGGTCAGCCGTCCGAACGGCGCGAGCGCGGCGTCGGCGCGTGCAGGCGCGCCCGTCCAGCACGCCGTGAGGGCGACGCCGAGCCGTGTCACCGAGTACGAGATCGTGAGGTCCCGCGACGCGTCGGCGGCGAGCTCCGCCGCGCCCAGCATGGCGTCGTGGATGTCCGCGAGCGGATACACCCACCTCCCGGCCGAGGCCGGGCCCACCACGCGCGCCTGGAACTCGAACGCGACCACGACGCCGAAATTGCCACCGCCGCCGCGCAGAGCCCAGAACAGGTCGGGGTCGCTCTCCGCGCTCGCGCGCCGAAGCTCGCCGTCGGCGGTGACGATGTCGACCCCGACGAGCGAATCGATCGTCAAGCCGTGCAGCCGACTCAGCCACCCCATCCCGCCGCCCAGTGTGAGTCCGCCGATGCCGGTATGCGAAACGACCCCGGCCGGGACGGCGAGGCCGTGGGGCACGGCGGCGCGGTCGACATCGCCGAGCAGCGCCCCGCCGCCCACGACGCAACGCTCGGTGGCAGGGTCGACCGACACCGAGTTGATCGCCGAGAGCTCCAGCACCACCCCACCATCGCAGGCCGAGTGCCCGGGGAAGCTATGGCCGCCGCAGCGCACGCTCAGCAGGGCATCGCACTCCGCAACCGCGCGGACCACGGCCGCAACCTCATCCGCCGTCGTCGGGCGCACGATCGCGGCCGGGCGTCGATCGACCACGGCGTTCCAGATTCGCCGCCGGCGATCGAAGTCGGCCGACCCTGGCACGACGACACCGCCGCTGAGATCGGCGCCGACCAGCCGTTCGACCACATC
Source organism: Thermoleophilia bacterium (assembly GCA_025928435.1). The sequence goes on from JAICJM010000301.1 coordinate 1,860, forward strand.
ACTCGCCACTGGCGGGCGACTCTACCCGGCGTTAGGCTCGGCTGATGGCGGAGCGGGCCAGGCTGGTCGGCATCAACCACGTCGCGGTGGAGGTGGCCGACGTCGAGCAGGCGCTCGCGCTCTACGGCCGGCTGTTCGAGTTCGAGATGCGTGGCCGGGTGCCGCACATGGCGTTCGTGGACATGGGCGACCAGTTCATCGCGATCTCCGAGCCACGCAGCCAGCCGGCCGACGATCACCGCCACTTCGGCCTCGTCGTGGACGACGTCGCGGCGGCCCGGGAGGCCGTGACACGGGAAGGTCTGGCGATCGTCGGCGAGAGTCGCCGCAGCTTCGACTTCCTGGATCCCTGGGGGAACCGGTTTCAGGTCGTCGGCTACGGCGACATCCAGTTCGACCGCGTGGACGGCGTGAAGCGCAAGCTCGGCATCGAGGCGCTCGAGAAGACTGAGGAGGCGAGGCGGCAGATGGGCGAGCGTGGACTTGACTGAGGCACCGCCATTCCCGCTCAGCAGGGCGTTACGCGCGGCGCCGCCAGGGCTCGGGCTCGTGCGCGAGCCAGACCAGCTCGGGATCGAGCGCGCGCACCCGTAGCTGGCCTTCGCTGCGCGGCTCGTCGAGCTCGCCGAGGCGGACCGCCACGTCGCCGCCGACGACGGCCGGACGCCCGTCCGTCTCGACGACGACCACCTGCATGCCGCGCGTGTGGCCCGGGGCCGGGACGAGCCGCAGCCCGGGCAGCACCTCGTGCTCCCCGTCAACCGGGACGTACCGCACACCGGGCGCCTCGACCCACTCGCGGATCGTGTAGTCGTCCTGGCCCAGCGCGTCGTCGAGCTCCTGCCGCTGGACGTAGATCGGCTTGCCGGCGAAGAGGCGGTTGCCGCCGCAGTGGTCGAAGTGCAGGTGGGTGTTGACGACGATGTCGATGCCGGCGACGTCGAAGGCCCCCTCGCTCAGGGGCTGGAGGCGGGGATCCATGTCGGCCACCTCCGGCCGCAGCTCCGTCATGCCGGTGTCGACCAGCACGCGTGCGTCGGGATGGTCGATGACGTGCACGTAGACCGGCCACCGGTCGCCCTCGACGAGCAACTCGGCCACGAGGAGCGGCGCGATGGTGGGCGGCGAGGGCACCCGCCGATCTTCGCAGAGCCCGCGCGGAGAGGTGCTCGCCTCACATCAGGTCGTGCACCTCGCCAGGAGGATCGAGGGGCTGCACTTCGAGAGCCGCGGGCGGATCGCGCTGAAGGGTCTCGCGGAGCCGGTCGAGGTCGTACGCGTCGTGGC
>JAICJM010000053.1 GCA_025928435.1 Thermoleophilia bacterium
CCCGAGAGCGCGGAGGCGCCGCTCAGTGTGCCGGTCTTCGCGAGGGCGTTCCGGTACGCCGGTCCCGACCGCATGCGGTGGGCGAGGGTGCCGCTCACGCCGGCCACCGGCAGCGCGTGGCGGTAGAACCAGCCGTACGGCTGGTTCCCGGCGCGGCGCAGGACGCCCAGGATCTGGCGGGCCGAGAGTCGGTCGGCCTTGGAGAGGCCGGACCCGTCCCAGATGCGCGCCCCGGCCAGGTCGACGCCGAGGTTGTGGACGTAGCGGCGGGTAATGCCGGTCCCGGCCTTCGTGCTCCCGCGCCGTCCGGCGTCGACCGCGAGATCCTTCGTCAGCGTCTCGGCGTAGAAGTTGTCCGAGATCTGGTCCATCTCGTACACGAGCCGGTGGATCGTCGGCGAGAGCTCGGTCGCGAGCGTGCGCGCGGTCCCCGGATGCCTCCCCGTGCGGGCCGGATGGCCGATGGGGATGCCGCGGCGCTGGAGCGCCAGCGAGAGCTGCTGTGCGGCCCGCAGGGCGGGGGACGGGAAGGTCCCGAAGTCGCCGAACCGCGCCAGGTCCTCGTTGACCGTCAGGGCGGAGAGCGGCGGGCAGTCCATCCACGAGTCGCGCTTCCAGTCCGGCCCCCGCCGGATCGTGTCGAACGCGCGCTCATCGCCGACGACCGCGCCCGTGATGCGCTTCACGCCGGCTCTCTGCAGGCCGACCGCCAGGTCGTGCACGAGGCCGGAGGCGCCCCCGAACGCGACGCGCGAGAACGGGACGGTGGAGAACGACGGGTCGCCGCCGCCGACGAGCCACAGGTTGCCGTGCAGCGTGCCGCCGGTGAGCGCGCCCGTCGCCATCGCGCGCGTCGCGAGCCGGTTCGCGAAGCCGAGCCGGCCGAGCACCGCGGCGCTCGTCATCAGCTTCATGTTCGAGGCTGGCCGCAGCTCGGCGCGGCCGTGGTAGACGGCCAGCAGGCGGGCCCGGCCGCTGTCGTAGATCGCGATGCCGGTACGGCTGCCCGCAAACCCCGAGGAGGCGACCATGCCGTCGATCTTGCGGTCGAGCGCAGACGCGCCCAGCGCCGGTGGGGCGGCGGCCAGGAAAAGCGCGCAGACGGCGATCAGGATGCGTGACGCCGTCACGAGCTGGAGATGAGGAAGAGGAGGTCTCCCCCGCGGCTAGCGGGCGAGCGCGAGTTCCTCGCGAACGGCCTGGAACAGGCTCTTGTCGATCTTGCCGTGGTAGATGGGGACGGACTGCTCGTGGCAGAGGCGGATAACATCTTCCCGCTTCATGCCGTACTCCTTGGATAGCTCGTCCGGCGTCAGGTGATTCGCCATGCCTGCCCCCTTGATGGTGTTCCGGAATTGAAAAACCCACCGCGCAGAATGCTCGGTGGGCTCAGGGTGCCTGCTCCTCATGTGCGCGCGCCTCAGGCAATTCAGGCGCGCTCCGAGCAGACATCCATGTCCACACTGTAGCGACGTGCCCGGACGCCGTCAATCGTCTCGCGGACCCGGTTTCAGATCGGGTTCGGCAGGTCGATGAAGACGTGCTCGACGCCGAAACGGCCGGCGATCAGGTCGCCCAGAACGCGCACGCCGAAGACCTCGGTGGCGTAGTGGCCGGCGGCGATGAAATGGATGCCCGCCTCGCGGGCGGCGGCCATCGCCGGCTCGCGCGGCTCCCCCGTGATGAAGCAGTCGGCGCCCGCGTCGGCGGCCGCCTCGAGCTGCTGGGCCGCTGCGCCGCTGATGATCGCGACCCGCGCGATCGCGTCGGGCCCGTCGGCGAACACAAGCGGGTCCGGAGTCACCTCCTTGCGCACGCGCGAGACGAGCTCGTCGAGTGGGATCGGCGGCTCGGCGCGGCCGATGAACCCGATCGTTCGGTCGTGCAGCCGGCCGAACTCCTCCAGGTCGTCGAGGCCCAGCAGACGGCAGAGGAGGGCGTTGTTGCCCACGTCGGGGTGGGCGTCGAGGGCCAGGTGGTAGGCGACCAGCGAGAGGCCTGCGTCGAAGAGCGCCTTCAGCCGGTCGCGCTCGCGCGGCCCGATCCGGCGCGGGTCGGACTTCCAGAACAGGCCGTGGTGGACGATGAGCATCTGGGCGCCCGCGTCCGCCGCCCGGCGGAAGAGTTCGAGCGAGGCGCTGACCCCGGTGGCGATCCGGGTCACCTCCTCGGCGCCCGCCACCTGGAGCCCCACGGGAAGGGCGTCCGGATAGGCGTCAGCCTGCAGCAGGCCGTCCGCGAAGGCGACGATCTCGTCTCTCCCGGCCACGCGCATACGCTACCGCCCGAACGGGTGGTCCCACCACCCCACCCGTTGCGCGGGCCCGCGCGCGTGCGCCATGCTTCCGGGCATGGAAGAGCGCGTATCGCTGGAGCAGCGCCTGGAGGGGCACCTCCCGCCGCCATCGGGACCGCTGCGCCGGGAGGCGTTCACGCGGCCGGCGGCCGGTGGCCTGCGCCGGCGGATCCTGGCCCAGATCGACCGCGCCGTCGAGATCTTCGAGGTCGACCGCATGCTCTACGACATCGAGGTCGAGGCCCAGGGGCGCTGGCTGCGGCGGATGATGGCGTTCGACGCCTACTGTGCCCGCCGGGACGCCGCCCGCGGGAGCGGGCGGCCGGACCCGCCGCCTGTGCGATAATCCCGGCCTCACCGGGGCGTGGCGCAGCCTGGTAGCGCGCACCGTTCGGGTCGGTGAGGTCCCGAGTTCGAATCTCGGCGCCCCGATGAAGCGAGACCGCCGTTCGCGCGGCTCGCCCGGGGACTGTCCCCCGGGCGGGGACAGTCCCCGCACCGACCAACCAGGCGCAACCGGAAGGTTGCGTATACTGGGGCGATGCGCATCCTGGTTCTGGGCGGGACGTCGTTCGCGGGCCGGCATCTGGTCGAGCTCGCGGCGGCCCGCGGGCACGAGCTCGTGCTCTTCAACCGCGGCCGCACGGGCGCCGGCCTGCACCCCGGCGTCGAGCGGGTGGTCGGCGAGCGCGGCGGGAGCCTCGAGGGCCTGCGCGGCCGGACGTTCGACGCCGTGGTCGACATGTCGGGCTACTTCCCGCGCGACGTCGAGCGCTCCGCGGAGCTGCTCGCCGGATCGGCCGACTGCTACCTGTTCGTCTCGAGCCGCAGCGCCTACGCCGACCACTCGCAGCCGGGCGCGAACGAGGACTCCCCCCTCGCCGAGCTGCCGCCGGGCGCGCCCGAGGACGAGATCACCGAGGAGAGCTACGGGCCGCTCAAGGTCATGTGCGAGCGGGCCGCCCGGGCGGCCTTCGGCGACCGCGCCCTGATCATCCGGCCCGGCCTGATCGTCGGGCCGTACGACCCCACCGGCCGGTTCACGTACTGGCCAGTGCGGGTCGCCGAGGGCGGCGACGTGCTCGCCCCGGCGCCGCCGGACCAGCCGATCCAGGTCGTCGACGCGCGTGATCTGGTGGCGTTCATGCTCGCGCTGGTCGAGCGCGATGCCGGCGGGACGTTCGACGTCGTCAGCCCCGCCGGGATGCTCACCCTCGGCGGGGTGCTCGACGCCTGCGTCGCCGTGACGGACAACGGTGGCCGCCCGGTCTGGGCGGACGAGTCGTTCCTGCTCGAGCGCGGCGTCGAGCCGTGGACGGAGCTCCCGCTGTGGACGCCGGGCGAGGACATGGCGGGGTTCCAGCGCTCGGACGTCTCGCGCGCGCTCGCGGCGGGCCTCTCGATCAGGCCGATCGCGGAGACGGTCGCCGACACGCTGCGGTGGGCGCAGGAGGCGACCCCCGGCCCGGGCGAGTCGATGACGCGCGAGCGCGAGGCCGCGCTTCTCCGGGAATGGCGTTTGATCTAGTCTGCGCGCCTGTGAAGCGCACCCAGGATGCGGACGCCCTCGTGATCTTCGGGATCACCGGCGACCTGGCCCGGAAGATGACGTTCCAGGCGCTGTACCTGCTCTCCCGCCGACACGGGCTCTCGTGCCCCGTGGTGGGCGTCGCGATGGACGACTTCACCGACGATGACCTGCGCGAGCGCGCCCGCGAGTCGATCCGCGACGCGGGCACCAGGGTCGACGAGGAGGAGTTCGCCGAGTTCGCGAAGCGCCTGCACTACGTGCAGGGCGACTTCGGCGACGACGCCACCTACGCCGCGGTGGGGAAGGCGATCGAGGGCGTCTCGACGCCGGTCTTCTACCTCGAGGTGCCTCCGTCCCTCTTCGCCACGGTCGTCAACGGCCTCGCCGAGGCAGGGCTCACGAAGAACGCGCGGGTCGTGGTCGAGAAGCCGTTCGGGCACGACCTGGAGTCGGCCCGCGAGCTCGCGGCCGACCTGCACGAGCTGATCGACGAGTCGCAGCTCTTCCGCATCGACCACTTCCTCGGCAAGATGCCGGTGGAGGACATCCTCTACCTGCGCTTCGCCAACTCCCTGCTCGAGCCGGTGTGGAACCGCAACCATGTCGCCTACGTCGAGATGACGATGGCGGAGGACTTCGGGGTCGAGGACCGCGGGCGCTTCTACGACGCGGTCGGGGCGCTGCGCGACGTCGTCCAGAACCACATGATGCAGGTGCTGTCGCTGGTCGCGATGGAGCCGCCGGCGCGCAGGGGCCTGGCGGCGCTCGACGATCGCAAGCGCGACGTGTTCACCTCCATGCCCGACCTCGATCCGGCCCGGATCGTCCGCGGCCAGTACGAGGGCTACCTGGACACCGACGGCGTGCGGAAGGGGTCGGACACCGAGACGTACGTCGCCCTGCGGGCCGAGATCGACAATTGGCGCTGGTCGGGCGTGCCGTTCTTCATCCGGGCCGGCAAGGCGCTCGCCCTGAAGGCCACCGAGGTGCGGGTCGTCTTCAAGCGCCCGCCCAGGCTCGCGTTCCTGGGCCACCAGCGCCCGGCGCCCAATCACTTCGTCGTGCGCATCGACCCGAACCCGGGCACCACGATCGAGCTCCAGTCGCTGCGGGCCGGGGAGCCCGGCATCCACACGGTCAGCCTCGACCTCGAGCTGGCCGCCGACGGGATGGAGGCGCCGACGGCGTACGAGGAGCTGCTGGCGGCGGCCCTGCGGGGCGACCGCAGCCACTTCACCCGCCAGGACGCCGTCGAGGAGACGTGGCGGATCGTGCAGCCGGTGCTCGACGACCCGCCGCCGGTGCAGGACTACAAGCAGGGCTCCTGGGGCCCGCAGGACGCCGACCGGATCACCTCGGGCCACGGCGGCTGGCACGCCCCGTGGACGGGCCGCGACACGTAGGGCTTGGGGACTGTCCCCATCCGGGGACTGTCCCCGATTCTCTCGGCTACTCCTCGGATTCGATGCGGCGGCCGACCTCGCGCACGACGTCGATGAGCGCGTGGGCGTCGTCCGCGCTCGTGCGGTAGTTGACGATGCACGGCCGCAGGCACCAGCGCCCGTCGACCACCGCGCCGGTCACGTAGACGCGGCCGTCGCGCTGGAGCGCGCCCACCAGGCGGCGGTTGTGGACGTCGGGGTCGCCCTGGGACGGGACGCGCCGGAAGGGCACGATCGAGAGCGACGGCTCCGTCATGAGCTCGAGGTCGTCGGCCGCCTGCACGAGGTCGGCGACGAGCCGGGCCAGCGCGAGGTCGTGCTCGATCGCCTCCCGGAACGCCTCGGCGCCGTGGGCCCGCAGCGCCAGCCACAGCTTCAGGGCCCGGAACGGCCGCGAGTACTCGAGCGTCCACTCGACCGGGTGCTCGCCGAACTCGATCTCGGGGATGTAGGGCGCGTCGTGGGAGAACGCCGCCTCCAGGTCGGACCGGTTGCGCACCAGGAGCACGCCGCACGCCTTCGGCACGAAGAGCCACTTGTGCCCGTCGAGCGCGGCCGAGTCGGCCAGCTCGAGGCCGTCGAACAGGTGCCGCGCCGACGCGGTCGCCGCCGCCGGCAGGCCGTAGGCGCCGTCGACGTGCAGCCAGATGCCGTGGGCCGCGCACACCTCGGCCACCGCCCGGATCGGATCGACCGCGCCGGTCAGCGTCGTCCCCGCCGTGGCCACGACGGCGACGGGCCGCAGGCCGTCGGCCACGTCGCGGTCGACGGCCGCCGCAAGCGCGGCGGGCCGCATGCGCCGGGCCGAATCGATCTCGATCGTCCGCAGGGCCGTGCGGCCCAGGCCGAGCACCTCGACCGCCCGCTCGACGCTCGAGTGGGCCTCGACGCTCGTGTAGACCACGCCGCGGCCGTCGCAGCCGTCGATCCGGCTGCCCGGCTGGGCCCGCTCGCGGGCCGCGGTGAGGGCCGTCAGGTTGGAGAGCATGCCGCCGCTCGTGAACGTCCCCCACGCGGCCGGGTAGCCGACCAGGTCGCCCACCCAGCGCAGCGTCTGCCGCTCAACCAGGTCGGCGGCCGCGGCGCTCGCGGCCAGGTTGATGTCGTGCGAGCCGGCCAGCGCGTCGGCGAGGACGCCCAGCTCGAGCCCGGACGAGCCGACGTAGCCGAAGAAGCGCGGCCGCGAGTGGGCCAGGCTCTCGTCGAGGATCTCGGACACCTCGTCGAGCGCGGCGTGCGGCCCGATGCCGGCCTCCGGCAGCCCCTCGCCCAGCAGGATGCGGATATGCTCCGCGATCGGCGGCTGGTAGGACCGGGCGCGGTCAAAACCGCGCCACGACTCGAGGATGAGCGCGAGGCCGTGTTCCAGCGTCTCCGTGCGGGCCTCGCCGAGTGCGAGCGGCGTGTCGTTCATGCCCGCATCATTGCCGATCTATCATGGCGCCAGAGACGCGCGTGATCCGGCTGCGAAAGATCGATCATGTCTGCCTGCGGGTCGGCGACGTCGCCGAGGCCGCGCCTCGCTATGCGATCCAGTTCGGCCTGACGATCCGCGACCTCGCCTCCGAGCGGGCGACGCTCGCATGCGACTACGAGCCGTACTCGCTCGAGCTCGTTCCCGCCGGCCCCGGCGAGGAGCCCGGGTTTGCGCACTGCGCCTGGCAGCTGCGCCGCAGCGTCCCGCTCGAGGCCGCCCGTGACTGGCTGGCGTCGACGTGGGAGTCGTGGGAGGACCGGGGCGACCATCTGGTGGTCGCCGACCCCGAGGGCTTCGAGCACCACCTCGTCCCCTACCTGCTCGAGGACGACCGCCGCCCCGCCGTCGCCCGCCAGACGACCGACCTGCCGGCGCTGCGCCCCCGCAAGCTCGGGCACATCAATCGGCTCACGGCCGACATGGAGGGGGTCACGCGCTTCCACGCCGACGTGCTCGGCATGGAGATCTCGGACTACCTCGGCGATGCCGGCACCTGGCTGCACGTGAGCTCCGAGCACCACCAGATGGCGCTCGTCAGCTCGGCCGCGCCCCACTTCCACCACGTCGCGTTCGACTACGTCGACTTCGGCGCGCTGCGGGCGCTCTTCGACAACCTCGCCTCGCACGGCCGCTGGCTCTCGTGGGGCCCTGTGCGGCACGGTATCGCCCAGAACATGTGCGGCTACGTCCGCATCACCGAGGAGCCGCTGCACGTCGAGTGCTACTGCGACATGGAGCAGCTCGAGCCGGAGCACGAGCCGCGCACGTTCCCGGACGACCGCTTCTCGTCGAACACGTGGGGGCCGCTGCCGCCGCGCTCGTACTTCCGCTTCGACGCCGCGGCGATCGAGTCCGAGCGCGAGAGCCTCGAGACACGCGGGACGCCGCTGCCCCCGGCATAGATGGTTGATCTCACGTCCCCGTGATGTCCTGGGCGGCTGCGAACCAAGCAGCGCAAGGACTAAAGGGAGCGTTCATATTGGGCGAAATATGGGCGCGACCGAGGACGCCGCGATGCGCCGGTTCGCGGCCGCAGTCCCGCCGGCGACCCGAACCCCCGCCAACCGCCTGACGACCAGGCGCGCGGGGACGTGGGATCAACCATCTAGGTATCCTCCCCGGCGTGACGGACGACCTGGAGGGGCTGCACCGGGAGCTCGCCGGCGTGGGCGGCTGGCTGACCGAGGAGGAGGGCGACACGCTCTACCGGCTCGCGCGCGCGTGCACCGGCCGCGGCGTGATCGTCGAGATCGGCTCCTTCAAGGGCCGGTCGACGATCTGCCTCGCGCGCGGTTCGCAGGCGGGCCGGAACCTGCCCATCTACGCCATCGACCCGCACCGCGGCGCCGGCTACGAGGAGTTCAAGCGCAACCTCGCCGAGGCCGGCGTCGAGGACATCGTCACGCACATCCGCCAGCCGTCGCAGGAGGCGCTGCCGGCGATCGGCGAGGAGCCGATCGAGCTGCTCTTCATCGACGGGAACCACAAGTACCCGATGGTGCTCGAGGACTTCGAGCAGTACGTCCCGCGGCTCGTGGACGGCGGCTACCTGGTCATGCACGACACGACCAGCCCGTTCCCGGGCTCGAAGCGCGTGGCCGAGGAGCGCGTCTACCGGTCGCGGCGGTTCCGGGACGTGCGATTTGTGTTCAGCACGATGACCGTGGGCCAGAAGGTGGCCGCGAACACTCTGGCGGATCGGATCCAGGCCCGCCGGGCGCTGTACACGAAGAAGGCCTTCGAGCTCGCGGTCCCCGTGCGCGACCACATCCCGGAGTCGCTCGAACGGCTCGGGCGGCGGGCGCTGCGCGGGCGATCCCGATCGGGCGCGTCGGCAACCGGCGTCCGGTAGGAGCTCCGCCATGGACGAGCCCGGACTCGCCGACGTCATCGCCGCCCGCGGGCGCATCGCGCCGCACCTCGCCCGCACGCCGTTCCGCCCGTACCGGGCGCTGGCGGAGGCGGTCGGCGCCGACGTGTGGGTGAAGCACGAGAACCACAACCCCACCGCGGCGTTCAAGGTGCGGGGCGGGATCAACCTCGTGTCCCAGCTCTCGCCCGAGGAGCGCGGCAGCGGCCTCGTCACTGCCTCCACCGGCAACCACGGCCAGTCGATCGCCTACGCCGCCCGCCTGCACGACGTCCGGGCGACGATCTGCGTGCCCGAGGGCGCGAACCCGCTCAAGGTGGCCGCCATCCGCGCGCTGGGCGCGGAGATCGTCGCCTCCGGCCCCGACTTCGACGCGGCCCGCGAGCACTGCGAGGCGCTGGCCGCCCGCGACGGGCTGCGCTACGTGCACTCCGGCAACGAGCCGCACCTGATCGCCGGCGTCGGCACGGCCACGCTCGAGATGCTCGAGGACGTGCCCGACATCGACGTCATCGTCGTCCCCATCGGCGGCGGGAGCGGCGCGGCCGGCGCGTCGATCGTGGCGAAGGCCATCCGCCCGGAGATCGAGGTGATCGGGGTGCAGTCGTCCGCCGCCCCCGCCGCGCACAGCTCGTGGCGGGCGCAGCAGCTCGTGACGGGCGAGATGACGACGTTTGCCGAGGGCCTGGCGACGCGAACGGCGTTCGAGCTGCCGCAGCGGATCCTGTGGCGGCTCCTGGACGACTTCGTGCTGGTCTCCGACGACGACCTGCGGGCGGCGACCGCCCGCATGATCGCCGCCACCAGCAGCCTGATCGAGCCTGCGGACGCGGCCGCCCTGGCCGGGGCGCTCGCGATCCGCGACCGGCTCGCGGGCCGCCGGGTGGCGGTGATCGCGAGCGGCGGCAACATCGCGCTCGGCCAGCTGCGCGCCGTGCTGGACGGCGTCGGTGCCGGCTGACGTGCCGCTCCTCGAGCTCTCCGGCCGGGAGGCCTGGGCGGACTGGCTGGCGGAGCACGGCGAATCCTCGCCCGGCGTGTGGCTGAAGCTGGCCCGCAAGGGCGCCGGCGAGCGGTCATTCACCTACGCGGAGGCGCTCGACGTCGCGCTCTGCCACGGCTGGATCGACGGCCAGAAGGGCACGATCGACGAGCGCCACTGGCGGCAGCGGTTCACGCCGCGCACGGCCCGCAGCCGCTGGTCGAAGCGCAACCGCGATCGGGCGGAGCAGCTGCTGGCGCAAGGCGCGATGACGCCCGCCGGCCTGCGCGAGGTCGAGGCCGCCCGCGCCGACGGCCGCTGGGAGGACGCCTACGACTCGTCGGCGACGGCCGAGGTGCCCCCCGACCTCCAGGCCGCGCTCGACGCCGACCCCGCGGCGCGTGACTTCTTCGCGGGCCTCGACCGCGCGAACCGCTACGCGATCCTCTACCGGCTCCAGGAGGCCCGCCGGCCGGAGACCCGGGCGCGGCGGCTGGAGAAGTTCCTGGCCATGCTGCGCGAGGGCCGGCGCATCCACGAGTAGGCGCGGCGGGTCATCCGCGCCGGCCGATGAGGCGGGGCGCGGCGCTCAGGGCGACGAGCGCGAGCGCGGCCACGACCGCCAGCGCCCGCGACGCCTGGCCGGCGAGCACGAGCGCCACGGCGTCGAGGAGGGCGAGGGCCGAGGTGGCCGCGTGCGCCCGTCGCAGCGGCAGCAGGTCGGCCGCCAGGTTGCCCGCGGCGATGACGAACGCGACGATCCCGAGCAGCGCGAGCGGAAAGAAGACCGCCGGCCTGCCGATCAGGAGCCCCGCGGCCGCGGCGGCGACGCCGATGACGCCGAGTGCGACGCGCAGCCCGGTCATCCCTTCGAGTAGCGGTCGAGCACGCGGCCGCGCTCGTCGATGAACTGGTAGGTGACCCCCTTCGCGGTCACGGAGACGCGCAGCGACCCGAAGTCGAGGAGCGAGACGACCGCGTCGGAGCTGCGCTTCGTGAACTCCGCCGTGCCCGGGCCCTCGCCGCCGGTCCCGACCACGAACTCGGGGATGCCGCCCACGACGCGTCGCTCGTACCGGTGCAGGTGGCCGGCGATCACCGCGGCGACATGCCGCTTCCGCAGGAGCGGCAGGATGGCGTCGCCCGGCTGAACGGGCCGGTGCAGCACGACGAAGCGCACCCGCGGCCCGGGCCGGGCCAGCGCCCGCCTGGCGAACGCCACCTCCGACGGGCCGTCGTCCAGCCCGAGCAGCACGACCTGCACCTGGCCGTAGTCGACGACGTAGCGGCCGGCGTCGTCCGGCAGGTGCAGCGCGTGGGCGACGGCGGCCCCGTTGCTGTAGAAGAGGTCGTGCTCGCCCATCGTGGCGTAGAGCGGGGCCTCGAGCATCACGTCGTGGAGCGGCCTGAAGATGTTGCGGTCGAGCAGCACCGGCGCGCCCACCAGGTAGCTGTTGTCGCCGGCGGTGACGACGAAGTCGGGATCCTCCCGGGCCAGCGTGCGCCCGACCGCCCACTCGTGGTCGGTGCCGGAGCCATAGTCGCCGATGGCGGCGAACGTGACGGGCGCCCCGGGGTCGGTCGGCGCCGTGCGGAACGACCCGGCCGCCCGGCCGACGCCGCCGGTCGACGCCGTCCACAGGTAGCGCACGCCGGGCTCCAGTCCCGTGAAGCGGCCGTCGCGGGCGGTTGCCGTCGTCCCGTCGGGCGCCGTCGCGACGAGCTCGACCTTCCGGTCGCCGGGGAGCGTCCACGCGAGCTCGGCCGACGTCTCGCCCAGGCGGATCACGAACGGCCCGCGCTTGAAGGGGTCGGCGCTCGGGGAAAGCAGGTAGAGCCGCCAGTAGATGAGCACCGCCACGATCACCAGCACGAGCACCGCGCACAGCATGGCCAGCCCGACCACGGCCCACCGGAGCCTGCGTTCGAGCGGCGTCCGGACGGCCATCGCCGGAGCCTACCGAGCCTCGGTGAGGCCTCTCTAGACTCCCGCGATGGCACGGACGTCCGAACGCCTGGTCGTGGCGCTGAGCGAGCGGCTCGCGAACACGACCGATCGCGCGATCCGCACGGTCGTGCGGCATCGCGGGCCGGCAATCGCGGCGGCCGGCGATGCCCTGCGGGCCGAGCATCCCGGGACGGATCCGGCCCGGCTCGTGCGCATCGCGGTCGCCCGCCGGTCGTGGCACCTGGCCGGGACGGGCGCGGCGAGTGCGATCCCGGCCGTCGTGCCGGGACCGGGGACGCTCGCCGAGATCGGCGCAGCCCTCGGCGACGTGGCCCTGCTCACCGCCGCCCAGGTCGAGCTGATCCTGCTCGGGGCGCACCTGTTCGACCGGCCGCTGACCGACCGCGAGGCGCGGCTGCTCGACGTGCTGCTCGTGCTGGGACTGGACGTCGGTGCGGTCAAGCTCCGGCGCGGCGGCGACGTCGAGGCGCTCGGCACGCGCTACCGACCCGCCGAGCTGCAGGGCGCGCGCGCCGACGCGCTCTCGGCGAGCGTCTCCGGCCGGCTCGCGCTCCAGGTCACCGGCCGCCTCGCCCGCCGGCGCGCGCACATCATCCTCGGCCGCGAGATCCCGCTGCTCGGCATCGGCCTTGCGGCCGGCTACAACCTGCGCTCGACGCGCGGGCTGGGCGGCGAGACGGTCCGCTTCTTCCAGCACATCGCCTAGCAGGAGCCCCAGGTCAACGCACCAAACGGGGTCAGACCCCTTTTGGTGCGTAACGGTCAAGCGGCGGTAGGCTGGAGGCATGAGCGCGCTTGCCGCACCGGCCCCGACGGCACGTGCGCGCATGTCGCTTTGGACGGCGTTCTGGGCGCTCCTCGGCGGCACGGTGATGGGCCTCTTCGCCGGGGCGCTCGTCTTCGACCCGGTCGAGTTCTACCTCGGGCTTCAGGCCGCGGCGCCGGGCAGGTTGTCCCTCTGGCACCCGTTCCCGCCGGTCGACCATGCGGCCCGCCTCGCCGACCTGACGACGTCGGCCGCAGTGATTCTCTTCTGCGGCCTCGCGGCCCGGCGGATCTCGCGCACGCCACAGGCCGAGCTCTGGCTGCCGGCGGCGTCAGCCGCGGTTGCGGGCATCCTGCTCCTCGCCCAGGAGACGCGCTCCTGGTGGTGTCTGCTCGCCATGATCCCGGCCGCCGCCGCCCTGCGCCTCGCGGCCCGCTCGCCGGCACCGCGGGCGAGCTGGCCCAGGCGGGCAGTCGTGGCGACTGCCGGCATTGCCGTCTATGCCGCGGTCACGGGGCTCGCGCTCGCTGACCTTCAGCGCCACCCGCTGGCTGCGTCCGGCAGCGGGACATGCGGGGTGCAGCGTGCCCGGAGCGGACGCGTCACCGACGTCTGCCTGGAGGTCGTGAACCTGGCCCGCGGCCGGACCGCGACAGTGCTCGGCGTCGCTCCCCCGTCGCGCCCGTCGCCGTTCCGCCTGACCCTGGGCGAGCGGTCGATCCGGCCCCGAGGGGATCAACAGCTCGAGGTGGGCTACCGGACGTCGTGCGCCGGTGTTCCCCCGGGGACGTACACGCTGCACGAGATTCCTCTCCGTGTCCTCGCCGGAGGCGACTCGAGCACGGCCACGATCGCGACGCCGATCGCGCTTGCGGCAACCTGCCGCTAGCCGCGCACGTGCACGAACGCCATCACGCGATGGTCGGCGCGGCGCTCGAGCTGGGCGATGCGGCCGCCGTTCGGCTCGCCGGAGGTGGTGACGTTGCCCTCGATCGTGCAGAACGTCGTGCCGGGCTGGCCCGTCCAGTCGTCGAACATGGCCACGTGGTCGGCGACGCCGTCGCCGTCCAGGTCGAAGACCGGCAGGTCGCCCGGAAGCGGCCGGCGGGTGATCGAGAGCTGGTTCTCGCCCCGCTGGGCGTCCCACAGGATGTGCGGCACGTACGCGTAGCGGGCGCCGGCGGAGAACGCCGTCGAGCCGGCCCGCGCGTAACACCACGACACGAAGATCGCCGCCCACGGCGCGGGCACGCCGTACCAGTCCGTGCAATCGATCCGGCGCGACCCGGCCGGCGTCTCCCGCTCGCCCACGTTGGAGATCGCGATGTCATAGGCCGTGTTCCACAGACCGACGTCCTGCGCCCGCCGGAGGCGGCGCGTGTGGGTGGCCTTGAAGGCCGGCGGCTGGGAGACACCGCCCGCCAGCATCGCCACCATGTCGGGCGAGGCGATCTCGTCGATCTGCTTCTCCGGGTAGCCGAGCCAGTACTTGGCCCGCCGCACGGCGGCCGCGGTGCGCTCGCCGTAGACCCCGTCGATCGGCCCCGGGTCGAATGTCCCGAACGGGTTGTGCAGGAGCAGCCGCTGCGCCTGGGCCACGTCGCCGCCCTCCATGGGCGGAGAGCTGAGGTGGAGTGGGACGGCGGTGGTCGTGGTCGCCATTGGCCGCGGAAATACTAGTGGCCTGGCATCGCGCCCGCGTTCAGTTGAGCCCTGGATCCTCGGGCATCCGGGCCACGAGCCGGTACTCGCCGCCCTTGCGCTCGAGCACGTGGCTCCACAGGGCCTCCGTGTCGGCGCAGAACACGTCGCCGGGCAGGGCCGGCTCGATGAACCAGGCGTCCTCGTCGAGCTCGCCCTCGAGCTGGCCCTCGCCCCAGCCCGAATAGCCGGCGTACACGCGCACCCGGGTGACCTCCTCGGCCAGGTTGTCCATGTCCGAGTCGACGCCGATCGGAGCGATCGGGCCGCACACCGCGCCGTCCGGCGGCGGCCCGGCGTACTCGGCGAGCGCGATCACGGCCTGCGGCTGCACCGGCCCGCCCGCGAACACGTAGCCGTCGTCGAGCTCACCCAGCTCGGGCACCGCCTCGGGCACGGACAGCTCGGTGGGGCGGTTCAGGACGACGCCCAGCGCACCCTCCTCCTCCGAGTGCTCGATGACGAGCACCACGGTGCGGTGGAAGTTGGGGTCGACGAGCAGCGGGGCGGCGATCAGCAGCTTGCCCTTGAGGGACTCGGCCACGCTCTGGAGTTTAGGGACGAGCGACCAGGGCCGTTGCGTCCGGGGTCTCCTTCAGGAGCCCGTTGCGGTGCATCCAGTCGCCGAAGCGCTGCCAGGCGGCCGCGTCCAGAGGCCCCGTCCGCAGCAGCTTCAGCGTCGCGGGCACGCTGGCGCGGATCGTGCCCTGATAGTCGCGGTAGGCGTGCCCGACCATCACCTGCACGGCGGCGCTCGGGTGCTTCCGGGCCCAGCGGGTGGCCGCCGCGAGGGCCGTCACGAACCGGTTGACGCTGCGCCGGTACGCCGAGTCGGACCCCAGCTTGTCGCTGTTCGCGACGATCACGAGCTCGTCGTAGCCGGGGACGCCGTAGCGGTCGTACGGGAACACGACCGGGTGCACGCCCTGCCGGTCGAACTGGATTCCCTCGATGTTCTGGAACACGCCGGCGACCGCGTCCACGCGGTTCTGGAGCAGCGCGGGCACCTGGTTGAAGTGGATGTTCTCGAGGTGGACGTCGGACGGGTCGACGCCGGCGTGCCGCAGCACGGTGTCGACGAACGCCGTGGTGCTGCTCGTGCCGTCGACGCCGATGGTCTTGCCGCGCAGGCCCGCCGGCGAGGTGACCCCGCTCTTGCCCGACGCGATGATCGAGCTCAGGGCCTCGGGCGCGACCGATGCCACGGCGACCACCGGAACGTGCTCCTGCTGGGCGTAGAAGAGCTCCGGCTCGTAGTCGATGCCGAGGTCGGTCGTCCCGGCCGCCACGAGCCGGATCGGGTCGGACACGTCCGACGGGGCGTGCGGCGTGACGTCGAGCCCGGCGCGGCGGAAGAACCCGTGGTCGATGGCGGTGTAGATCCCGACGTGGTCGGCGTTCGGGTACCAGTCGAGCGCGAGGCTGAGGTCGGTCGTGTGGCCACTCGTCATGGCGGCGCCGGAGCTGCCGCCGCAGCCGGCGAGGACGAGGACGGCGAGGAGGGCGAATCGGTGGCGCATGGCTTGCATCCCTTCGCTGGCATGACCCAGATCAGGTTCGCGGGTCGGCGCTCCTGCGCCCTCTCAGCCCCGTGGGGCTCCCCGGCAAACGGTTTCCGGCTCTCAGTCTATCCGTCTGGCCCACGGGACAGCCAGCCGCTCGATCAGCGTCACGGCGCCGAACAGCGCCAGCGCGAGCGCGGCCAGCACGACGACGGCCGCGCCGACCAGCGGGGCGTCGTACTGGGCGGTGCCCTCGCGCATCG
Organism: Thermoleophilia bacterium; assembly: GCA_025928435.1. The sequence continues at coordinate 15,800 of JAICJM010000053.1, forward strand.
CGTCGCCGAGGCCCGAGCCGGAGCCGGCGTACTCGGCGAACAGGGCGGCGACCGCGGCGTAGGAGGCGGCCACGCGCATGCCCGTGAAGATCGACGGCAGCGCCCACGGCAGCTCCACCCGGCGGAAGATGGCCGTGCGCGACGCCCGCAGCGTGCGCATCACCCGCACGTGCTCGGGGTCGACGGAGCGGAACCCGTCCAGTGCCGCGACGGTGACCGGGAAGAAGCATACGAGCGCGACGATGACCAGCTTCGGTGCGAGCCCGAAGCCGAGGTAGATCACGAGGATCGGCGCGATCGCGACCACCGGGACGCTCTGCGACGCCACGAGCAGCGGATAGACCGCTCGCCGCACGGTGGCCGAGGCGTGCAGGGCGACCGCCGCCGCCAGTCCGAAGCCGAGCGCGAGCGCGAAGCCTGCCAGCATCTCCCGGGCCGTGACGCCGGCGGCCGAGGCCAGCGGCCCGCGCTCGTCCCACAGCGTCCGGCCCACGTCGGTCGGCGCCGGCAGCACGTACTGGGGCACGTCGCGCAGGCGCACGTACGCCTGCCAGGCCGCCACGAGCGCCGCCAGCACGACCATCCATGCGAGGTGCGCGCGCAGGCGCCTCACCGCAACGCCTCCAGGGCCCGCCCGCGCGCCTCCAGGAAGGGCGCCGACGCGATCGTCTCGGCCCGCTCGCCGCCGCCGAACCCGGCACCCAGCTCGAGCACGACCCGGCCCGGTCGGGCGGACATGACCGCCACGCGGTCGCAGACGAGGAGCGCCTCCTCGACGTCGTGGGTGACGAGCACGGTGGTGCGCGGCTCGGTCCGCAGCGCGTCGCACAACCACTCCTGCAGCTCGGCGCGGGTGATGGCGTCGAGCGCGCCGAACGGCTCGTCCAGCAGGAGCACGTCCTTGCCCGCCAGGAGCGTGCGCGCGAACGCCACCCGCTGGCGCATGCCGCCGGAGAGCTCCCAGGTGCGCCGCCGCTCGAAGCCGTCCAGGCCCAGGCGCGCGAATAGCGGGGCCGCCTCGGCCCGGGCGCGGCGGCGGCCGCCGCCCGCGTTCTCGAGCGCGACGCTCGCGTTGCCGAGCGCGTCGCGCCAGGGCAGCAGCAGGTCGCTCTGGGGCATGAGCGCGCACCGCTCCAGCCGCGACTCCGGCGTGCGGGCGCCCTCGACCGCGACCGTGCCCGTCGTCGCCCCCTCGAGGCCGGCGACGATCTCGAGCAGGGTCGACTTCCCGCACCCGCTCGGGCCGACGATGCCGGTCACCCCGTCGGGAGGGACGTGCAGCGACACGTCCTCCAGGGCGACCAGGTCGCCGAACCGCTTGCTCACTCCCGACAGCTCGATGCCCCCGGGGGCCGCGCTCGCCATTGCTTGCATCCCTTCGCTGGAATGACCCAGATCAGGTTCGCGGGTCGGCGCGCGTGCGCGCCCTCTCAGCCTCCGCGGAGGCTCCCCGGCAAACGTTCCGGCCGAACTCTACGTGCTCGTACACTCCCGCGATGGCGCGCACCCTGCAACGCCTCGGCAGCGAGCCGCTCGTCTCCGACGGGGGCATGGGCTCGCTGCTCCAGACCGCGGTCGTGCGGGCCCGCTGCCCCGAGGAGGCGAACCTGATCGCGCCCGAGCAGGTGGTGGCGCTGCACGTCGCATTCATCCGCGCCGGGTCCGACCTGATCCTCACGAACACGTACGGCGCCAACCCGGTCAAGCTTGCCCCGCACAAGCTCGACGACCGCGTCGAGGCGATGAACCAGGCCGGCGTGAAGCTGGCCCGGGAGGCCCGCGAGGTGGCCGGCCGCGACGTGCTGATCGGCGGGTCGATCGGGCCGCTCGGGGCGGCTCCGGGCCGGCTCTCGCCGGAGGAGATGGCCGAGCTGTTCACGGCCCAGGCGGCGGCGCTCGAGGGCCGCGGCGTCGACCTCTTCGTACTCGAGACCTTCACCTCGCTCGACGAGCTCCGCATCGCCGCCCGGGCGGCGCACGCGGTCGCCGGCCTGCCGCTGATCGCGCAGGTGACGGTCGGCGACGACGCCGAGACCCCGGCGGGCGTCGCCGCGGCCGACGTCCCGGCCGGGCTGGCGGAGCTCGATCCGGTCGCCGTGGGGGTGAACTGCAGCCTGGGGCCGCAGGCCGTGCTCGCCGGCCTGGAGCGCATGCGCACGGCCACCGACCTGCCCCTCACGGCGCAGGCGAACGCCGGCCTGCCGAACGTCTCGACCGGGCGGCTCGTCTACCCGAACGCGAGTCCGGAGTACTTCGGCGAGTACGCCGCCCACGCCCTCGCGCTCGGGGCGGTCGTCATCGGCGGCTGCTGCGGCACGACGCCGGAGCACGTCGCCGCCATCCGCCGGGCCGTGAGCGAGCGGCGCCCGCCGGCCGTTGCGCTGGGGCTGGTCGAGCGTGAGCTGCCGATCAAGGCGGCGTCCGAGGAGCACGAGAGCCTGCTCGCGGGCAAGCTGCGCCGGGGCGAGTTCGTCGTGTCGGTCGAGCTCGACCCGCCCAAGGGCGGCAATGTCGAGCGCCTGATCGCCTCGGCGCGCAGCCTCGCGGCCGCGGGCGGGGTCGACGTGTTCGACGTGAACGACAACCCGCTCGCGCGGGCCCGGATGAACGCGCTCATCGCCTCCGCGCTGATCGAGCAGCAGGTCGGAACGGAGACGATCCCGCACGTGACGCCGCGCGACGCGAGCGTGCGCGGGATCGAATCCATGCTCCTCGGCGCGCACGCCGTCGGCATCCGCAACGTGCTCGCCGTGACCGGCGACCCGCCGCCGGCGGGCGACCCGCACGGGTCGGAGGCCGTGTACGAGGTTGACGCGATCGGTCTCACCCGCCTGATGACGGCGCTCAACTCGGGCGTCGACTACGCGGGCAAGGCGATCGACGACGCCACCAGCTTCCACGTCGGCGTGGCCGTGAACCCGGTCGCGGACGATCCCGACTGGGAGATCGAGCGCTTCGCCGCCAAGGTCGAGGCCGGCGCCCGCTTCGCCATGACCCAGGTGCTCTTCGACGCCGCCCAGCTGGAGCACTTCCTCGAGCGGCTCGGCGGGCCGCCGGCGGTGCCGCTGATCGTTGGCGTCTGGCCCGTGCGCAGCCACGCGCTCGCGCTGCGGCTGCACAACGAGGTGCCGGGCATCAGCGTGCCCGCGGACGTGCTCGGGCGGCTCGACCGCGCCGGCGCCGACGCGGCCCGCGAGGGCATGGCGGTCGCCCGCGACCTGCTCGCGGCGGTGCGCGACCTCGCGGCCGGGGCGTACCTGGTGCCGCCGTTCAAGGAGCCCGAGGCGGTGCTCGAGCTGCTCAGCGGCGGCGGCTGACGCCGCCCGGCTCGTCCGGGCGCCAGGCGGGGTGGTGCTCGGCGGCCCATTCCGCGTCGACGCGGCCCGTGACGATCCCGGCGAGGGCGCGGCGGGTGCCCGGGTTCAGCACGGCCATGTAGAGGTGGCCGCAGACGAGGGCGATGATCGCGATCGCCGACAGGTTGTGCACGGCGCCGTCGATGTTCGAGCCGGCGACGATCCCGTGCACTCGCGCCCACAGGTAGAGGCCGGATCCGGTCACCGTCACCAGGAACAGGCCGACGAGGATCGCGTTGGCCTTCTGGCCGGCGTTGAAGCGACCGATCGGCGGGGGATCGCCGCCGCGCCGCAGCGCCGCCCGCGGCGCCCAGGCGAGCCAGCGGCGGTCGTCGCGGTCGAGCGAGCGCAGCTCGCGGGCGGTGGCGCGCAGCGCCCGCCGGTCCCCGGCCGCCACGACCAGCACGAGCCCGGCGGCGAGGGCGAACACGCTCCCGACGTGCACGGGGAAGACGGCGTCGTGGGCGACGTCCAGGCCGAGCGCGAGCCCGGTCGCGATCATCACCAGCACGCTGAGGGCGACGACCCAGTGGGCCGCGAGCTCCGAGCGGGTGAAGCGGCGCACGAGCATGCGGCCACGGTACGAGCGGCCCATGAGAGCCGCGTTTGGCGGCGGTCAGCTCTCGAGCTGCTCGAGCGCGCACTCGTCGGCGCGCTTGTCGTCGCGGAAGCGCAGCAGCCGCGCCCCGTGGCGGATCCGGTGGCCGCTCTTGTGGTCGAAGCTCACCTCCGCGACGAGGTCGGGGCGCAGGCCGCGCCACTCGCGGTCGCGGTCGGCGCTCCAGCGGTTCGGCTCCGACGCGCCGTGCTCCCCGGTCTCGTGGGAGGTGACGACGCCGACGAGCTCCCGCGCGTACCTGGCCGTGAACCCCGACGTGTGCCCGACGACGTGCAGCTCCCCCCCGTCGCCGTACAGGCCGAGGATCAGCGATCCGACCGTGCCCTCCTTCTTGCCGGGGCGCCAGCCGACGACGGCGCAGTCGATCGTGCGCACGCGCTTCACCTTCACCATCCCCACCCGCTCGCCGGGCTTGTACGGAGCGTCGGCGCGCTTGGCGATCACGCCCTCGGCCGTCTGCAGCCAGGGCTCGGCCTCGGCCCGGTCGGCGGTCGAGGGGATCAGCTCGACGGGGGCGCCGACGACGCCCTCCAGGGTCGTGCGCCGTTCCGCCAGCGGGGCGTCGAGCAGCGAGTCGTCGTCGCGGGCGAGGATGTCGAAGGCGACGAACGTCGCCGGCGTCTCCTCGGCCAGGCGGGCCACCCGCGACGCCGCCGGGTGGATCCGCTCCTGCAGGGCCTCGAAGTTCTCGCCGCCGCCGCCCGCGCGGATGACGAGCTCCCCGTCGAGCACATAGCGGCCCTCCGGGAAGCGCAGCTCGGGGAAGTAGCGTCCGAGCGGCTTGCCGTTGCGGGACTGGACGAAGATGTCCTCGCCGTCGACGAATGCGACCGAGCGGAAGCCGTCCAGCTTCGGCTCGTAGAGCCAGCCGTCGCCGTCGGGGAGCTCCGCGGCCGAGCGCGCCAGCTGCGGCATCACGGGGGGTTCGAGCGGCAGCGCCATCGGGCCGCGATGCTACCAGGGGCGCCAGGAAGC
>JAICJM010000297.1 GCA_025928435.1 Thermoleophilia bacterium
GCAGCACCCGGTCGAGTGCGAAGGCGAGCCGGCTCGGAGAGGCGGGCGCGACCGCGGCCGTGATGGATCCGCTCGACCGCGGCCAGGTGATGACGGCCGTGATGCGGGCGGAGCCCGACGCGGTGATCCACGAGCTGACGGGGCTGCGCGGCGGGACGAGCCTGCGCCGCTTCGACCGCTCCTTCGTTGGAGACCAACGTCCTGCGCGCCCGCGGACTGGACATCCTGCTCGAGGCGGCGCAGGCGGCGAGGGCGAGCCGGTTCCTGGCCCAGAGCTACATCGGCTGGCCGAACGCCCGCGAGGGCGGACCGGTGAAGACGGAGGACGATCGGCTCGACCCGGATCCGCCGAAGGCGATGCGGGAATCGCTCGCGGCGATCCGCTACCTGGAGGGTGCGGTGCCCCAGGCGGAGGGCCTGGATGGGCTCGCGCTCCGCTACGGGGCGCTCTCTACGGACCGGGCACCAACATGGCGGAGGAGTACGCGACCATGATCCGGCAGCGCAAGTTCCCGATCATCGGCGACGGCGCGGGGGTGTGGTCGTTCGTGCACGTTGCGGACGCCGCCGCGGCGACCGTGGCGGCACTCGACCACGGGGCGCCGGGCAACATCGTGGACGACGACCCGGCGCCGGTGTCGGAGTGGCTGCCGCACCTGGCGACGGTCCTGGGCGCGAAGCCGCCTCGGCACGTCCCGGCCTGGCTGGGCCGGATCGCGGCCGGCGAGGTCGGCGTGGCGATGATGACCGAGTCGCGCGGGTCGTCGAACGCCGGGGCGCGCCGGGAGCTGGGCTGGATGCCCGCGCACCCGAGCTGGCGATCGGGGTTCGCGGAGACCGTCGGAGGCGGCGCAGGCGGCGCAGGCGCCCCGCGCCGGTCCCGGGTGGGATGACCGCCGCGCAGGCGACTGGTGCAGCCCGGTCTCACGAATTGGCATCATCGGACGTTCTGCGTACGACGTCCACAGCGAGTTCGGGAGGCTCATCCGTGCGTCTTTACGACTACCCCGCATCGGCGAACTGCTACAAGGCCCGGCTGCTCCTCGCACTGCTCGACCGCGACTACGAGCGCGTCCCCGTCGACATCTTCGCCGGCGACACGCTCACGGATGCGTATGCCGGGCTGAACCCCGCGCGCGAGACGCCGGTGCTCGAGCTCGACGATGGACGATTGCTCACCCAGTCGAATGCGATCCTCTGGTATCTCGCAGACGGGACGGAGTACCTGCCGGACGATCCGTTCGCGCGGGCGAAAGTCGCCCAATGGCTGTTCTTCGAGCAGGAGCGGGTCATGAGCGGCATCGGCTCCGCGCGGTTCCGCATCCTCACCGGCCGGAACCCCGAACTCGTCGCTGCGCGGCTCGAGCTCGGGCGTGGCGCGCTCGAGCTGCTCGACGCGCACCTGGAAGATCGTGCGTTCCTGCTCGGCGATGCGTGCACGATCGCAGACCTCGGGAACTTCGCATACACGCATGTGGCGGCCGACGCCGGTTACGAGCTCGCACGCTATCCCGCGGTTTCGGCCTGGCTCGACCGCGTCGCCCGGCTGCCTCGCTTCATCGCAGATCTCGTCCCCTACCCCGAGAACGCGCGGCCCGGCCGGAGCCGCTCGATCTACGACACCGACTAGTGCTCCGTCCCAGAGGTTCGTTGATGATCGGGCGAGCGAAAATCGAGCATGGCAAGGACGCAGGGAGGCCCGATATCGGGAATATCGGGGCGACCGAGGACACAGCCAGGCGACGATTTGCAGCCGCACGAGCCCGAGAGACTTCTGGAACGGAGCACTAGCTAGGTCGGGCTGAAGCCGACCTGCGGACGGCGGTCGGCCATGGGCGCGGGCGGCGTCGGGCGGCGCAGCGTAAGGCCGACGGCGACGAGTGCGGCGGCGGCGCCGAGGGAGGTCAGGAGCCCCTGGTCGACCATGCCCTGCGCCGACGTGATCACGTAGGGCGCCGGCGTCAGCGTCGCGAGCATCAGGAGGCCGGCCGCGCCGGCGGCGAGGCGTGCACGCGCGTCGAGCGCCCCGGTCGCGAGGCCAAGAAGCCCGATGCCCATCAGCGTGTATCCGAGGCCGACGAGCGGGACGAGCGCCGACGTGTCGAGGAGGACCCCCAGGCGCGCGAGGCTCACCAGGAGGCACCCGGCCGCACCGGCCAGCGAGGTCGCCGCGGGGGCGTGCCACGTTCGCGGCGCGCCGAGCAGGAGCAACGCGAGCGCGGGCAGCGTGATCGCGACGATCAGGATCCGGCCCGTGGTGACGAGCCCCGACCCGCCGATGCCGAATTCGATCGGCAGCGCCTGGATCACGAGGCCGGCGGCGAACGCGCCGCCTGCGAGCAGCCATGCGCCGGGTCGGGCATCCGCGCTCGCGCTCCGGGCCGCGACCCCGTCGGCGGCCCGGGTGACGCGCCCGAGCGCCTCGGCGATGCGGCGGCGGACGCTGACGGCGGATCCCTCGCGGACGACCACGAGGCTGAGGATGAGCGCGGCCAGCGGTGGCGCGACCAGGAACCCGGCCCCGGAGAAGAGCGACGCGGCGGTGTTCTGGGTGGCGTGGAGCGCGATGCCCGTCCGCACCGAGCCGGTGCGCCGGCGGATCCAGCACAGCAGGAGCCCCTCACATGTGAACGGGATGAGGACGCCCGACACGCCGTGCAGGCCGGCCCAGGCGAGGGACGAGGCCAGCGCGGCGGGCCAGAAGCCGAACCGCTGCCACAGGCCGGAGAGCAGGAAGCCGCGCATCGAGAGCTCCTCCATCCAGGGCGCGGCCACGACCGCGATCCAGCTCAGGAGCAGGACCATGCCGGCGTGGCGGTGGTGGAGCTGCACATTCGTCGTGCCGTGAAGGCCGAGAGCGTTACCGACGGCCGTCAGCAGCGGCAGCGCCACGATGACGAAGGCGACCTGGGCGAGCACCGCCATCCCGACCCGGCTCGAGCGCGCCCGGCCGACGATCCCCGCCGGCGCGCCCCCCGGGTAGGCGACCCTCGCCGCCAGCGCGACGGCGCCGGCGCACAGCGCCACGTTCACCGCGACGGCGACGAACGCCGCGGCGACCGTGCGATCGCCCATCTCGGCGAGGAGGTAGGCGGACACGGTCGACGACAGGTAGAGCAGCGTGCAGGCCGCCGCGGCGGCGACCACCCCCCACCAGCGCGCCGGCGCCCCCGCGCCGCCCGGCATCGTGGTCGGTTCGAGCGCCATGTACCCACGATACGTGGCGTCCGCGGCGGCGGGCTACTGCAATTGGCATTCGGCGAAATGCCAATTGGCCGGCCGGCGGCTCC
>JAICJM010000274.1 GCA_025928435.1 Thermoleophilia bacterium
AGCTCGCCCACCTCGGCCCGCAGGCCGGTGGCCTCGATGCCGAGGCCGATCAGGTTCGTGACGCGGCCGCGGTGGCTCTGCAGGGGGGCCTCGGCGATCGCGCGGGCGTAGGCGGCGAGCGGCCGCTCCGCGGGCGACTCAGGCACCGCGCGCCTCGGCCAGCAGCTGGCGCACGCGCTCGAGCTGGGAGCTCACGCGGGCGTCGATCTCGCCGGCCTCGGTGCGCACGACGCACCCGCCCGCCTCGACCCTGCGCTCCGAGACGACCTCCATCCGGTTGATCCCGCCGAGCCGGGCGGCCAGCTCCGACGCCGAGTCGCGCACGAGCTCGAAGTCGCCGGGGTTCACCTCCAGCACGAGGTGGTCGCGGTCGGTGGTGCGAAGGAGCGCGCCGGAGACGATGCCGAGCACCGCCTCCCGGTCGGAGGCGACGGTCGCGCCGATCACCTTCTCGGCGATCTGGAAGGCGAGGTCGACGGCGGCCGACTCGGCGTCCGCGAGATAGCTGTCGTACATCTCGGCCATTGACCGCTCGGCGGCAGCGACGGCCTCGAGGGCCCCCTCGACGCGCGCGCGGGCCTCGGCCAGCCCGCGCTCGAGCCCGGCCTCGTAGCCCCTGTGCTCGGCCTCGGCCTGCATGGCGGCGGCGCGCTCCTCGGCCGAGGCGGAGTCCTCGACCAGGAACGCCGGGCGCTCGAGCGCCGTGAACTCGAAGACCTCAGCCAATGAGCTCGTCGTCCTCGTCGCCGCCGCGGGAGATCACGAGCTCGCCGGCGTCGTCCAGCTTGCGGACGACGGCCACGATCTTCGACTGGGCCTCCTCGACGACCTTGCGCCGCTGCGGCGGCATGTACTCCATCTCCTCGCGGAGCATCTCGGCGCCGCGCTGGGACATGTTGGAGAGGATCTTCTCCTGCACCTCGGTCGAAGCGCCGCGCATGGCCAGGCCGAGGTCCTTCGCGTCGACCTCGCGCAGCACCATCTGCAGCGCCCGGTCGTCCAGCTGGAGGATGTCCTCGAAGACGAACAGCAGCCCGCGCACCTCGTTGGCGACCGCCTCGTCCTCCTGCTGGAGGTGGTCGAGGATGTTGCGCTCGGTCGTGCGGTTGGCCGCGTTCAGGATGGCAGCGAGCGAGCGGACGCCGCCGGCGGCGGCCCACTCGCGCTGGAGCACCGTCTCGAGCTTGCGCTCCATCACGCGCGCGACCTCCTTGACGACCTCCGGGGAAGTCTGACCCATCGTGGCGATGCGCACGGCGACGTCGGCCTGGAGCTCGGGCGGCAGCAGCTCCATCACCTTCGCGGCGAGCGTTGTGTTCGGCAGCTGCGCGACCACCATGGCGACGGTCTGGGGATGCTCGTTGGCGAGGAACGCGGCGATCTGGTCGGCCGGCGTCGCGCGCAGGAACTCGAACGGCGTCGTCTCGATGATGACCGAGAGCCGGTTCATGATCTCGCCCGCGCGGGCGCTGCCGACGGACTGCTCCAGCACCTGGCGGGCGTAGCGCAGGCCGCCCTCGGCGATGTAGCCGCGGGCGTTCGCCATCGCGACGAGCTCCTCCATGACCGCCGACGCCTGCTCGGGCTCGACGGTGGGCGTGCGCGCCATCTCGACGGTCAGCTGCTCGATGATCTCGTTCGGGAGGTGCTTGAAGACCTCGGCGGCGCCCTTCGCGCCCAGCGAGACGAGCAGGACGGCTGCCTTGCGGCGGCCCGTGAGCGTCATGGTGGCCCCGGGTGCTACTCGTTCATCCACTGCTGCACCTGGAGGGCGACGTGCTCGGGCTGGCTCTGGACGATCTGCTCTGCCTCCTTCTGCATCAGCTCGCGATGCTGGACGGCGCCGGACGGGACGGTGGCGGCCTCGAGGGCGGCGATCGGCGTCGCCTGCGAGATCTCGCGCAGCCAGGTCGGCTCGGCGAAGCGGGCGTCGCCCTCACGGCCCTTCAGGTTCTTGCGCAGCATGAAGAGGAAGACGAGGGCGGCCAGGCCGATCAGGGCGTCGCGGACGAGCACCGACGGGCTGGAGACGCCGATCATGCCGAGCGGGCCGCCGGCGGCGCCGGTCGTCGCAGTCTGCTTCTGGAACGGCACGCTCGCCATCGAGATCGTGTCGCCGCGGCTGGGGACGAGGCCGACCATCGTCGCGACGGTCGCGCGCAGCGCCTGCTGGGCCTTGGGCGGCACGGACGAGTCGAAGAGGAGCGCGACGTGCAGCTGGTTCACGGCGCCGGGGGCGACGACGGTGTGGCTCACGGTCTTGTCGGCGCCGTAGCTCGTGTTCCCGGACGTGTTCAGGTACACGGTCGGAGCGCCGTTCTTGCCGCTCGCGGCCGAGTACACCGGCGGGACGTTCGCGGAGGTGCCGGCGACGCCCGACGTGCTGCCGCTGGAGGACTGCAGGTTCTCCTTGGTCGTTTGGCTCGTGATGGGCACCTTCGTGCCGTCGTACTTGACGGAGTCCTGGGTGACCTGATCCATGTTCAGGTCGGAGTTCACCTGCGCCTGGGCCTTGTCGGCGCCGAGCGTCGCGCCCAGGAGCGAGTCGACGCGGGCGGCGAGCTGCGAGTCGTAGCTCTGCTGGACGGCCAGCTTCGAGGTCGCGCCGGGCATGCCGTCGACGCCGACGCCACCGCTGGGCCACAGCATCGCACCGGTCTGGTCGGTGATCGTGACGTTCTGGGCCGAGAGCCCCTGGACGCCGGAGGCGACCATGTGGGCGATGCCGCTCACGGCGCCCGGGTCGAAGGTCGTGTCGGTGTTCAGGAGCACCGAGGCGGTCGCCTGCGACGCCTGGTCGGCGAAGAGCGTGTCGGTCGGCATCACGATCTGCACCTGGGCCGACGTGACGCCGGTGATGCTCTCGATCTGGCGCTCGATGTCGCCCTGGAGTCCAAGCTGGTACATCGCCTGCCGCTGGGCGTCCGTCGTGCCGAGGCTCGTCTTGGTGTAGTCCGCCAGGCCCGGCTGCGAGCCGGGGCCGACGCCGGCCGAGGCCAGCGCCACCTGGGCGGCGGAGAGCTTGCTCGAGACGACGCTCACGGTCGTGCCGCCGTTGCCCACCTTGTACGCGACGCCGGCGCCGGCCAGGGCCTGCGTGACCCGGTTCGTCTGCGTGGGCGAGAGGCCGGTCTGGAGGGTCGTGTAGCTCGGCTTCGTCGCGTAGTTGAACAGGAAGTACGCGGTCACGAGGATGAGCAGGAACGACACGACCATGGTGAGCTGGCCGCGCGGCTCGATGCTCTTCCACGTGTCCTTGATGCTGGCGAAATTCGGCATATGGGAGGCGGGGGGTTAGGCGGGGCGGGGGGGAGGTTTCGCGGGCGGTACGGGGCGGGCTAGATCTGCATCCGCATGATTTCCTCGTACGCATCGACAGCCTTGTTCCGAACCTGAACAGCCAGTTGCATTTCGAGGTTCGCCTTCTCGACGTCGGTGACGACGGAGGTGACGTCGCTGGCCTTTCCGGTGGCCAGGGCGACCGAGTCTGAGGAGGCCGTGTTCTGCGAGTCGTTCAGGCTCGAGATCGCGTCGGTCAGCATGGAGCCGAAGCCGCCGCCCGAGCCGGAGCCCGGACCGGTGACCGAGCCGACGCCGCCCAGGCCGTTCGAGATCCCGGAGACGCCGGGGACGCCGGAGATCCCGGCGATGCCGTTGGAGATGGCGGGGATCTGCATCAGCGGAGGACGTCGAAGGTCTTGGAGAACATCTGCTTGGCCGCGGTCATCGCCGTCACGTTGGACTCGTAGCCGCGGCTGGCCGAGATCAGGTCGACCATCTCGGTCACCGGGTTCACGTTCGGCATGGTCACGTAGCCCTGCTTGTTCGCCTCGGGGTTGCCCGGGTCGTAGACCTGGCGCAGCGGGCTCGGGTCGTCGACGATGCCGTCGACCTGGACGCCGCCGAGCACCTCGCCGAAGCTGGGCGAGGCGGCGGAGAGCTCGATCTCCTTGCGCCGGTAGGGCTGGCCGTTGGCGGACTTCGTGCTGTCGGCGTTCGCGAGGTTCGAGGAGATGACGTCCATCCACATCTGGGTGGC
>JAICJM010000266.1 GCA_025928435.1 Thermoleophilia bacterium
GCGGCGACCAGGCCACGGGCCCGGGCGTCGGTCTCCCGCAGGAGCCGCCAGGGCCGCCGCCAGGCGGCGAACACGAGCGCGGCCGACGCGATCCGCATCCAGGCGACGCCGAGGACGTCGACGCGGGCGAAGAGCAGCACCGCGAACGAGGGGCCGAGGTAGTGGAACAGGGCGCTGCCGGCGAAGTAGGCGTGCGGCGGCACGGCCCTCGTGGCCAGGCGTCGCGGAGCGGTGGCGTCCATGGCCCGATGCTAGGCCGGGAACCGGGAGCGCGGAATACGTGATCGACGGCCTCGAGGTAGTGTGATGCCCATGAAGGACGGAGATACGGCGCTTCCGCCGACGGATCGGCAGGTGCTCGACGCCACCGACCGTCGGATCCTTGCCGAACTCTCGGCCGAGGGGCGGGTCTCGCTCGCCGAGCTCGGCCGGCGCGTGAGCCTCTCACCGCCGGCCGTCGCCGAGCGGGTGGGCCGGCTCGAGCGGGCCGGGGTCATAACCGGCTATCACGCCGCCATCGACCCGCGCGCGCTGGGCTACCAGCTGACGGCGATCGTGCGGGTGAAGCCGGCCGCCCGCCAGCTGCCGCGCATCCCCGAGCTGGCGGCGGAGATCCCCGAGATCAGCGAGTGCCTGCGGATCACCGGTGAGGACTGCGTCTTCCTCAAGGTGCACCTGCGCTCGATCGACGAGCTCAGCCCGCTGCTCGACCGCTTCCTGCGCTACGGATCGACGACGACGTCGATCGTGAACGACGCGCCGATCCCCGGCCGCCAGCCGCCGATCAGCGTCCCGTAGCCGCGACCGCGCGCGGCGTCCCCGGGGGCTCGGCCCGCAGGGTCGAGAGCGCAACACCGGCCGCGGCCAGGGCCACTCCCGCGGCGACGACGTAGGCCGGGTGGATCGCGTCCGTGTAGGCGAGCGCGTAGGACTCGTGCGCCTGGAGGCTCGGCATGCGCCCGTTCACCACCGACCCGAGCACGGCGATCCCCATCACCAGCCCCACGTTGCGCGCCGAGCTTGCCATGGCCGCCGCGACGCCCGCCTGCTGGCGCGGGAGCGTCGCGACGGCGACCGTGCTCACCGGCGCGTTGATGAACCCGTAGCCGATGCCGACGAGCAGCGCGGGGACGAGGATCTCCCACAGGGGCGCGTCAGATCCGGGGAAGGCCAGCAGCACGGTCCCGACGGCGAGGATGAACGTCCCCGCGAACAGCACGCCACGCGCGCCGCGGGTCGCGACCAGACGGCCCGAGATCGGCCCGCCGGCGAGCACGGGCAGCGCGCCGGGAAGCATCACGAGGCCGGCCTCGAGCGGGCTCAACCCCCGCACCTGCTGGAGGTACAGGGCGGTGAAGTAGACGAACCCCGAGTAGGCGAAGAACGCCGCGACCGTGATGAAGATGGCGCCGGAGAACTGGCGGTCGCGGAAGACGCGCAGATCGACCAGCGGCTCGTGCACCCGCAGTTCGACGGCGGCGAAGACGGCGGTGAGGACGACGTCCGCGGCGAGCACGAGCACGATACGGGGCGACGTCCACCCGTACCGGGGCGCCTCGATCAGCGCGTAGGTGAGGCTGGCGAGCAGCGCCATCGCGAGCACCTGGCCGCTGATGTCCAGGCCGCGGCGCACGTCGCTGCGCGACCGGGGCACGACTCGCCGCGCGATCACGAGCGCGACCAGGCCGGCGGCGGCGTTCACGACGAAGACGGCCCGCCAGCCCCACCAGTCCGAGACGGCGCCGCCGACGATCGGCCCGGCGCCGAGGCCGAGCCCGGACGACACGCCCCAGATCCCGATGGCCCGGGCGCGCTCACGTGGATCCTGGTACAGGTTCGCGACGATCGCGAGGCTGGTCGGCGTGAGGGCGGTGCCGCCCACCGCCTGCAGGACGCGGAACAGGATCAATGCTCCGGCGCTCGGCGCGGCGGCGCACAGGAGCGCCCCGCCCGAGAACACGGTGTAGCCCGTGAGTAGCGCCCGCTTGCGGCCGAACCGGTCGGCGAAGAAGCCGGCCGAAAGCAGCAGGCTCGCGCCCACCAGGTTGTACGCGTCGATCACCCACTCGAGCTCGTCCGGGCGGGCGTGCAGCGAGCGCTGGATGTCAGGCAGCGCGACGGTCACGACCGTGACGTTCAGGGTCACGAGGAACACGCCCATGGTGAGCGCGAGCAGCGTGACCAGCGGCGGCGGGGGCGGATAGCCGGCGCCGGTCGCGGAGGGGCGGCCGTCCATGGGGAATACATACCCGCGCCCTCCCGGCCCGGGCGGCACGTGCACAACCGGTGCCAGGCACCGGATATTCAGTCGAGGGCTATGTGCTGCTGAACCGCTCGAACCGCACGGCGAGCAGCTCGCGATCTGGCCGACTCCGATTCGCATTCGGGACGGCGATGGACACGCCTTGCGCCGCCTTCAGGAGGTCGAGCATCGGGCCGTCGTCCTCGTCGAGGAGCCGAGGAGCGACGTGGACGCGGTAGTCGGGCGAGATGCCTACGAGGTCGTGGTCGTATGCACGGTGGTGGATCGTGCACAGCGCGAGTCCGTTGCGAATCTCGGCGACGCCCCTGGACTCCGCGTCGGGCACGATGTGCGACGCATCGAGCAGACGGCTCTCCCGTAGCCGGCAGATCGTGCAGCGGTCACGGTATGCCGTCAACACGAGACCTCGGAACCGTCCCTGGTGGAGACGCGCGCGGACTTCCCGCATGACGTACCGGCGCTCGACCACATCGGCGATCGGAACGCGCGTGCCCTCCATGGTCGTCGTGCTCGGACTGAGGTACACGCGGCGTTCTGAAGGATCGTCCGCCACGGCGTAGCACGGGTACAGCGCCTGGAACCGACCCGATCGGGTGCCGACGAAGTACGCCAGCGGCGTACGCTCGACCACGCCGGCCCGCAGCGCCCGGTTGTCGGGCTGGTCGATCTCTCCGACCCGATAGGCGTAGCCCAATCCCTCCTCCGCCTCACCGTCGGAATAGGGGTTCTTCCATGAGGTCACCACGCTGAGGGCGGCCGGGCCGCGCTGCGCACGCGCGCGGTGGATGCCTTTGTACGGGTTCATGAACGGCACGCGTTGTCCGTCAAAGTCGAACCCCTTGTCGAGCGCTCCCTCGTATGGCAGCTCGTTGCCGAGTCTCGCCCGCAGTGCGTCCAGCGCGAGGAAGCACTTGGCGCGCAGGAGCTCGTCAGGGTCCACGTGCCGATCGTACTCCGCCGGGTTCCGTGCATAACCGCTGCCAGGCACCGGATATTCAGGCGGTAAGATCGGCGCATGCATTCCTCCTACGCGCTCGCATCCGAAGACTTCTCCGTCGAGCGGAACGGCGCCTCGGAGCCGCTGTCCGCGCTGTGGCCGAACGGGTGGCAGCCGGACGACCGGCTGGGCGTCCTGCTCGCGAACCCGATGGACGCCGTCGGCTGCTCGAACCTGATCTGCGGCACGATCACGCTCTTCTACGACCACCTGCGCGCCACGCGCGGCACGGGCAACTTCTTCCGCTACTCCGACGTGTACCTGTTCGGGGTCGGCTGCGAGCCCGGCGACTTCAACCAGCTCGACGTGTGGCCGCTGCACAAGTTCATCTCGATCCTGCAGCCGACCGCCGAGGCCGTGATCGAGGCCGTGAACGACCGCCGCATCACCCTGCTCGCGGTGCCGGAGTCCGGTACCCGTTGCAGCGGCGAGGTCGTCCTCTCGACCTGGAACACGTTCCTCGACCAGGTGCGCTGCGTCATGCTCTACTCCTCGCGCACGGGCCGCGCCCGCGACGGCGACGTGACCCTCGTCGGGAACCGGGTCGTCGAGAGCTACGTCGAGCAGGCGATCTTCTCGACGCCGGGGCTCGACGCCGGCTACCAGGCCCGCCTGCGCCGCCTGCGCCGCAACATCGACCGTGAGGAGAAGCAGTCGGTCGAGACCTACCGCACCATCGCGGGCCCCGCCCAGCTGCGCGGCCTCGTCGGCGTGACGCAGGTGCTGCCGCCGGGCCACCAGGAGCTCACCCGCCGCGCGGCGCCGACGGTGATCATGCCCGTCGAGGTGCCGATGCCGCCCATTGAGGCGATGGCCGCACCGCTCGACCTGGGCGCCGGCGCGACCCTCGAGGTGTCCGAGCCGCCGCCGCCCGAGCCGTCCACGGAGGGTCTGCTCAAGACGGCGTTCGACCGCGTCGAGCGGCGCCTCAACGGCACCTTCGCCGAGTGGGAGGGCTGGGACTGGATCAGCGACTTCGGCGACCCGATCGCCGAGCACCACACGGTGCGCGAGTCGGTCGGGATCTGGGACGAGAGCCCGCTGCGCAAGTGGTTCTTCAAGGGCGCCGAC
>JAICJM010000247.1 GCA_025928435.1 Thermoleophilia bacterium
CCTGAAGGAGAACGTCATCATCGGCAAGCTGATCCCGGCCTCGACCGGACTGCGCGAGTACCGCTCGGTCTCGATCGAGCCGGCCGAGGACGCTCCCCGGTTCTACGTCGAGGACTTCGGCGAGCCGCCCGTCTACACGGACGCGCTCGTCGGAGGTGACGGCCAGCAGGGTGGCAACGGCGAGATCGACCTGACGCCCAAGCCGGGCGCCGAGCCGCCGTTCATCCCGCCGGTCCCCGACGAGGACTAGCGACGGAGGGGCGCGCCGCCGCGCGCCCCTCCGCCAACCGAGGGGCCAGGCCCCGCGCACGCGGGGCCGGGCCCCGGTCAGCTCCGGTCAGCCCGCCGCCTGCGTCGTGTCGCGCAGGGCCGGGGCGGCCAGCCGCTCGAGCGCCGGGGACGCCCCCAGCCGCTCGAGGATCTCCGCCGCCTCGGCCAGCGCGGCGTCGCGCTCGACGCCGGCGTTCGCCCCTTCGGCAAGCGCGATCGCGAGGTGCCACGGATCGCCGGCGGCACGTGCCAGCGCGACCGCCTCGACGTGGAGCGGTTCCGCCTCGGCCGGATCGGGGGCGAGCATCGCCCGCAGCAGGGCGCCGTGCGCACGCAGGCGGGGCGAGCGCCGGCCGAGGAGATCGTGCTCCAGCGTCTCGAGCGCCAGGCTGGCCGGCGCGGGGTCGCCGGCACGCAGACCGGACCAGGTCCCGAGCACGAAGGACGCCTTGGTTGCGGGATGCCCCAGCCCGAGCGCGTCGAGCCGTTCCCAGCCCCTGTGGGCGGCAGCGGCCGCGTCGGCGTACCGCGACTCCGCCGCCAGCACCTCCGCCCGGGTCGCCCACAGGAACGCCCGAACCTGCTCGTCCACGGTCGACTGGTCGAGATCCGCCGCGCCCAACGTGTCCCGCGCCGCCGCGACGTCGCCGCGTCGCGCCCGCACCTGGGCGCGCGTGAGGAGGATGCTGCGGACGAAGACGTCGCGCCCGGGGCCGCTCGCGTCCTCCTCGACCTCGAACGAGATCCGCAGCACCTCATCCCAGTCGCCGACCTCCAGCGCGGCCTGCGACGTGTGGACAAGGAAGTGCCGCTGCCACTGCCGGTCACCGGTCCGCTCGGCCAGCGCCAGGCCGTCGCGGTCGTAGCCGTGCGAGTGGTCGTCCAGTCCCTGGCGCTCGAACGACAGGTTGAAGTACGCCCGCAGCGCCGAGTGGGTCTCGCCGGCGTCGAGCGCGACCCGCAGTGCGCCCAGGAGCAGCGACCGCGCCTCCTCGCGGTGGCCCGTCATCGCGAGCGTCATGAGAGCCTTCGTGTTCAGGGCGTTCGAGAGCACCTCGGGCAGCATCAGCGTCTCGGCGATGTCGATGGCCCGTTCGAGCGGCTCCCGCCCGCGCTCCTCGTGCCCTGTGAGCAGGCACATGCGTCCGAGCTGTCCGGCGAGATGGGCGAGGCCGGCGTCGGAGGGCTCCAACGCGAGCACGGAGTAGCCGGCCTCCATCTCGGCCATCGCCTCGTCGGCGCGCCCCAGGAGGAAGAGCACCTCGCCGTGGCGCGCGCGGATGCGCGCCGCGGCGTGCACGTCGCCGGACCGTTCGCAGATCTCGATCGCGGCCGTGAACCTCCCCGCGGCCTCGACGAGGTTCCCGTCGCGGAGGGCGAGGATCCCCGCGCGCTCGTGCAGCAGGGCGCGATCGCCGTCGTCGGCCGTCAGTTCGAGGGCCGCCAGGATCAGCCGGTGGGCCTCGGCGGGCGCGGCCAGCGAGCCCGCCCGCTCCGCCGCCCGCAGGATGTCCGCGCGGGCGAGGTCGCGCAGGTCGGCCGCACCGGGATCGTCCGGGAGCAGCCGGTAGGCGTCCAGGCGGTGCGCGGCGATCACCTCGGCCAGCTCGTCGCCCCCGACCGCGTCCAGGTGGTCGGCCGTCGCCAGGTGGAGGCGCTTGCGCTCCCGCCGCCCGAGCGTGTCGCGAGCGATCGTGCGGACGATGTCCTGGACGAACGCGTACTGTCCCCGTTCCGGCGATCGGGGATCCGTCTGCACGGACACGAGCTCCTTCCGCGCGAGCGCCCGCAGCGCCGACTCGACCTGCGCACGGGGCGTGCCGCTGACCGCGGCGAGGGCGTCCGGCCCGAACGACTTGCCGAGCACCGCCGCCTGCTGGAGCAGGTGGCGCTCGTCGTCTGCCAGGCCGTCGAGGCGGGCGGCGACGAGCGCCTGCAGCGTCTCGGGGATCTCGATCTCGGCGATGTCGCCCGCGACGTGATACCCGTCCTCGTCACGCACGACCAGGCCGCGGTCGAGCAGCATCCGGGCCGTCTCGACGGCGTAGAGCGGCACGCCCTCGGCGGCGGCGACGATGCGCGACACAGCCGGGTCCGGAAGGCCGGGGACCATCCCGGCGACGAGCGCCGTCATGGCCTCCCCGGTGAGCGGCTCGAGCCCGAGCGCCGTCAGCGCCCGCGACGTCGCGCCCCAGCCGGGCCGCCGCTCGGCGAGCTCGGGCCGCGCCAGCACGAGCACGAACAGGCGGTGATCGCGCGACCACTCGAGCAGGTACTCGACGAACGAGAGCAGCGCCTCGTCGGCCCACTGCATGTCCTCGAACACGAGCGCGGCCGGGAGCCGCTCCGCCATCGCCTCGAAGAACCGGCGCCAGGCCGGGAACAGATGCTCGCGGCCGAGCTCCGGCCCCTGGGCCAGGCCGAGCAGGCTGCGCAGCGGGCCGAGCACCCACTCCCGCTCGTCCGGGTCGGCCACCCACGCGGCGACGGCCGCCTCGAGCTTGGAGTCCGCGGACGCCGCCGGCTCGTCCTCGGCGATCCGGGCCCGCATCCGCACCATCTCGGCGAGGGCCCAGAACGCCACCCCGTCGCCGTAGGAGAGGCAGCGGCCGCGGTGCCACAGCACCTCGTCGGCGAGGCCGTCGGCGTACTTCTCGAACTCCCACGCGAGCCGCGACTTGCCGATGCCGGCGATGCCGGAAACCGTGACCAGGTGGGCCCGCCCGCGCTCGGTAGCGTGGAAGAGGTCCTTCAGGAGCCGCAGCTCGCGCTCGCGGCCGACGAACGGCGGGTCGAGCCCGGGGCTGCGCCCGACGCCGCGGCGGGCGGCCGTCACGCGCACCGCCCGCCACAGCGGCAGCGGCCCGGGCTTGCCCTTCAGCTCGTGGGCGCCGGCGGGCTCGGACACGATCGCCGCCTCGGTCACCCGGCGGGTGGTCTCGTCGACAAAGACGCCCCCGGGCGGCGCCGCGCCCTGGATGCGCGAGGCGGTGTTCACGAGGTCGCCGGCCACGAGACCCTGGCCGACTGCCCCGACGCTGACCGCGGCCTCGCCGGTGGCGACGCCGGCGCGGGCGTCGAGGCTGGTGCCGGTCCGCTCGCCCAGGGCGCGCACCGCGTCCACAAGCTCGAGGGCGACGCGCACCGCCCGCTCGGCGTCGTCCTCCTGCGCCACCGGGGCGCCCCAGACGGCCATGACGGCGTCGCCGATGAACTTCTCGACGGTGCCGCCGTGGCGCTCGATGGTGCGGCGGGCGGCGTCGAAGTAGCTCGAGAGCAGCTCACGTACCTCCTCCGGGTCGCGCGGGCCCGAGAGCGCCGTGAACCCGACCAGGTCGGCGAACAGCACGGACACCATGCGGCGCTCGGTCGCCGGCGCCTCCGGGGAGGCGGCGGCCGGTGCGAGAGCCGTCCCGCAGGCGCCGCAGAAGCGGTCGCCGGGCTCGTTCGCCGCGCCGCATGCGGGGCATCCGACGACCAGCTCCGACCCGCAGCTCGCGCAGAAACGCCGCCCCTCGCGGTTCTCGCTCTGGCAGGCCTGGCAACGCATCCCAGGAGCCTAAAGGACAACCCGAATCGGGGCCAGGCCCCGCACGCGGGGCCAGGCCCCCGCGCCGCCGCCGGAGCAGCGACCCTGTGCTAGTGTTCGCCGTCGCGGCCGCTCCGGGCGGCCCTTCCCTGTCTGCCCTCGGACGCTGGGAGCTTTCACAGCGTATGCCCACGATCAACCAGCTCGTGCGACACCCTCGCCAGAAAGTGGTCGGCAAGACCAAGACGCCGGCCCTGCGCGGCGCACCGCAGAAGCGGGGCGTCTGCACGCGCGTGTACACGGTGACGCCGAAGAAGCCGAACTCGGCCCTGCGCAAGGTGGCCCGCGTGCGCCTGACGAACCAGATGGAGGTCACGGCCTACATCCCCGGCGTCGGCCACAACCTGCAGGAGCACTCGGTCGTCCTCATCCGCGGCGGGCGCGTCAAGGATTTGCCGGGCGTGCGCTACAAGATCATCCGCGCCGCGCTCGACACCTCCGGTGTCAACGACCGCAAGCAGGCGCGCTCGAAGTACGGGGCGAAGAGGAGCTCGTAGTGCCGCGCCGTGCCGAGATCACCCCGCGGGCGCTGCTCCGCGACCCCGTGTACGAGTCGGTCCTGGTGACCCAGGTCGTGAACCGGGTCATGCAGGACGGCAAGAAGTCGGTCGCGGAGAACATCGTGTACCGGGCGCTCGAATCCGTCGGTCAGAAGACCGGCCAGAACCCGGTCGAGGTGCTCGAGCGCGCCATCAAGTCGGTGACGCCGGTGCTCGAGGTGCGCTCGCGCCGCGTCGGCGGCGCGAACTACCAGGTGCCGATCGAGGTGCCGCAGCGGCGGGCGCGGACGCTGGCCGTCCGCTGGCTCGTGACCTTCTCGCGCCAGCGGCGCGAGAAGCAAGCCTTCGAGAAGCTCGCCGGGGAGATCATGGACGCCACCAACCAGCAGGGTGGCGCGTTCAAGCGTAAAGACGACATGTACCGGATGGCGCAGGCCAACAAGGCCTTCGCGCATTACCGGTGGTGAGGCGCTAGCAGAATGTCTGTTACAGAGACCAAAGCGGGCACGCGCGTGCCCAAGATGGAGGAGCTCGACCGGGTCCGCAACATCGGCATCATGGCCCACATCGATGCCGGCAAGACGACCACGACCGAGCGCATCCTCTACTACACCGGCCGCACCCACAAGATGGGCG
>JAICJM010000259.1 GCA_025928435.1 Thermoleophilia bacterium
ATGCCGTGGCCGCGGTCGAGCTCGAGGATCCAGCCGGCGACGTTGTCGAGGAAGTAGCGGTCGTGCGTCACGGCGAGCACGGTGCCCGCGTAGTCGTCGAGGAAGCGCTCCAACCAGGCGACTGACTCGGCGTCGAGGTGGTTCGTCGGCTCGTCGAGCAGCAGCAGGTCGGGCGACGAGAGCAGCAGCCGGCACAGCGCGACGCGGCGGCGCTCACCGCCGGAGAGGTTCGAGACGTCGGCGTCGGCCGGCGGCAGCCGCAGCGCGTCCATCGCGATGTCGAGCATGCGGTCGAGGCTCCAGGCGTCGGTGCGGTCGATCCGGTCCTGCACCTCGCCCTGCTCGGAGAGCAGCGCCTGCATCTCGTCGTCGGACATCGGCTCGGCGAACTTCGCGGAGATCTCGTTGAAGCGGTCGAGCAGGGCACGCTTCTCGGCCACGCCCTCTTCGACGTTCCCGCGCACGTCCTTGGCCGGGTCGAGCTCGGGCTCCTGCGGCAGGTAGCCGACGGTCGAGCCGGGGGCGAGCCGGGCCTCGCCGTTCGAGGGCTCGTCCAGGCCCGCCATGATCTTCAGGAGCGTCGACTTGCCGGCGCCGTTGGGGCCGAGCACGCCGATCTTCGCGCCCGGCAGGAACGAGAGCGAGATGTCGCGCAGCACCTGCCGATCGGGCCCGTAGAACTTGTTGCAGCGGTACATGGAGTAGACGTAGGTCTGGCTCATGCGCCGCAGGATAGGCAAAGCGTGAATAAAAGGGGTCTGACCCCGTTTATTCAGCCCGGCGCCGGGACGACCAGGCGACGCCGAGGAGGGCGGCGGCCGAGAAGCCGACCGCGCCGGACAGGATGCCGACCGCGAGGCCGCCGCCCAGGTCGTTCACCCCGATCAGGCCGGGGCCCGCGATCAGGAAGGCCGGGGTCAGCACGATGATGCGGTCGCGCAGGTAGATGCGCGGCCCGGAGGCCCACCAGTAGAAGCAGCCGACGCCGACGATCGCGGCCAGCGCGACGGCGATCCGGCCCGCGTTCAGCTCGGAGATGATCCCCAGCCGGCCGGCGACCAGGAACGCCATCGACGCGACGGCCAGGAAGGCGCCGCCGCCCGCCACGATCAGGTCGCGGCGGACGAGTCGGCGCAGCTCGTCGGGGGGCAGCGTCATCGTCGACGCCGCCCCCCGTGGAGGCTGGTCAGTCGCCCTCTGCGGCCGCCGGGACGTCGGCCCGGTGCTCGCTGAGGACGGTGCCGTGGTGCTGCTGACGGCCGTAGTACAGGACGAGGCCGACGATCACCACCGCGGCGACTCCCATGATCGGCCCGTACTGCTGGTACGTCTTGGTGCCGTAGAAGTAGTCCCGCGGCCAGGCCAGGTTCACCGCCATCGAGGCGCCGTAGATGATCGCGAGCACGTTCGTGATCACCGCCCACCGGCCAAGGCTGAACAGGCCGTCCCCGGCGTTGCGCAGGTTGCCCGGCCAGCCGGCCATCCGCCGCTGGAGCAGCGGGATCGTCACGCCCAGGTAGGCCAGGTACATGAAGATGATCCCGAGGGCGATGATGACCTCGAACGCGTACTGGTTGTAGATGTTGAAGGCCAGCACGACGAGCGCGATCGCCCCGACCAGCACGGCCGGGAACACCGGCACACGCCGCGTCCCTGAGACGTGCGCGAGCCGCGAGCCGCCCGGCAGGTTGTCGTCGCGCCCCATGGCGAACAGGATGCGCACCGACATGGCGTGGATCGCCAGGCAGCAGACGAAGATCGCCACCGCCACGTCTGCGAGGAAGATCTTGCCCCAGGTGGAGCCGAGCACGTCCTCGGTGATCGCGGGCAGGTTGAGCGACGTCCCGTCCTTGAAGAGCGCGTCGCTGACGGCCATCGTGCCGAACAGGATGAGCAGGAAGCCCATCGTCCCCGCGGTCGCCAGAGCCTGGACAACAGCCCGCGGCGCCTTCCGGCGCGGGTCGTCGGTCTCCTCCGCCAGCGAGCCGGCGGTGTCGAACCCGTACATCACGTACAGCGGCATGATCGCGCCGACCAGCAGCGCCCCCAGATAGCCGAGCGAGTGGTTCACGGGGACGTTGGCCGTGTTGGCCGTCGTCGTCAGCACCGTTCCGGGCCCGCGGGTCGCATGGATCAGGAACAGGATGATCAGGCCCGACGCGCCGATGAGCTCGGCGATGACGCCGATGTTGTTGATGCGGGCGAGCAGCTTCACGCCCGTCGCGTTGATGATCGTGGTCAGGACGACCATGACCATCGCGAGGATGATCGCGTTCTCGGCGAAGTCCTTGCTGTACAGGTTGCCCGAATTGGCGGACGACCCGACGATCTGGAAGTGGGTCGAGATCTGCGGCAGGATGATCTGCCACGCGAGCGCCACCGCAGGCACGGTGATCACCTGCGCGCACAGGTACATCCAGCCGGTGTTCCAGGCCCACGCCTTGGACGCGAGCTGCTTGGACCACTGATAGACCGAGCCCGCCAGCGGATAGTGCGCCGAGAGCTCGGCGAACTGGAGGGCGACCATGAACTGGCCGAACATGACGACGAGCCACGCCCATGCGAATGCGGGGCCGGCGAAGAAGAAGCCGAGTCCCGCCGTCTGGAACATGCCGGTAAGGATGGAGATGTAGCTGTAGCCGGCGGCGAACGACGAGAAGCTGCCGAGCGTTCGGTGAAGCTCCTGCCGGTACCCGAACTGCGCCAGGTGATGGCTGTCCGGGTGGGAGCCTTCGTGCATGCGCCCTCCCCTCCTCTCAAGGAGACGGTTGTGGTCTAGACCGGGGAAATCTTCCCCGAGACGCGGAGGGAAGTCAATACGCTCGACGCAGTTTGCGGAGGGACCGGGATGCCAGCGTGGGAGCCGGTTTCCCGGCTCCCACGCGGCGCCGGCTCACTCGACCGGGATCTCGGAGTTGATCATCGCGAGGTCGATGCCCTCGCGCCGGCGGACGACCCGGCTGATCACGTAGATGGCGATGGCGATCAGGTAGAGCACCGCCATGTACTTCAGCGAGTCGGAGTGGTTGATCCCGTAGGCGTCGGTGAAGAACCACTTGTAGCCGCAGTAGGCCAGGAACCCGCCGAAGATGACACCCGCGATGCTGACGAGCGGGATGCCGGCGAGCTCGTACTTGGCGATCGGCGAGGCCTGGTAGATCTCGCGCCGCCTCCACGGCAGCACGATCGCCGAGAGCGTCGTGCCGAAGTAGGTGATCGCGATGACCACCGTCGCGTCGAGCGTGTAGCCGTAGAAGCTCGAGTTGTACGCGTACAGGTAGCTGATCGGGATCGACGGCACGAGCATCAGCAGGAGCGCGGCGACCGGGACGTGCGTGCGGTCGTCGACCTTGGCCGCCCACTCGGGCAGGATCCGGTCGAAGGCGGCCGCGAAGATCATCCGGGTCGACGACAGGAACACGCTCCCGCACCAGCCGAAGAACCACAGCGAGAGCAGGAGCAGGAACACCACCTGGAAGAACCCGTTCCCGATGAACATCGCCGCCAGCATCCCCGGGTACGGGAACCAGTAGGTGGGCGCCTTGGTCACGGTGACCCAGTACTCGCCCGAGAGGATGCCGTAGAAGGTGTAGCCCATGGCGTGCGCCATGGCCGCGAAGGTGATGACGACCACGACCGTCGTGAAGACGAGCGCGCCGCCCATCGCGTAGATGTTCTTGCGGAAGTCCGACGCCCCCCGCACCTCGCCGTACAGGGTCGCGCCCCAGTTCGGCCACAGGTTGTAGAAGAGCATGAACGGGATCAGCAGGAACGTGGCCTTGAGCGGGAACGCCCCGAAGCCCTTGTAGTCCAGCCCGGCCGACTTCCCCGCCGCGACCGTCTTCGCGTACGCGTCCGGGTCGTGCGAGCCATAGATGTCGGTCTGCTTGTTGAACGCCGAGGCGAAGTCGCCCTTGGAGTGGAACAGGAACAGCGCCAGCATGATGATCAGGCCGACGATGGCGCCGTAGAAGCACATCTTCTGGAACCGGGCGTAGTTTCGCATGCCGATCGAGACCGCGACGGCCGCGATGGCCGCCGTGGCCAGGGACGCGACGAAGATGCCCGTGCCGTGGATCGGGTTCCACCAGGCCGCGTCGAACGTGCCCGTCCCGTTCTTGCCGAGGACGTTCAGGATCGGCTGGATGAACTCGATGATCATGATGTTGGCGTAGATCGGGACCCAGTGCCACAGGATGAACCACCAGCCCGTGGCCGCCAGCACGAACCCGACTCCGCCGCCGAACACGCGCGACTGCCACACGTAGTCGCCTCCGGCGCGCGGCATGACCGCGATCAACGAGGCGTACGTCAGCACCTCGAAGATGATGAACAGGCCCGAGAGGACGATCGCCGCGATCAGGCCGGCCGTGGGGAAGACGGCGACGCCGGTGAACGCGTATCCGAACCCGAGCGCCATCAGGTTGATGGCGAAGGCCGAGTAGATGAAGGCGTCGAACACCGACCACCCCTTCACCAGGCCCGTCGCCTTGCGCACGAACATGGTGCGCTCCATTGGCGTGTCCGC
>JAICJM010000082.1 GCA_025928435.1 Thermoleophilia bacterium
CGACGACACTCGACCCGCCGGTCGAGCCAGCGCGGATGGTCGACGTCGGCGAGTCGCGGCACAACGCGGCCGAGTTGCTCGCCGCCGGCGGCGAGGATCGCACAGCGGTCGACGAGGCCGTCGAGTTCCTGGTCGCCGAGCTCGGCGACGAGCTGTCGATGGAGGCGAAGACTGTCCGCAGGAAGGCGCGCGACGCGGGCATCTCCGACCGGACACTCGACCGCGCAAAGAAGCGCCTCGGCGTCATCTCCGAGCGGTCGGGATTCGGTCGTGACGGCACCTGGACGTGGCGCATAGAACGCCAGCCTCGCGCGCACGCGCAGGGGGAGTCAAATGTGGCGCTCTTTGATGATGATGTGGCGTCCAATGGCAGTATTCATGCGGGTTCGCCAAAGGACGCCGCCAAACCGGCTCTTAAGGCGCACAACGGCGCTGAATCCGCCGGCGAGGCCGAGCTGCGCACGTGGCTCGAAGAGCATCCGCCGACGCCATGGCGTGACGAGGAGCGTGCGCCCTGACCGGCCATTTCGACCCGGTGAGCGCGTCGATCGCGGAGAAGGCTCACCGGCTGCTCGAGCAGCGGCGCGTCCTGGTCGCGACGGATCGGCGCGCGGCGCTCGTGAGCGACCAGGCGCTCGTCGGCGGAGACCGCGACCTCTACCGAGTCACCGCGACAGTCGACGCCGTCCGGTGTGATTGTCCGGCCGGCCAGGTCGGCGCCGTCTGCTCGCACGCGGTCGCGGCGATGGTCGCGTGGGCGGAGCAGGAGGCGACGCGATGACGCCCGAGCTCGCTCGAGAGCTTGGCCGTGAGTTGGCCGAGCGGACGGCGCGGGAGCAGGGCCTCGATCTGCATGTCGCCGACGTGGCGACGCTACGCCGCGTCGCTCAGCTCGTCGTTCCGCTGCTCGCGCCATGTCACGCCGACCCGGCTGGGGTCGAACGTGTTGCGGCCGCGGACGGCTCGGCTGATGGTGACGCGCTCGACGGCGGCGGCGATGACCTGGCGGCGCCAGTCGATGCTGCCGGCCTGCCACGCGGCGCGTAGCGCGTCCTCGCCCTGCGGGAGCGTCGCGATCACGCCGGCGCCTCCGAGGCGAGCGAGCCGGTCGGTGAGGCGCTCGATGCGTTCGACGAGCACGCGCCGCGCGGCTTCGTACTCGCCGCGGCTGAGGCCGCCGTCGGCGTAGTAGTCGGCGGCGAGCTGCTCGAGCCGTCGCTCGGCGTCCGCATGGTCGCGGAGGAGGTCGCCGCGCTCGTCGCCCTGGCGGGCGGTGGTGATCTCGACGGCGAAGGTGGGGGACGCGAGCCGCGCGATCACGGCCTCGGTGATGACCTGTTCGAGGTCGTCGGCCATGATGGCGATCGCCCCGCAGCCGGGCAGGCCCGGGCCGCGCGCGCAGACGTACCGGCGGCGGCCGTCCTCGCGGGGCCGTGACACGAGCGCGGCACCGCAGACGGCGCACCGGGCGATGCCGCCGCTGAGGAGGTAGGTGCGTGGGCGGCCGCGGGTCGTGCGGCGCGTGGCGGGGTCGAGGGCGAGGCGGAGCTGGTCGTGTGTGTCGCGGTCGATGATGGCCGGCCACGCGCCTTCGGCGACGACGTCGCCGCGATGGCTACGAAGGCCGGCGATCAGCGGCGCGCGGAGTAGGCGCGCGACGACGCCCGGCACCCACGTACCGCCGGTCGGCGTCGGCACGCCGGCGTCGTTCCACGCCCGCGCGATCCCGCGAGTCGACTCGCCGGCCAGGACGCGGCTCGCGGCTTCCCGGATCTGCCGCGCCTCGGCGTCGACCAGGCCGCGCCGATCCTTCGTGTATCCGAACGCGCGTGTCCCGCCGGTGGTCGGCGCGCCGGCGCGGGCGAGCTCCTCGGCCTTGCGGCGGCCGCGGATCGAGATGTTCGAGCTCTCGACGTTCGCCATGACGACGCCGATCCGCAGCATTGCGAGGCCCATGGGGCCGCTGACGTCGACGGGGTCGTGCACGGACGCGAGGCCGGCGCCGCCGTGTTCGAGCGCA
Source organism: Thermoleophilia bacterium (assembly GCA_025928435.1). Next base: position 2,021 of record JAICJM010000082.1, read on the forward strand.
TCGAGGAGCCGCTCGAGGTCGCGCGGTTGCCGGGTGAGCCGGTCGAGCTTCCACGTGATCACGCCGGCGACGCGGCCGGCGGCGAGCGCGTCGAGCAGCTGCTCGAACCCGGGCCTGCGGACGCGCCGGTTGAAGGCGGACAGGTCGACGTCGGTGAAGACCTCGCTGACCGTCCAATCGCGGTCGGCGGCGAGCTTGCGCGCGTCGGCTTCCTGGCGGGCGGTGGCGGTCTGTGTGCCGTCGCGGTCCTCGGAGAGGCGGGTGTAGATGGCCCAGCCGGGCTGAAGATCCTTCGGTCGGTCGCTCATGGGTGAAATACTAACACTCGGACATCGCGGCGTGCTCTTCCTGGACGAGCTGCCCGAGTTCAACCGGGGCGCGCTCGAGGCCCTGCGCATGCCGCTCGAGGACGGCGAGGTGCTCGTCTCGCGCGTCGCGGGCAGCGTGCGGCTGCCCGCCCGGTGCATGGTCGTCGCGGCGATGAATCCGTGCCCGTGCGGCATGGCCGGCGACCCCGAACGCGAGTGCACCTGCGCGCCCCAGCGGCTCCACGCCTATCGGTCGCGGGTGAGCGGCCCGCTGCTCGACCGGCTCGACCTGCGGGTCGAGGCGCCGCGGGCCGACGCGCATGCCCCGCCGGGAGAGGACAGCGCCACCGTCGCGGGCCGGGTGGCGCGCGCCCGGCGGCGGCTGGCCGAGCTCCCGCCTCCGGCGGGCGACGACGCCCGGGCGCTCCTCGACCGCGCAGTCGAAGGGATGCTGCTCTCGGGCCGCGGCGCCGACCGCGCCCGGCGGGTCGCCGCGACGATCGCCGCGCTCGAGGGCGCCGAGACCGCGTCGGGCGACCACATGGCCGAGGCGCTCTCCTTCCGGGGGGCGGGAGCGTGAGCGCCGAGGCCGCCCTCCGCGTCGTCATCGCAGGGGCGCAGACCGGGATCGAGCCGGGCGCGATTGCGCGCCGCGCCGGCGGGCCGGAGCGGCTGCTCGCGGCGGCGCCGGCTGCCCTCGACCGGCTGGGCGTCCCGGAGTCGCTCGCACGCGAGCTCCGCCGGGCCCGCCGAGCCGACGTGGCGGCCTACCGGGCCGAGCTGGCCGCGACCGGCACGGTGTGCGCGACCGTCGACGAGCTCGCCTATCCGGCGGCGCTACGCGACCTGCACGACCCGCCGCTCGCGGTCTTCCTGCGCGGTGCCCTCGTCGACGCGCCATTGCCCGCGCCGGGCGGTGCGGTGGCCATCGTCGGCGCGCGCAGGCCGACCGACGCCGGGCTGCGCATCGCCCGCCGCCTGGGGGCGTTCGCGGGCGGGGGAGGAGTGACCGTCGTCAGCGGCATGGCGCTCGGGATCGACGCTGCGGCCCACGGCGGCACCCTCGACGCGCGAGGGCCGACGATCGCCGTCCTCGGCTGCGGGACCGACGTCGCCTATCCGCGCCGGCACCGGGGCCTCTACGAGCGCATCCTCGAGGTCGGGCTCGTGATCTCGGAGTACCCGCCCGGGACGGCACCGGCGCCGTGGCGCTTCCCGGCCCGCAACCGGCTGATCGCGGCGCTTGCCGGCACCCTGGTGGTGGTCGAGGCCAGGGCACGGAGCGGCGCGCTGATCACCGCCGACCATGCGCTCGATCTCGGGCGCGACGTCGTCGCCGTGCCCGGCGCCGCGGGGTCGTCGGCCGCCGCCGGGACGAACGGCCTCATCAAGGCGGGCGCGGGGCTTGTCGAGGACGAGGCCGACCTCGCCGTCTGGCTCGGCATCGACGAGCCCGTCCTGCATCCGCCGCCCGCCGATGCCGCCGCGCGCGCCCTGCTCGAGCGGCTGAGCGCCGCGCCGGCCTTCCCCGACGAGGTCGCCGGCCCGGGCGGCGCCGGACGCACCGCGGCGCTGCTCTCGCGGCTCGAGGTGGAGGGCTGGCTCGTGCGCGACCCGGCGGGCCGGTATACGCTGGCCCGCGCATGGACGCCGACCGGTTCGCCACCTTCGACTGCTACGGCACGCTGATCGACTGGAACGCGGGTATCCGCGCGACGCTCGCCCGCCTGTTCGGCGAGGACGACGCCGATGCCCTGCTCGTCCGCTACCACGAGCTCGAGCCCGGGGTGGAGGCCGAGCGGTATCGCACGTACCGCGAGGTGCTCGACCTCGTCACGGCGATGCTCGCCCGCGAACGCGGCGGCGAGCTCGCGCCGGGGGACGTCCACGCGATGTCGCACTCGCTCCCGAGCTGGCCGGCGTTCCCGGAGGTGCCCGGCTCGCTCGCCGAGGCCGACCGGCGCGGGTGGCGGCTCGTCATCCTCTCGAACTGCGACCGCGACCTGATCGCCTCGTCCGTCCCGAAGCTCGGCGTCGAGTTCGCCGACGTGATCGTCGCGCAGGACGTGGGCTCCTACAAGCCCGCCCCCGGCCACTGGCGCCGGTTCGATGAGCAGCATCCCGAGTCGCGCGGCCGCCACGTGCACGTCGGCGCGAGCCGCTTCCACGACATCGCCCCCGCGTCCGAGATGGCCCTCCCGTCGATCTGGATCAACCGGCTCGGCGAGACGGGCGACCCGCGGGCGACGGTCGAGCTCACCGAGCTCTCCGGCCTGCCGGACGCCCTGGACGGCCTGCTGCCCGCCTGACCGCCGGTAGAATGCGCCTCCGCAAAGGGGTGTAGCTCAGCTGGTAGAGCGGCGGTCTCCAAAACCGTAGGTCGCGGGTTCGAATCCTGCCACCCCTGTAGCCGGCCCGCGCGATTCGGGCGGTGTAACGTTGCAGGCCGCTGCATCGGTGTACCCACACGTGGGTCACCTGTGCCCGGAGCAACCGATGAACGACGGTGACGCCAACGTCAACCCGCCCGACGCATGGGTCGGCATCGAGAGCGTCGACGACGCCCGGGTCGTCTCGTTTCACGGCGAGCACGACATCTCGACCGTGGACCTCGTCCGCGAGCGCCTCCGCGATGCCGCTGTCGGCGAGGGCGTCATCATCATCGACCTGACCGACGCCCCCTTCATCGACAGCAGCGTCGCCGGCGCCCTGTTGGAGGCATACCGGCGTGACATGCCCCCGCGGATGCGGTTCGTGGTGGCGCCGGGAACGCCGCCCCGGAGCCTCTTCACGGTGCTCGGGTTCGATGGAGCCGTGCCCATCCACGAGCGTCGAGAGGACGCGCTCGCCTGAATCAGTCGCCGCGCTGGACGAGCAGCATCTGGTTGCCGTCCGGGTCGCGGAAGTAGACCATGGGCGGAACCGGCGGCGGCATGCGGATCGGCTCGTCGAACTGGACTCCGCGGCCCGAGAACACGGCCATCGCCGCGTCGAGGTCGTCGGTGTCGAACGAGAACGAGGCCATGGCGCCGGGCTGGAACTCCGGGCGCTGGTCGCTCGGGCCGTTCAGGGAGATGACGGTCGTCGATCCCGGGGGCGCCACCTCGATCCAGCGGGCATCCTCGCCGTACGTCGTGTCCGAGCGGACGTCGAAGCCGAGCTGATCGCGGAAGAACGCCAGGGAGCGGCCCTGGTCGGCGACGGGCAGGAAGACGGTCGAAACGCGGATGTTCGGCTGGTCGGCCACGGCGGCACCTCTCGGTCGGTCAGGGGCTGTCGAGCCTACCGCCCGGCCGGGAGGGCGTCAGTCACGGCAGTCACGCCGGGCACCGGGCTGCGCGGGCGGTACGATCCCGCGCCATGCCGAGCGGGGACGATTCCACGGGCACGGCTCTCGTCGTGCTCGCCCATCCCGAGCCGACCTCCTTCGCCGCCGCGCTCGCCGGCACCGCGGTCAGCTCGCTCGAGGCCGCCGCCTGGGACGTGACGCTCCTCGACCTCTACCGCGAGGGCTTCGATCCGGTGCTCACGGAGCGGGACTTCACCGACCGGGCGATCCCCGAGCGCCTGCAGCCGATGGACGAGCAGCTGCACGCCGCCGGCGGCCACACGTTCGCCACCGACCTGGCGCGCCACATCGACCTCTTCACGGCCGCCGACCTGCTCGTCCTCGTCTCGCCGATGTGGTGGTTCTCCGTCTCGGCCATGCTGAAGGGCTGGATCGACCGGGTGTTCGCCAACGGCGTCGCGTACAGCTACCCCGCTGTGCCGGCCTGGTCGGGATTCCTCGGGTCGAAGCGGGGCATGCTCGTCATGACCTCGTCCTACGAGCGCGAGCAGTTCCGCGCAGACCGGGTGGGCGAGCTCGGGCACGTGCTGCACCCGCTCCTGTACGGGACGCTGGCATACACCGGGATGGAGGTGCTCGAGCCGTTCATCGCGTATGCCGCCGACTCGGTCGACGACGGGACGCGCGCCGGATACCTGAGGGCGCTCGAGGATCGGCTCGGGGAATTGCCCGGCGGCCGATGAGTTCTGCGCCCGTCGACGATCAGAGCTCGTGAAGCCATCGCCCCACCCCGCCCTCCCGAGGAGGTACGCATGAGTCTGCCCGAGATCGCCAGCCGCGCCGAGTGGCTCGCCGCCCGCCGTGATCTGCTCGCCCGTGAGAAGCAGCTCACGAGCATGCAGGACGCCCTGAACGCCGACCGCCGCCGTCTGCCGATGGTGCGCATCGAGAAGGACTACGTCTTCACGGGCCCGGACGGCGAGGGCTCCCTCCTCGACATGTTCGACGGCCGGCGCCAGCTGATCGTCCAGCACTTCATGTTCGGCCCCGACTGGGAGAACGGCTGCTCGGGCTGCACGGCGGGCGTCGACGAGATCTCCGACGGCGTGATCACACACCTGCACGCCCGCGACACGACGTTCGCGCTCGTCTCGCGGGCCCCGATCGCCAGGCTCGAGGACTACCGCCGCCGCCGGGGGTGGACGATCCCGTGGTACTCCTCGGACGGCACCGACTTCAACTACGACTTCCACGTCACCCTGGACGAGTCGGTCGCGCCGCTCGAGGTGAACTTTCGCACGGGGGCCGAGATCGAGACGGCGCCCGCCGCCGCGTGGGTGCTGGAGGCGAAGCAGCCGATCGAGATGCCGGCGGTGAGCGCGTTCCTGCGCGACGGGGACGATGTCTTCCACACGAACACGACGTACGCGCGCGGAACCGAGTACCTCGCCGCGGCCTACACGTTCCTCGACCTGACCGCCCTCGGGCGCCAGGAGGACTGGGAGGAGCCGAAGGGACGCGCCGCCGCGCCCCACGACGCGTCCCCCGACTTCTCCTAGGGCCGGTTCAGCCGGGCAGCGCGACGCCGATCTCGCTGAACGCCGGCGGCGAGTAGGACGCGCCCGGCGTCCCGCCGATCGCGAGCAGCTGGACGGGCTCGGCGCCCGTCGTGATCTGGCGCCGCTCGCCCGGGCCGACGCGGACAAAGACGCCCGGGACGAGCCGGTGCTCCTCGTCGCCGACGTGCAGCGTGGCGCTGCCGGAGAGGACGGTGTAGACCTCCTCCTGGCCGTCGTCGGAGTGGTCGTGCTCGGGGTGGTGGAGGAAGTTCGGCGGGAACTGCTCCACCTGCATCCCGAACGCCGAAACGCCCAGGCTGGCACGGGCGCGGCAGAACCCGCCGCCGTTCGGCGTGTCGAACTCGTCGATCCGCTTGATCGTGACGTCGGACATGGCGCTCCTCCTCGTGGGTCGTCCCGGCCGGATGGCCGGGCTGGAGGGGAGACGAACGGGCGTCCGCGGAATCGACAGCCCTCGCCGCCCGGACCGCGTCGCTACTCGTCGCGCAGCTGGACGATCTGGGTCGTCGCGTTGATGAGGTCGATCCGGCCGATGGGGATGACCTCGGTCTGGGTGCCGGTGAGCCCGTGGCGCACGACCGCGACGGACTCGGGCGTGTCGACGTCGCTGCCGTAGATCAGGTGCGCGACGCGGCCGATCCGGCGCTGGTCGGGGGTGTAGACCGCGAACCCCTCGCAGTTGTGCAGGTCGACCGGCCGGAGCATGACCGAGTCTGCAGCGATGTGTCTCAGGAATCCGATCTCGGGCCCCCCTCGCCCCACGTCCCACCGCCGGCGTCCCCGCCCGGCGCCTCGTGCCCTGACCCGGCCGGCGTCCCGGCCCAGGCACGCCGGTGATCCTATGCCCGCCGCCGCGGGAACGTCAAGCAGCCTACCGCAGCGCCGGGGACGACTCCCAGACAACCGGGAACAGCGGGTGCTCCATGGCCGCTCCGGCGGGCAGCTCGTCGACCAGCCCCGGGAACGGCGGCGAGGTGCGCCACTCGCGCGGCGCGTGCACGACGTCGTCGCCCAGGAACCGGACCGAGAACGCGCGCCGCCGCGTCTGCGAGCCGCCGGCCGCGTGCAGCGTCAGCATGTGGAAGAACACGGCGTCGCCCGGCTCGAGCGCCCAGCCGACGATTGGAGCCGTCTCCCGGTCGATCTCCGGCAGCTCCTCGAGGCTGCCCTCGGGAAACCAGTGCGCCTGGTCGTCCATGAACGACCGCGGCATCAACCACGGCCCCAGGTGGGAGCGGGCGACGAACTCGAGCGTCGCGTCGCGCGGCACCGGGTCGACCGGCATCCACATGCTGCAGGTCTGCGCCCCGTCGATGTTGTAGTAGGGCTGATCCTGGTGCCAGGGCGTCGGCTGCGCCGTCCCGGCCTCCTTCACCAGCAGGTGGTCGTGGTAGAGCCGGACCCGCTGCGAGCCCATGAGCGCCCCGGCGATCGCGGCCGCCCTCGACTCGCGGATGAACCGCTCGTACTCGCGGATGCGGTCCCAGTTGCAGAAGTCCTCTAAGAACCGGCCCGCGTCCTCCTCGCGGCTGGCCACGATGCCGCGCGGGCTGGGGTCGGCGAGGTTGCGCTCGATGCCCTCGGCCACGAGCCCGACCTCGGCGTCCGAGAACGCGCGGCGCACGCACACCGCGCCGTCGCGGCGGAAGTCGTCGATCAGCGACCCGGGGACGGGCGAAGTCATGAAGGCCGAGTGTAGTTCGCGAGGACAGCTTGAAAATTCTGTAAGTGAAGTCGGGCAGCCGTCGCACCGCAGCCGGAGAACCGGTACGGTGCCGCGCGTCTTGCCCCTGCCATCGCGCACCCAGCTGCTCCGGTGTGCTGCCCTGACGGCGGCGGCCACGGCGTCTCTTCTGACGGCGGCCCAGCCGGCGTCGGCCGCCCGAACTCCCGCCGTCAAGCCCCTCCGGGCCTGGCAGGTGCTTGCGCCCGGCTGGACGCAGTCGAACAAGGAGCTCGGCCGCGTCGACGACATCGTCCGCGCCGGCCGCTGGGTCTACCTCGGCGGCAACTTCACCGTGGTCGGCAATCACAGCGGCGGCGCGAAGACCCGCATGTACCTGGCGGCGGAGCGGGCCGGCACCGGGAAGCTGCGGCGCGCCTTCCACCCCAAGCTGAGCGGCCGCGTCTATGCGCTGGCCGTCTCGCCCAACCACCGGTTCCTGTACGTCGGCGGGCAGTTCTCGTCGATCGGCGGGCACCCCCGCCACGGCCTCGCGGCCTTCAATCTGCGCACCGGCCGGCTCGCCCCCCGGATCCCGGATCTCGGCATCACCGGCACCGTGCGCGCGGTCGCGGTCTCGCGCATGGGCCGCCTCTACATCGGCGGCAGCTTCGGCCACGTCGGCGAGCGGCGGCGCCAGAACCTGGCCAAGCTCGTGATGCACGGCTCGCGCTTCCGCGTGAGCACGCGCTGGCATCCGACGACGAACCACGAGGTGCGCGACATCGTCCTGTCGGCCCGGACGTCGCGGGTGATCGTCGGCGGCCTCTTCACGTCGGTGAACGGCCGCTCCGGCCAGGAGAAGATCGCCGCGCTCGGCCAGGGTCGCGGCCGGCTGGTGGGCTGGGCGAGCCATCCCCACTCGGACATCCTCGACCTCGCCGTCTGCGGCAGGCGCGTCTACGCGGCCGAGGGCGGGCCCGGCGGGACGTCGCTCGCGTACGGGCTCAAGGGCCACCTCAAGTGGTATTACATGACCGACGGGAACATCCAGGCGGTCACCTGCCTCGGGCGCCGGGGCGTGTTCGGGATGCACGGCGACTACGTCGCGCCCCGCAAGAACGCAAAGCTGGTCGAGCACGGCCACAGCAAGCGCATCGAGCGGCACAAGCTGTTCATGCTCTCGTTCAAGGGCAAGCTCATGGGCTGGAACCCGGATGTGAACTCGAACGCGGGCGTGCTGGGCGTGTGGGCGCTCGCCGCCGGCCGCGGCAACCTGTACGTCGGCGGCGACTTCACCGGGATCCACGGCGTCGCCCAGCAGCGCTTCGCCATCCTCCATCGCCGCTGAGCCGCCCCCGCGGCGATAGCGTTGCCGCATGCGGCCCGCCCGGCCCCGCTACCGCGCCCGCGGCATCCTCTTCGTGGCGATCTGCCTCGGCATGCTGGCGATCGCCGTCGCGGCGGCCATGGCCGGGGAGTGGGTCGTGACCCTCGCCGCGGGCGCGATCGGGCTGTGGATGGCCGACTTGGCCCGGCGCGACCTGGGCCCGCGGCGGGGGTGACCGGGAGGGCACGGCCCTTCACCGGCGAATCACGACCCTCTAGAGTCCGATCCGCACGATGCAGGTAGCCAGCCCCGTGATGGAGCAGTCCACCGGCGAGCCGTTCGCCGCGTACCTCGACTGGATGCGCGCTCGTGGCGCGTCCCCCGCGACGCTGCGGGCGTACGCCGCCGACCTGCGCCAGCTCGGCCGGTGGCTCTCGGCCGCGGACATCGCCCCGGAGGCCGCAGACACCCGCACGTTGCGGCGCTACGCCGCCCATCTGGGGACGCTGCGCTACGCGCCGGCCACCGCGGCCCGCAAGCTGAGCGCGGTGCGCGGCCTCTACGCGTGGATGCACGACCGGGGGGCGATCGAGCGCAGCCCGGCGACGCTCGTGCCGGGGCCGAAGCGGACGCGCACGCTGCCGTCCACGCTCTCCACGGCGGAGGTCGAGCGCTTGCTCGACGCGCCCGCCGGCGCCTCGCCGCGCGACCTGCGCGACCGCGCCCTGCTCGAGCTGCTCTACGGCTGCGGCCTGCGCGCCGCCGAGGCGTGTGACCTCGACGTGGGAGACGTGCGGCTCGACGCCGAACATGTGCGCGTCACCGGCAAGGGCGGGAAGCAGCGCGTCGTCCCGCTCGGCGGCGCGGCGACGGCGGCACTTCAGCGCTACCTGGCCCGCGGCCGCCCGCGGATGGCCGCCGGCCCGTCGGGGCGCCTGTTCGTGAGCGTCCGCGGCCGCCCGCTGCATCCGTCGGACGTGCGCCGCAGCCTGCTGCGGGCGCTCGAGCGGGCCGGCGTCGCGGAGCGCTCGCCGCACGCCCTGCGGCACACGTTCGCGACCCATCTGCTCGAGGGTGGCGCCGACCTGCGCAGCATCCAGGACCTGCTCGGCCACGCATCGGTCGGCACGACACAGGTATACACCCACGTGAGCGTTCGCCATCTGCGGCGGGCGCACGCGAGCGCGCACCCACGAGCATGACGATGACCGCCGACTCAGTCGACATCTGGACCGAGTACAAGCGCACCGGCGACAAGCGCCTGCGCGACCGTCTCATCCTGACCTACGCGCCGCTCGTGAAGTACGTGGCCGGGCGGCTGGGGACCGGCCTGCCCGCCCACGTCGACGAGGGCGACCTGGTCAGCTACGGGCTGCTCGGCCTGATGAACGCGATCGAGCGCTTCGACCCGAACCGCGACATCAAGTTCGAGACGTACGCGATCAGCCGCATCAAGGGTGCGATCATCGACGAGCTGCGCTCCCTGGACTGGGTGCCGCGCTCGGTGCGGAGCCGCGCGCGCGAGATCGAGCGCGGGGTGGTGGAGCTCGAGCACAAGCTGCACCGCCCGCCGACGGACGAGGAGATCGCCGGCCACCTCGGCATCACCGAGGAGGAGTTCCAGGACAGCCTGGCCCAGATCTCGCGCTCGTCGGTGGCGGCCCTCGACGAGCTGTGGACGATCTCGTCCTCCGGCGGCGACACCGTCGCGCTGATCGACACGCTCCAGGACCCGAACGCCGACGACCCGTCGACCGAGATGTCGCGCACGGAGATGCGCGACTCGCTCACGGGCGCGATCGGCCGCCTGCCCGAGCGCGAGCGCACCGTCATCCAGCTCTACTACTACGAGGAGCTGACGCTGCGCGAGATCGGCGAGGTGCTGGGCGTGACGGAGTCGCGCGTCTCCCAGCTGCACACCAAGGCGATCCTGCGCCTGAAGGGCAAGCTCTCGGGCAGCCTCGAGCGCGCCTCCGCCGACCGGCTCCGCTAGCTCGGCCTGCGGTAATCTGACCTCCACCGACGTCAGACCCGCAGCTGGAGGAGTGCATGCCCAACACGGAGACCGGCAAGATCCGAAACGTGGCGGTGATCGGCCACCGCGGAACCGGCAAGACCTCGCTCGTCGAGGCGCTCCTGTACGAGTCGGGGACGACGAACCGGCTCGGCAGCGTGGCCGAGAAGTCCACGGTCTCCGACTACGACGACGAGGAGCGCCGCCGCGGCATGTCGATCTCGGCCACCGTCACCCACCTGGAGTGGCAGGACCGCAGCATCAACCTGATCGACACGCCGGGCGAGCCGAGCTTCCAGGCCGACGTCCTCTCGACGCTGCGCGTCGTCGAGGGCGCGATCGTGGTCGTCTCGGGCGTGCTGGGCGTCGAGGTGGGGACGGAGCGGCTGTGGCGGCGGTGTGACGAGCTCGGGCTCTCGCGGCTGCTGCTCGTGAACCTGCTCGACCGCGAGCGGGCCGACTTCTTCGCGACGCTCGAGGGGCTGCAGACGCGTCTCTCCGACCGCTGCGTGGCCGTCGAGCTCCCGATCGGCACCGAGCACGAGTTCCACGGCGTCATCGACCTCGTCCACATGGTGGCCTACATGCACGACGGCGACGCCGGCGTCCACGACGAGCCGGCCGAGATCCCCGACGACCTCAAGGCGGTCGCCGACGAGTACCACGACAAGCTCATGGACGTCGTCGCCGAGACCTCGGACGAGCTGATGGAGCGCTATCTCGAGGGCGACGAGATCACCCGCGAGGAGATGGCCGCGGCCCTCAAGAAGCTCGTGACCGAGGGCGAGATCTTCCCGGTCGGCTGCGGCGCGGCGACCCGCAACATCGGCACGCACGGCCTGCTCGACCTGATCGTCGAGGGGCTGCCGTCGCCCGCCCGGGCGCGCAACGTGCCCGAGGTGGGCGGGGCGTCGACGCTGGCGTACGTGTTCAAGACGATCGCCGACCCCTACAGCGGCAAGATCAACCTGCTGCGCGTGTTCGCGGGGACGCTCACGTCCGACTCGGCGCTCACGAACAACCACTCGCACGCGAAGGAGCGGGTCGGCCAGCTGCTCTCGCTGCAGGGCAAGGAGCACGCGCCCGTCGACTCGCTGCCGAGCGGCGCCATCGGCGCCGTCGCCAAGCTGAAGGAGACCGGGACGGGCGACGTCCTCTCCGACGTCGACTCGCCCGCCGAGATCGAGCCGCTCGCGTTCCCGTCGCCGGTCGTGTCGTTCGCGATCGAGCCGAAGCACAAGGGCGACGAGGAGAAGATCCACACGTCGCTGCGCCGGCTCCAGGAGGAGGATCCGTCGCTCGACGTCCACCGCGACGCCCAGACCGGCGAGACGATCGTCGCGGGGCTCTCGCAGATGCACGTCGAGGTGACGCTCGAGCGGATGGCGCGCCGGTTCGGGGTCGAGGTGAACCTGCACCCGCCGCGCGTCCCCTACATGGAGACCATCCGCAAGTCCGCCCGCGCCCAGGGCCGCTACAAGAAGCAGACCGGCGGCCGCGGCCAGTTCGGCGACTGCCACATCACGCTCGAGCCGCTCGCGGAGCACGAGGGCTACGAGTTCGTCGACAAGATCGTCGGCGGCGTGATCCCGCAGGGATTCCGGCCGGCCGTCGACAAGGGCATCCAGGAGGCCATGCAGCAGGGCGAGCTGGCCCGCTGCCCGGTGGTCGGCGTCAAGGTGACGCTCGTGGACGGTTCCTACCACACGGTCGACTCGTCGGAGATGGCGTTCAAGATCGCCGGGTCGATGGCGTTCAAGAAGGCGTTCGCCGAGGCGGATCCGGTGCTGCTCGAGCCGATCGTGCGGCTCGACATCTCCGTCCCGGACGAGAGCGTGGGGGACGTGATCGGCGACATGACGTCACGGCGCGGCCGGGTCGGCGGCATGGACCCCGTCGGCGGCTCGACCACCATCCACGTCGAGGTGCCCCTGGCGGAGGTGCTGACCTACGCGCCCGACCTGACGTCGATGACGGGCGGCCGCGGCGACTACCAGATGACGCTGCTGCGCTACGAGGAGGTCCCGACGCACGTCGCCCAGCACGTGATCGCCGAGGCAAACAAGGAGAAGGAGCTCGCCAAGGCGTGAATAAACGGGGTCAGACCCCCTTTATTCACCCGCACGGTCGACGCACCAAAAGGGGTCTGACCCCGTTTGGTGCTTAGAGGATCTCGACCTGGACCTCGGCCCAGCCGGTCAGCCCGACGACCTGGGCGGCGTGGGCGGAGAGGTCGAGCACGCCCCGTCCGAACGGGCCGCGGTCGTTCACCCGGACGACGACCGAGCGGCCGGTCTCGGTGTCCGTCACCCGCAGCATGGTGTTGAACGCGAGCCACGGGCTGGCGCAGGTGAGCTTGCTGGGATCGAAGATCTCGCCGTCGGCGGTGCGCTGCCCGGCGAAGCCGGGGCCGTACCAGCTGGCTTCGCCGCTGAAGCCGCCGCCACCACCGCCCAGCTCGGGAGGAGGCGGGCCGCCGATCGAGGTCGCGAGGTCGCTCCGCCGCGTCCGCTCCGCGGCCAGCTGGCTCGCGATGCTCGCGTCGATGCTCTGGAGCACCGCCTGGCGATCGGCGATCGCACCGTCGAGACCCCGCTGGGCGGCCGCGAGGCGGGTGACCTCGCGCGTGCGCGCGTCCGCGCGAGCACTGAGCTCGGCCCGCTGGCGCCGGAGCGTGCTCTGGGCGACGCGGATCTGGCGTAGCAGGTCCGACGACGAGGAGTTGATCCGCGCGACCTCGTCGACCCGCTGGACCAGGTCCGAGAACGAGTCGGAGGCCAGCACGTAGGCCGCCGAGTCGGTGCCCGTGCCGCTCTTGTAGTCGCCGACCAGCGCGGCGGCGAGCGCGTCCTGGTCGGCCTGGAGGCCGGCCTGCTGCGACACGATCGCGTCGCTGATGTTCCGGATGGAGCCGCGCAGGTTGCGCAGGTTCTCCCGCGCGGCCGCCTCGAGCTTGAGCAGGTGCGAGCGGCGCCAGTTGAGCACCTCGATGCGGTGCATGACGATCGCCGCCTGCGAGCGCTGGCTCGAGACGGACGCCGCCGCCCCGGCGGGCGCGATTCCGGCGCCGGCCGCGGTGACAGCCATCAGCATGGTCAAGGCGATGGGTCTGCGCGTCTTCGCGGTGGTGTCGCCCCCCTTCAGCGCCGGGACACTACCCCGCCCGTGCGGCCCCGGCAACCGCCTTCCGTTGCTCCCGGAGCGCGTTTGCGCCCACGTGCGGCGGTTTCTTTACGGTTGCTCCACGCTGCGGAATACCGACCACGTGCACCCGGGTGCAGGAATCCACGAGCGAATCCCGCGCCTGCCAGAAGCGCGCGGGCCCGGCTCCAGCGTCGACGAGCGCCCGGAGGCGCCGGTATACTCGGCCTCTTGGCGCCCCCTGCCGGACTGCCTCGAATGATCGATATCCGCCGCAACGACATCGAAACAGCGTGCGCCGTCTGCGGGCGGACGCTCCTTCTGGGTGAGCGCCTCGTCCCGTATGAGAGCCCCGAAGGGGCCGACGCGCGCGTCTGCGAGCTCTGCGTCGACCAGGCCGACGCGCTGGGCTGGATCCGCGAGGGCTCCCTCAGCGTGCCGCTCCAGCTGCAGTCGGTCCGGAGCCGGCCCCGCGGGCTGAAGGGCTTCCTCGGCGGCTCGCGCCAGCGCCGCGGCGTCCCCGAGCCGTTCTCGCCGGAGGCGCTCCCCGCCGACCCGCGTGATGCGGTCGAGGCGGGGCTCGAGCTGTTCAACGAGAGCTACCACCCGCGCACG
>JAICJM010000130.1 GCA_025928435.1 Thermoleophilia bacterium
CGGCACCTTCGCCGAGTGGGAGGGCTGGGACTGGATCAGCGACTTCGGCGACCCGATCGCCGAGCACCACACGGTGCGCGAGTCGGTCGGGATCTGGGACGAGAGCCCGCTGCGCAAGTGGTTCTTCAAGGGCGCCGACTCCCTGCGCGCCGCCGACCGCATCTTCACGTCCAACATGGCCGGGCTCGAGGTGGGGCAGTGCCGGTACGGCCCGTTCTGCGACGAGAACGGCAAGATGCTCGGCGACGGGGTCGTCTACCGCGGCAAGACCGCGGACGACGTCATGGTGGTGACGGCGCTCGACACCGACCTCGACCATTTCCTCCGGGTCACGGGCGACCTCGACGTCCAGATCGAGGAGCACACGTTCGAGATCCCGCACCTCCAGGTGCAGGGGCCGCGGTCGCGGGAGCTGCTCGCCGGCCTGACCGACGCCGACGTCGAGTCGCTGCGCTACTTCCGGTTCTTCCCCGAGCCGGTCACGGTGGCGGGCGTCGACGGCTGCTGGGTGTCGCGCACCGGCTACTCGGGCGAGATCGGCTACGAGGTGTTCTGCCCCGCCGCCGGGGCGGAGCGGTTGTGGCAGGGGCTGCTCGACGCCGGCGCCCACATGGGCATCCGCCCCTACGGCCTCGCCGCGGTCGAGTCGCTGCGGATCGAGGCCGGGCTGATCTTCCTCGGCTATGACTACTTCCAGGGCGTGACGAGCCCCTTCCACATGAACCTCGACCGGATGATCAAGCTGGACAAGGACGAGTTCGTGGGGCGCGACGCGCTCGTCCGCGAGCATGAGGCCGGGATCACGCACCGGATGGTCACGCTCCTGATCGCCGGGGAGGAGCCGCCGGAGTACAACACCCCGGTCACGCGCAACGGGCGGCACGTCGGCAAGCTCACGTCGCCGTCGGCCGGCCGTTCCCCGACGGTCGAGCGGCTGATCGCGATGGCCTGTATCGAGACCGACCTGGCGGTGCCCCAGACGCAGGTCGAGGTGACGCTGGGCGACGGCCGGTCGGTCCCGGCAATCGTTTCCAACTACCCGATCTACGACCCGGAGAAGACGCGGCCGAGAGCGTAGCCTCGGCGCCCGTCGGGATCCTGGCCGAGGGCTGGGAAGGGCTGCGCGTGGCGGACGAGCTGCAGCGGCTGATGCCGCGTGAGGACGTCGTGCTGATCGCCGACCACGCCTACGCGCCGTATGCCCGCAGGCCCGGCGCGGTGGTGTGCGACCGGGTCACGCACATGGTCGAGGCGCTGCGGCGCGAGTACGGCTGCAAGCTCGTGGTGCTTGCCTCGCTGCAGGCGACCCTCGACGCGCAGGACGCGATCGGCGCCGTCGGCATGACGCTGGCGCCGGCCGTCGCCCGCGCGGCTGCGTCGGCGGGTGGCACCGTCGGCGTCTGGGTCGAGCCGGGCTCGGTACGCGGGCCGCAGCTGCGCGCGGAGCTGCGCCGCGCGCGTCTGCGCGGGCTGCCGGTCGAGACGGCCGCCGAGGCTCAGGTCGGCCCCGCCGAGCTGGCCCAGATCGCCGCCATGCGGGCGCGTGGAGCGCTGCGCCGCAGCGGCCTCGCGGCGGTGCGCAAGCGGGTCGGCCGGCGTACGCTGATCAGCACCGCGCCGGCCTCCGCGCCGCCGCGGGCGGCGTCCTGACCCCCGGCTATCCTCGCGGGCATGCCGACCCAGCAGGCGCTCTACGCCGATCTCGCCGAGCGCAGCTTCGACCCGGAGCTGAGCTGGGCCGAGCACGAGCTGCCCGAGCGTCTGCGCACGAAGCACGTGCACCGGCTGCATCCGTACCTGGGGAAGTTCGTCCCCCAGCTGGTCGAGCGGTTCCTGGCCCGCCACTTCCGGCCTGGCCAGCGCGTCCTCGACCCGTTCGCCGGCAGCGGGACGACCCTCGTCGAGTGCACGACGTTCGGGGCGAACAGCGTCGGGGTGGACGTGTCCGCGTTCAACGTCCTGCTCTCGACCGTCAAGACCGCCCGCTACGACGCCGTTGCGGTCGAGCGCGACCTGATCGCCGTGCTCGGGGCGGCCGAGGCTGCGGTCGGGAACGCCGGCGGCGTGCCTCCGGGCGATTACCTGCGAGCCTGGTACCACCCTGACGCACTGGAGCAGCTGCTGCGCTACCGCGCCGCCCTGTGCCGGCAGGCAGAGCACGCCGACCTGGCCCGCGTGGTGCTGAGCCGCGCCGCCCGCTCGGCCCGGCTGACGACGCACTTCGAGCTCGACTTCCCCCGCGCGCCGCAGACGGGCCCGTACCAGTGCCGCAAGCACTCGCGCGTGTGCGCCCCCACGGCCGAGGCGGCCAAGTTCCTGCGCCGCTACACGCTCGACACGATCCGGCGGGTGCGCGAGTACGCCGGGCTGCGCGCGGACGTCCGGGCCGAGGTGCTCCACGCCGACGCCCGCTGCGCCGACTACGGCCTGCGCCTCGATGGCCTGATCACCTCGCCGCCGTACCCGGGCCGCATCGACTACCACGAGCAGCACCGCTACGCCTTCGAGCTGCTCGGGCTCGACGAGCGCCGTGCCGACGAGATCGGCACCCCCTGGCGGGGGACGGGCCGGGCGGCGATCGACGCCTACGTCGGCGACATGACCGCGGTGTTCGCGAACGCGCGCCGGTTCCTCGCCCCCGGCGCCCCGGTGGTGCTGGTCGTCGACGACTCGCGCGAGCTCTTCAGCACGATCCTCGACGGCGCCGGCCTGCGCATCCGCGAGCAGCGGCTGCGCCACGTGAACCGCCGCACCGGTCGCCGGGCGGGCGAGTTCTACGAGCAGGTCATCCTCGCAGCCGCCTGAGGGTCAGGTGGGGACTGTCCCCGCACACGGGGACAGTCCCCGATTCCCGGTCGACTAGACGCGGTCGCGCGTCCGCCTAGGCCGGCGCGGAAGGCGCAGGGACGGGCGACGCATGTGCTCGCGGCGCGGCTCGGGCCGCGTCCGGCCCGTCTCGGCCGGGCGCGAGCGCCGCGGCGTGAGCACGACCGGCTCGGGCATGTGCCGCAGCGCGGGCAGCAGCATGAGCGTGGCGACGACGGTCAGGCCTGCGGCGGCCAGGTAGACGCCCTGCGGGCCGAGCCAGGTGACGAGCGGCGCGCCGAGCGCGAAGGAGAGCCCCATCGCGCCGAGCACGATCGCGTCGAGCGCGGCCGAGACCCGAGAGCGGATCCGGTCGGGCGTGCGCCGCTGCAGCACGTTCTGCGCGGCAACCGTGCCGAACGAGTCGAAGACGCCGGCGATCAGCATGCCGACCAGAACCGGCCAGAAGACCGGCGTGAGCCCGACGATGGCGAGGCCGGTCGCGATGGAGGCGCTGCCGCCGACGACCGCCGCCTGCTCGAACCGGCGCCGCAGGCGCGCGCCCAGGATCGCGCCGGCCACGCCGCCCCCGTCCCAGAAGACGGAGATCAGGCCGTAGCCGACCGAGCCGACCCGGAAGTGGTGGGCGAGGATCACCTCGGCCACGATCACGGGGCCGATGCCGACCATGATCAGCGCCCAGGCGAGCGTCAGCCGCCGCATCCAGCGGTCGGCCATGAGCTGGCGGTAGCCGTCCATGCGGCCGCCGAGCTCGTCGTGGCGCTCGGAGTGGAACGGCGCCCGGATGCCCACCATGAGGGCGGCCGAGACGGCCATCATCAGCGCCGAGACCGCGAACACGCCGGTCGCGCTCGTGACGGCGAGCAGCCCGCCGCCGATGCCGGGGCCGAGCATGTAGCCGGCGCTCTTGAACGCGCCCGCCAGGCTGTTGGCGCGGGCCAGCTCATCGTCGGCGACCAGGTTCGGGACGGCGCCCTGCACGGCGGCCGTGAGCGCGCCCTGCGTGCACCCGGCGGCGATGGTGACGAGGATCGTCGCCAGCAGCTCGCCGCGCCATACGAGCAGCGCGCAGACGGCGAAGCCGACGGCGGCGAGGGCCGCGGAGACCATGATGACGACCCGGCGGTCGCGGCGGTCGCCGACGTGCCCGGTCCACGGCGACACCGCCGTCGCTGCGCCGAAGATCGCGAGCATGGCGGCCGACAGCCACCACGCCGAGGAGGTGGCCGAGTAGAGCGCCCAGATGAGCGCCGTCAGCGCCGCGCCGCGGCCGGCGTACGACAGCCCCTGGCTGATCGCCAGGCGGCGGACTGCGGAATCGGCGGCATGCGAATCGGGCGTCATGGAAAGACCGGTCGGAGGGTTCATCGGAGTGCCGTCGCCACTCTGGCGCGCGGCTGCACGCGTGGCGGGGCCGTTCGTAATTCTAGCCGGTCGGCATATTTCTCCGCGGGCTTGAGGGCCGCTGAACGAATTCTGAATCTCCCCCGGCAGGGGGTTGACGCGGGCGGAGCCGCCCGCACACTGGAGTCAGGTTTCCGCCGCCGCGAGGCGGCAGCGACGAGGAGAAGAACATGGGCACGAACATCCGCACCCGCCTCACCGGCCGCCATTCCGACGGCTCGGGCCCGACCCTGAGCGAGCGCGACGTCGAGTCGGCGCTCGGCCGGCTCGCAGCCTACGACGACGACCGGCCCGAGGACCGGCGCCGACCGCCCAGCACCACCCCGGTGCTGCGCCGCCGCGCAGGGCTCTGGAAGCGCTGACGCGACTCCGGTAGGATCGCACCACGATGGATGAGGGCCGGATCGCCCGCGGTGTGCGGCTCAGCCGCCTGAGCTGGTCGGTGGTGCGGCTGCGGCCGGGGCTGCTGGTGATCCCGGCGGTCTCGATGCTCATCCAGATCGCCGGCTCGGTGCTGCTGTTCGGGCCCTGGGCGCTGGACATCGTCGACCATCACTCGCGTGGGCGCCTCTTCCTCGACGCGGCCATCGGCGCCTACCCGGCAACGTTCGTCGTGACGTACTTCAACGTCGCCTTCTACTCGCTCGCCGCCGCGACGATCGACGGCCGCCCGATGACGACCGCCGAGGCGTTCGAGCGCGCCCGGTCGCGCCTGTGGGCTGTTGCCTCGTGGGCATTCGTCGCGACCGTGGTCGGGGTCGTCCTACGCTCGCTCGAGCAGCTTCCCGCCGGCGGGGTCGCCGGGCGGCTGGTCGAGTGGGTCGGCGATATCGCCTGGTCGCTCGCGAGCTTCTTCGTCGTCCCGGTGCTCGCCCTCGAGGACGTCGGCGTCGGTACGGCCCTGCGGCGCTCCGCGTCGACGATCCGTCGCACCTGGGGCGAGTCGGTCACGGGGGCCGCGCTCATCGGCTTCGGCTCGGGGTTCGTCGTCCTCGCCTTCGTCGGCGTCGGTGCGCTCGGCGTGGTGATCGGACAGGCGGGGTACGTCGCCGGCTACGGGCTGACGGCGCTCGCCATCGTCGCGGTGGCGGCGCTGATCGCGGCGCAATCGGCGCTCATCCTGGTGTTCCGGCTGGCCGTGTACCGCTACGCGGTCGGCGAGGGCGGCACCGGGCCGTTCGCGACCGCCGACCTCGAGGCCGCGTTCAAGCTGCGCCCCGCGCGCCGCTTCCTGCGCCGTCGCTAGAGCGTCTCGGGCGGCCGCGGGCGAGGCTCGCGGTCGGGCCGGAAGATGTTGTCCGCCGGCGCGAGCGAGTCGGCGAGCAGGTCGGCGAGGCGACGGCTGCCTGCGGGCGAGAGCATGATCCCGTGGCCGGAGTAGCCGGTGTTCACGTAGAGGCCGCCGACGGCCGTCTCGCCGATCAGCGGCCAGTGGTCGGGGGTCATCGTGTACTGGCCCGCCTGCACGATCCAGTGGGCGGCGTTGCGCTCCCACACGTCCGCCCAGAACGGCGCGGTCTG
Source organism: Thermoleophilia bacterium (assembly GCA_025928435.1). Next base: position 5,752 of record JAICJM010000130.1, read on the forward strand.
CGCGACAGCCGTCGGGCTGGCCGGGTCGAGCAGCTCGAAGGCGAAGCCGGGGTCGGCGGGGACGGCGTCCGTCGGCTCCGACGGCGGCGTGGCCGGGTCGGTGAACAGCAGCCACGCGCCGTGCAGGGCCGGCCGCCAGTGGGCGCCCGAGTCCTCGTCGATCGTCATCGGCGCGCCGGCCGGCACCTGGGGCACGTCCGGCATGACCAGCTTGTGCCGGCGCACCGTGGCGATCGGAAGCTCGATTCCCGCCCGGCCCGCGACTCCGCCGGACAGCGGCCCGCAGGCGATCACCGCGCGATCGGTCTCGATCGTCCCGAGCGACGTGCGCACGCCCCGCAGCCGCCCCCCGGCCAGGTCGAAGCCCTCGGCCCGGCACCCGGTGACGACGGTCGCGCCGGACGCGGTCGCGAGGCCCATCGTCACGGCGCGGGTGTCGATGAAGCCGTCGCCGGCGCGGAAGCGGGCCTGGAGGACGTCGTCCGCGACGTACGGGAACCGCCGCCGCAGCTCGTCGCCGGCCAGGAGCTCGACGTCCGCCACGCCCCATCCGTGCTGGCGCTCGACGAGCGCGCGCTGCTCGGCGGCCCGCTCGGGCGAGCGCGTCAGCCACAGATAGCCCTGCGCCCGGATCGAGGGGTCGTACTCGCGCTGGCCGGTGACGTCGGCGAAGTTCCGAAACAGCGCGACTGACTCCTCGACCAGCCGCAGCTCCTCCTCGGTCGAGAACTGGAGCCGGAAGGCCCCGGTCGAGACGGGCGTCGTCAGCGTGCACAGCGCCGGGCGCATCTCGATCAGGGCCGAGCGGATGCCGGCGCGGGCGGCGTAGAACGCGGTTGCGGCGCCGACGATGCCCCCGCCGATCACCACGAGCTCCGCCGTGCGGGGCGGGGTGTCCACGGCGTGATCCTACAGCCGCGGCTACGCTTGGGCGGATGGCTCCGATGCTCTTCGCCGCCTCCGTGACGCCGCTCCGCGACGGCGGCTCCCGCCTGGACGAGCGCGCGATCGAGCCGCTCGCGCGGTTCCTCGTGGACGGCGGCGTCGACGGCATCTTCGCGCTCGGGACGACGGGCGAGGGCGTGCTGCTCGCCATGGAGGAGCGAAAGACGGTCGCGCAGCGGTTCCGGGAGGCCCGGGCGGGGAAGCTGATCGTCCACTGCGGGGCGCAGAGCACGGCGGACACGTCCGCGCTCGCGTCCCACGCCGCCGGCATCGGCGCCGACGGCGTCGCGGTCATCCCGCCGCCGTATTTCCTCCTGAATGACGACGCCCTGGTCGAGCACTTCGTCGCCGCGGCCGCCGCGTGCTCGCCGACGCCGTTCTACCTGTACGCCTTCGCCGCCCGCAGCGGGTACCCGCTGCCCCCCGCGGTGGTCGAGCGCGTGCGCGAGCGTGTCGATAACGTGGCCGGACTGAAGGTGTCCGAGGCGCCGTTCGAGCGGGTCGAGCCGTACCTGGGTCTCGGGCTGCCGGTGTACGTCGGCGCCGAGAAGCTGATCCCGGCGGCGCTCGCGGCCGGGGCCGCGGGGGCGGTCTCGGGCCTGGCGTCGGCCTTCCCGGAGACGGTCGCCGAGGTGGTCGCGAACCCGGACGCGGCGGGCGCCCAGCGCCTGGAGGCGCTGCGCGGCGCCGTGGAGCGGTTCCCGTTCCAGAGCGCCCTCAAGGGCGTCCTGCGTGCGCGGGGCGTCCCGATCGAGCTCGACGTGCGGGCTCCGCTGCCCGTCCTGCGGCCCGACCAGGCCGACGAGGTGGCGAGTCTTGCCGCCGCGCCGCAGGCCGCCGCCCCGGCCCGGTGACCGCGGCGGCCGACGGGCCGCGGCCGTATCGCGACCGTGCCCACGCGGGCGCCCGGCTCGCAGAGCACCTCAAGCCGTACGGGGGCCGGGCGGACGTCGTCGTGCTCGGCCTGCCCCGCGGGGGCGTGCCCGTCGCCGCCGAGGTCGCCCGGGCGCTGCGGGCGCCCCTCGACGTGTTCTGCGTGCGCAAGCTGGGTGTCCCCGGCGACGAGGAGCTGGCGATGGGGGCGATCGCGACCGGTGGGGTGGTCGTGCTGAACGAGGGGGTCGTCGCGGAGCTCGGTGTGTCCGAGGGGGTGCTGGCCGAGGTCGCGGCGGCCGAGCGCGAGGAGCTGGAGCGGCGCGACCGCGCCTACCGGGGCGACCGGCCTCCGGCGCCGCTCGCCGGCCGCACCGTCCTGGTCGTCGACGACGGCCTGGCGACGGGCGCAACGATGCGCGCCGCGGTTCGGGCCGTGCGGGCGGCCGGGCCGAGCCGGGTGGTCGTCGCCGTGCCGGTGGCGGCCGCCGAGACGTGCCTGTCGCTCGAGGCGGATGCCGACGAGGTGGTGTGCCCGCTCGCTCCGGACGGCTTCCGGTCGGTCGGCGGATGGTACGACGACTTCGCGGCGACGAGCGACGACGAGGTCAGGCGTTGCTTAACGTCATAATGTAAATCCTGCTTGACGGTCCCTGCGCGCGCGTGTATAACTCGCCCAGCAAGTTCCGGCAGTGCGACCCGAAGGGAGGCGAGACGATGAATATTTCGACGGAGATCATCCTCGCGCCCACGGCGTCCCCCGAGCCGGTCACGTGTGGTTCCGCGAGCCTCACCGGCACGCGTTCCGCCTGAGTCCCAGCCGCTCACACCGCTCCACGTGACGCCGTAAGACGCCCCTCTGGGTGTCTGGCGACGAGGCCCGAGGACTTCTCCATTACGTAACCACCCGCAAGGGAGGCCGCCGCATGCATACACGTTTCGTTATGTCACAGACGCACCGCCGGGAAGGAGGTGAAACATCATGATCGGAATGCACCCACAGATGCGGGTCGAGCTCTCGCGCAGCTTCCGCCGCCCCGAGGTCGGCCCCGTCGCGCAGCACCGGCCGCCGGCCGGACGGCCCCGGTCCAGAGGGCTGCGGCCCTTCTCGGTCGCGCGGCGCGTCATGCCCCGGCTCCGGCCCCAGCAGCTGCGTCCATGACGTTCGTACGCGCACCTCCGGCCCGGTGGCGGGCGGCACCCGTCGGTGTCGCCCGGCCGCCGGGCGGTTGCCCGGCGGTACACTCGCCCCATGGCCGACCAGCCCGACCGCAAGGACGCGCCCGGGCACCATCACCGCGGCTTCCGGGTCGAGGGCGTGCCGGCGCGAAAGGATGCGCCCAAGCCGCCGGCGCGCATGCCGGGCGGCCGCCGCTTCTGGCTCGTGCTGCTGGCGCTGCTTGTCGCGAACTACGTCATCGCCGGCCTGGTGTCGAACAACCCCTCGCGCGAGTCGGTCCCGTACAGCTACTTCCGCCAGCAGGTGCAGGCCGGCAACGTGTCCGAGGTCACGTCGACCGGCGACACGATCCAGGGCACCTTCAAGAAGGCCGCCAAGCCGCCCGACACGAGCGGCAAGGCGTCGACCCGCTTCCAGACGGAGCGGCCCGCGTTCGCCGACGACTCCCTGCTCGGGCTGCTCGACCAGCAGGACGTCGTCATCAACGCGCATCCGATCGAGACGTCGACCCCGTTCTGGGAGCAGCTCCTGATCAGCTTCGCGCCGACGCTCCTGATCGTGGGGCTGTTCGTGCTCATCTTCCGCCGCGCCCAGCGCGCGGGTGTCGGCGGCGGGCTGGGTGGCTTCGGCCGCTCCCGCGCCCAGCTGTACCAGCCGGACGAGGCCGCGAAGCGGGTCACGTTCAACGACGTCGCGGGCATCGACGAGGCCGAGGACGAGCTCGTGGAGGTGGTCGACTTTCTGCGCAATCCGGAGCGCTACACGCGGCTCGGCGCGACGGTGCCGAAGGGCGTGCTCCTGTCCGGGCCGCCCGGGACCGGCAAGACGCTCCTGGCCCGCGCCGTCGCCGGCGAGGCCGGGGTGCCCTTCTTCTCGATCTCCGCGTCGGAGTTCATCGAGGCGATCGTCGGGGTGGGCGCGAGCCGCGTGCGCGACATGTTCGTCCAGGCCAAGGCGGCGGCCCCGGCCATCATCTTCATCGACGAGCTGGACGCGATCGGGCGCTCGCGCGGCAGCTCGGCGACGTTCGGCGGCCACGACGAGCGCGAGCAGACCCTGAACCAGATCCTGACCGAGATGGACGGCTTCTCGGGCACCGAGGGCGTGATCGTGATCTCGTCGACGAACCGCCCCGAGGTGCTCGACCAGGCGCTGCTGCGGCCGGGCCGGTTCGACCGCCGGGTGACCGTGAACCCGCCCGACCAGACCGGCCGGCGGCTGATCCTCGAGGTGCACACCCGCGGCGTGCCGCTGGGAGACGACGTCGAGCTCGACGCGCTCGCCTCCTCGACCCCCGGGATGGTCGGCGCCGATCTGCGCAACCTCGTGAACGAGGCCGCCCTGACCGCGGCCCGGCGCACGCACGAGAAGGTGCAGATGGCCGACTTCACCGACTCGCTCGAGCGGATCGTGCTCGGCGCCGAGCGGCGGATCGTGCTCTCGGTGGAGGAGCGCGAGCGCACCGCCTACCACGAATCGGGCCACGCCTTGCTCGGGATGCTCCAGCCGGGTGCCGACCCGGTGCGCAAGATCTCGATCATCCCCCGTGGCCGCGCGCTCGGGGTGACCTTCCAGAGCCCGTCGACCGACCGGTACGGCTACACCGCCGACTACCTGCGCGGCCGGCTGATCGGGGCGCTGGGCGGCCGGGCCGCCGAGGCGCTCGTCTACGGCGACATGACCACGGGCGCCGAGTCAGACCTGGAGCAGGCCACCCGGATCGCCCGCCAGATGGCGGGCCGATGGGGGATGTCGGAGCGGATCGGCCCGGTATCGGTGCTGCCCGGCCCGAACGACGAGCCGACGCTCTTCCCCGGCGCCGGCGACGCCTCGGAGCGCACCCGCGAGCTCGTCGACGAGGAGGTGCGGCGGATCCTGGAGGAGTGCGAGCGGGCGGCGCTGGCCGAGCTCGAATCGCACCGCGACCAGCTCGAGGCGCTGACCCGGGCGCTGCTCGAGCACGAGACGCTGGACGAGGCCGACGCCTACCGGATCGCCGGCATCGAGCGGACGCCCGCGCCGGATCCCGCTCCCGCGGCCTGAATCGCCGGTGCCTGGCACCGGTCATTCACG
>JAICJM010000078.1 GCA_025928435.1 Thermoleophilia bacterium
ATCGCCGGCACCTCCAGGCCGCCGACCGCCTCGGCGACATGCGCGAGCGTGGACGAGCCCTCGGTGCCGAAGTCGGCGGCGTCGGGCAGGTCGCCCGCCCCCACCGCGTCCAGCACGATCACGCACGCCCGTGGCACGGGCGTACCCTACCGGCGGCTACGCCCGGGGGTGGGCCTTGAAGTAGGCCTTGCGCACGTGGTCGGCGGACACGTGCGTGTACACCTGGGTCGTCTCGATGCTCGCGTGGCCGAGCATCTCCTGGACGCTTCGCAGGTCGCAGCCGCCCTCGAGCAGGTGGGTCGCGAACGAGTGCCGCAGCGTGTGCGGCGTGACGTCCTTGGTGATCCCGGCGTTGCGCGCGTGCTCGCGCACGAGCTGGAAGACGGCCTGGCGGGTGATCCCCTGGCCGCGGTGGTTCAGGAAGAGGATGTCGCCGCGCTGGAGCCGGCCCAGGTACGGGCGGCCGCGCTGGAGGTAGATCCGGGTGGCCTCGGTCGAGCTCTTGCCCATCGGCACGATCCGCTGCTTCGCGCCCTTGCCGGTGCAGCGGACGACGCCCTCGGCCAGATCGATGTCGGAGACGCGCAGGGAGACGAGCTCGGAGACGCGCAGCCCGGCGCCGTAGAGCAGCTCGAGCATCGCGCGGTCGCGCAGGCCGCGCGGGGTCGCGTCGGGCTGCGTCACGATCGCCTCCGCCTCCGCCTTGGTCAGCGGGTCGGGCAGGCTGCGCCCGAGCCGCGGCATCGGCACCGTGCGGCCGGCGTCCTCGCGGCCGCCCTCGCGGGCCCGGTGCTTGAAGAACGCGCGCACCGCAGCCATGCGCCGGCGCACCGTCGCGGCGGAGAGGCCACGGTCGCGCAGCGCCACCGTGTAGTCGTCGAGGACGCCGACCGGGATCGTGTCCGGGTCGCTGTGCTCGACGAAGTCGCCGAGGTCGATCAGGTCGCGCCGGTAGGCCTCGACGGTATGCGGCGATGCTCCACGCTCCAGCTGGAGGTGGGTCAGAAAGTCACGTAGCTTGTCTTCGTACACACCCATGGCAGTCTCCGGTTTTCGCCACAAACCGAGCCGTTCCTGCCGGGCCGTGCCTCCGGCCCTCACGCGAAGGATAGGCGTTTTTGACACGGATTCCCACACGGCGCACATCTGCCGTCGAGACGTCGTCTCCGGGAGAGCGCGCGCGGACGCTCGCGGCCCTCGCCGTGGTGGCCGCGATCGCCGTCGTCGCCGCCGCCGACGCGCTCCGCGGCGGCGGGGATACGCCCCGGCACACCGGCCCCGCGCCGCCCGCGACGGTGAGCCTGCCGGCGCCGCCGCCCGGGGCCCTGGAAGGGACGCTCTGGTACGCCGATGCGGGCTGCCATCTGCACCGGATCGACCTCGCGACCGGCGGCGACCGGCTCGTCACCCCGTCCGCCGGCCACTGCCGCTTCTGGCTCTCGCCCGATCGCCGCTACCTGGCCATGCACGTGGGCAGGCCCTTCACCCCGCCGCGCGACCTCGAGCTGCTCGACCTCGCCACCGGCCGCATCACGACGCCGCTCGACCGTCCCGACATCGCCCTCGCGCCGCCGGCGTGGAGCCCCGACTCGCAGTCCCTCGCGGTCTGCGACGGCAACAACGGGCCGCCCGCGATCCGCGTGTACCACCTGGCGACGGGACGGGTGACGACGCCCGCGACGGCCGCCTGCTTCCCGGCCTACGTCGGCCGCCGCCTCGCGTATCGCGACCTGAACTCGATCACGTACCTCGGCGGCCGGCTCATCGCCGACTCCGGCACGCTGACCCGGCTCCTGCGCCGCGGCGTCTACCAGGAGCCGGCGCCCGTCGGCGCCGGGAACGTGCTCGCGATCTCGGCCACCACGGTGACGCCGGCCGGCGGGCCGCCGCCGATCACGACCGTCCTCCTGTTCGACGCCGCGGGGAAGGTGATCGTGCGCTGGGACACCGGCGTGATCGCCGACACCGTGTCATTGTTCGCCGGCGGCCGCGTCATCGCGGCGTCCCGGCGGGCGGGCATGATCCTCGACGACGTCGACACGGGCGAGGTGCTCACGAACGCGGCGGGAAAGCCGATCGTGGCCGCCGCGACGGCCCCGGGCAACCCGCGCCTGACCGCCCTCTCGGACGGGACCCGGGTCGTGTTCTCGACGATGTCCGGCCAGGCCCGCTGGGCGATCCCGGTGCGGACCCGCTTCCTGCAGTGGACGCCGTCATGACCGGCGCCGAGCGTCAGCCGTCGTCGCCGCGCTCGCCGTCCCAGTAGCCGACGCCGCTCTCCCGTCGCACGATGAGGTTGTCGTGCTCGTATCCGGTCCAGATGGCGATCTTGTCGCTGTCGGGATAGACGCTGGCCGCGACCGTGCTGCGGTTCGAGAACATGAGCACGCGCGCCGGCGAGCCCGTGGCGTTTCGCACCGCGTGTGCGCCCGCAGGCCCCGAGGGGAAGAAGACAACGTCCCACGGTTCCAGCACATCCTCGCCGCCGGGATGCCGCAGCGTCGGCCGCCCCTCCAACACGAGCAGCCACTCCTCCTCGGGGTTCTCGTAGTGGTAGGGGCAGATCGCCTGCCCGGGCGGGAGCTCGTACACGGTCATGCCGGTGGCGGCCGCGCCGACCCTGGTGCCGATCCGCATGCTGCGGGGCCGGAAGCCTTCAGGGTTGTCCGCAGAGGAGGTGAACGCCGGCGATGCGATGTTCACTCGCCGCGGGGTTTCCTCGCTCATCCGGCGTCCTCTCAGGCCACGCGCAGCGGCAGGACGGTCTCGAGCGGCGTGTAGCGGGCCCCCACGGCGTCGGCGACCGGCTCGTACGTGACCTCGCCGGCCGCGACGTTGACGCCCAGCGCCAGCGCCGGATCCTCGGCCAGCGCCCGGTGCAGGCCCTTGTCGGCGATCGCCTCGATGTAGGGCAGGGTCACGTTCGTGAGCGCCCAGGTCGACGTGATCGGGACGGCGCCCGGCATGTTCGAGACGCAGTAGTGGACGATGTCGTCGACGACGTAGGTCGGGTCGGAGTGGGTCGTCGGCTTCGAGGTCTCGAAGCAGCCGCCCTGGTCGATCGCGACGTCGACCAGCACCGATCCCGGCTTCATCGTCCCCAGCATCTCGCGCGTCACCAGGTGCGGCGCCTTGGCGCCGTGGACGAGCACGCCGCCGACGACCATGTCGGCATCCGGCAGCGCCTCGGCGATGGCGTGGCGGCCCGACATCTGCAGGAGCACGGTGCGGCCGAGGCTCACGTCCAGCTCGCGCATGCGGTCGACGCTGCGCTCGAACACCGTGACGTCGGCCTGCATGCCCTGCGCGATCAGCGCGGCGTTGTAGCCGACGATCCCGCCGCCGAGCACGAGCACCTTCGCCGGGAGCACGCCGGGGACGCCGCCCATCAGGCGGCCGCGGCCGCCCAGCGGCTTCATCAGGTAGTAGGCGCCGACCTGGCTCGAGAGCCGGCCCGCCACCTCGCTCATCGGCGCGAGCAGCGGCAGCCGCCCGTCGCCCGTCTCGACCGTCTCGTAGGCGATGCAGACCGCGCCGGACTCGCACAGCCCGCGGGTGAGCTCGGACGCCGCCGCCAGGTGCAGGTAGGTGAACAGGATCTGGCCCGGCGACAGCCGCTGGTACTCGCCGTCGAGCGGCTCCTTCACCTTCAGCACCATCTCGGCGTCGTTCCAGACCGCGTCGACGTCGGTGATGGTCGCGCCGGCCGCCTCGTACTCACCGTCCGCCATGGCGCTGCCGACGCCGGCGCCCGTCTCGACGAGCACCTCGTGCCCGCGCCGGCGCAGCTCGACGACGCCGGCGGTCGTCAGGGCGACCCTGGACTCGTCCGGCTTGATCTCCTTGACGACACCGATCCTCATTCAACGCCTCCGTCGTGGTCTGGCTGCGCGATTGTAGAGGCCGGGGAGCGGGCGGTCTCGATCAGCCCCATCGTCACGTCGAGCATGCCCTCGAGGTCGGCGACGGCGATGTGCTCGGAGGCGGTGTGGATCTCGGCCATGCCGTTGCACACGTTCACGCAGGGCATCCCCGCGGCGTTGAAGACGTTCGCGTCCGCGCCGCCGCCCGACTCGATGTAGGTGACCGGGTAGCCGCACTCGTCGAGCGCCTGCGAGACCAGCCGCACGGCCTCGTGGGTGCGGGCGAAGCGGTAGCCCTCGTACTCCGAGATGATCCGCGACTCGAGCTCGCAGTCGGACAGGTTGGCGGCGTAGGTGGCCGCGTCGAGCATCGACTGCACCTGCTCGCGCAGGCGGTCGGCGTCGCGGCTGCGGGCCTCGGCCCACACCCGGCATTCCGGCGGCACGATGTTCCCGGCGACACCACCCCGGATCAGGCCGACGTTGGCAGTGGTGGCGTCGTCGATGCGGCCGAGCTGCATGTCGGCCACCGCCCGGGCGGCGGCCGCGATTGCGCTTCGCCCCTCCTCCGGCGCGATCCCCGAGTGGGCCGCCCGGCCCAGGAAGCGCAGCTCGAGCGACTTCTGCGTCGGCGCCGCGAGCACGACGTTCCCGATCGGCGCGGCGTGGTCGTAGCAGTATCCGAAGCGGGCCTGGAGGCGGGAGGTGTTGAAGGCCTTGGCGCCGCGCAGGCCAACCTCCTCCATCGGGGTCAGCACGAGCTCCACGCCGGCGTGCGGCGTGCCCGATGCGAGCCGGGCGAACGCCTCCAGCATCACGGCCACCGCCGCCTTGTTGTCGGCGCCGAGGATCGTGTCGCGGCGGTTGACGACGATGCCGTTTCGGATCTCGGGCTCGACCGGGCCGTCCGGCGGCACCGTGTCGAGGTGGGCGTTCAGGAAGATCGGCGTGCCGCCGGCGCCGTCCGTGGCCGGGAGCGCGACGTGGATGTTGCCGATGTTCGAGCCGGTGTCGGTCCCGGAGGCGTCCTCGACCGGGTCGAGGCCCATCCCGCGCAGACGCCCGAGCACGACGTCGGCGACCGCGCGCTCGTCGCGCGACGGGCTCGAGATCGCGGCGAGGTCGCAGAAGAGCTCGACGACGCCGCCCGCGGCGCTCACGCGGGCGCCTCCACGCCGTAGAGCGGCCCGAACTTGCCCCACAGGTAGCGCATGAAGGGGCCGTGCTGGAGCCGCGAGCCGGTGACCTCGTGGATGAGGTCGTCGCCCTCCTGGATATGTCCCGGGCGGTGGATGCGCGTGCGCAGCCAGTCGAGCAGCGGCGCGAACTCCGCCCGCCGCAGGTGGCCCTCGATGTCCGGCAGGTCGGCCGCGATCCGCTCCCACAGGATGGCCGAGTACAGATTCCCGAGGGTGTAGGTCGGGAAGTAGCCGATTGAGCCCGTCGACCAGTGCACGTCCTGGAGCACGCCGGCGCCCGCATGCGGCGGGCGCACGCCGAGGCGGCGGTCGTAGGCGGCGTCCCACTCGCCGGCCAGGTCGGCCACCTCGAGCTCGCCGCGCAGGAGCGCCAGCTCGAGCTCGAACCGGATCAGGATGTGGAGGTTGTACGTCACCTCGTCCGACTCGACCCGGATGAGCGACGGCTGCACCCGGTTCACCTCGCGGTAGACGTCCTCGGGCGTCGCGTCGCCCATCACGTCGCCGAACATCTCTCGCATCACCGGCGTGTAGTGCTCCCAGAACGGGAGGCTGCGCCCGACGAGGTTCTCCCACAGCCGCGACTGCGACTCGTGCAGGCCGAGCGACGGCGCGTCGGCGATCGGCGTGTCCTCGTACGCGGGGTCGAACCCCTGGTCGTACAGGCCGTGCCCGGCCTCGTGCATGGTCGAGGCGATGGCCGAGAAGGGGTCGGTCTCATCCATGCGCGTGGTCAGGCGGATGTCCTGCAGGGCGATCGACGTCGTGAACGGGTGGGCCGACAGGTCCTGGCGGCCGGCGTCGAGGTCGAAGCCGATGTCCCGCAGGAGGCGCATCGTGAAGTCCCACTGGACCGAGTCGGCGAAGACCGCCCCGTTGAAGAGCGGCTTCCGCGGCGGTCCGGCGTCGGCGATCGCGCCGAGCAGCGTCTGCAGGTCGTCGGCGAGGCTCGCGAACAGCGGCTCGACGCGGGCGGTGCGCATCCCCGGCTCGAACCCGTCCAGGAGCGCGTCGTAGGCCTCGCCGTCGTGCCCGAGCAGGTCGGCCTGCTCGCGCTTGAGGTCCACCATCTCCTCGAGGCAGGGCCGGAACATCTCCCAGGCGCGGTCGTGGCGGGCCACCTCCCACACGGCCTGGCCGCGCGACCCCGCGAGTGCGAGCCGGCGGACGAGATCGTCGGGGAGCTTCACCGCCCGGTCGCGGTCGTGCGCGAGCACCCGCACCATGGCGGCCCGGGGCACGTCGAGATCGGCCTCGCCGGCCTCGGCGAGGAGCTCGCCGAGACGGGGATCGGTCAGCTGCCGGTGGCGGATCACGCGCAGGGTCGCGACGGCGCGCGCGCGGCCCTCCGCGCCCTTGCGCGGCATCAGCACCTGCTGGTCCCAGGAGAGCAGGGCGCTCATCCGGCCGAGGTCGGCGAGCTGGTGCATGTAGCGGTCGAGCTCGGGCCAGGCGTCCATGCGCGCCCGGAGTCTATGCGGTCAGGTTCTGCGCGACCGCGCCCGCCTCGGACGGGCGGCCGTCCCTGCGGCCGACCGCGGCGCCGACGAAGTCGCGGAAGAGCGGCTGCGGGCGGTTCGGCCGGGACTTGAACTCCGGGTGGAACTGGCTCGCGCAGAACCACGGGTGGTCCTGCAGCTCGATGATCTCGACCAGCCGCTCGTCGGGCGACGTGCCCGAGACGACCAGGCCGTGGGCGACCAGCTGCGGCCGCAGGGTGTTGTTGACCTCGTAGCGATGCCGGTGGCGCTCGTAGACGACCGGCTCGCCGTAGGCGCGTTCGGCCTGCGTCCCCTCCATCACCTTGACCGGATCGGAGCCCAGGCGCATCGTGCCGCCCATGTCCTCCACCTGCTTCTGCTCGGGCAGGAGGTCGATGACCGGGTAGGGCGTGTCGGGCTCGAACTCGCTCGAGTTCGCGCCCTCGAGGCCGACCACGTGGCGGGCGAACTCGACCACCGCGACCTGCATCCCCAGGCAGATGCCGAGGTACGGCACGCCCTGCTCGCGGGCGAAGCGGGCGGCCGCGATCTTGCCCTCGATCCCGCGGATCCCGAAGCCGCCGGGGATGAGGATGCCGTCGACCCGGGCCAGCCGGCGCTCTGCCTCGGCCCACGAGAGCTTCTCGGCGTCGACCCAGACGATCTCGAGCTTCGTGCCGTGGTGGATCGCGGCGTGGCGCAGCGCCTCGACGACGGAGAGGTAGGCGTCCTGGAGCTGGACGTACTTGCCCACGAGCGCGATCCGGACCGTGCCCTCGGCCGCGCGGATGCGCTCCACCATCGCCTCCCACTCGCGCATGTCGGCCGGGCCGGTGACGAGCCCGAGCCGCTCGCAGGCGAGCCGGTCGAGGCCCTCCGCCTGCATCGTCAGCGGGATGGCGTAGATCTCGTCGGCGTCCGGCGCCGAGATGACCGCGTCGACCTCGACGTCGGCGAAGAGGGCGATCTTCTCGCGCATGTCGCGCGACAGCGTCCCGCGCGAGCGGCACACGACCACGTCGGGCGCGATACCGATGCGGCGCAGCTCCTGCACGGAGTGCTGCGTCGGCTTCGTCTTCAGCTCCCCGGCGACGTCGATGAACGGCACGAGCGTGCAGTGGATGTACATCACGTTGTCGCGGCCGACCTGGTTGCGGAACTGGCGGATCGCCTCGAGGAACGGCAGGCTCTCGATGTCGCCGACCGTGCCGCCGATCTCGGTGATGACGACGTCGACGTCGTGCGACTGGCCGGCGAGCTGGACGCGGCGCTTGATCTCGTCGGTGACGTGCGGGATGACCTGCACGGTCGACCCCAGGTACTCACCCTTGCGCTCACGGCGGATGATCCGGTCGTAGACCGAGCCGGTCGTGTGGTTCGAGTTGCGCGACAGGAACTCGTCGACGAACCGCTCGTAGTGGCCCAGGTCGAGGTCGGTCTCGGCCCCGTCCTCGGTGACGAAGACCTCGCCGTGCTGGAACGGGCTCATCGTGCCCGGGTCGACGTTGATGTAGGGGTCGAACTTCTGGAGCGACACCCTCAGGCCCCGCGACTTCAGCAGCCGCCCGAGCGACGCCGCGGTGATCCCCTTGCCGAGCGACGACACGACGCCCCCCGTCACGAACACGTACTTGACCTGCCTGCTGCTCACGCCTTCGCCGCCTTTCGCCGCAGTGACCGCATACGGGAACTGGATCATACGCGAGCGCCGCGACGGATCCCCGGCGCCCGGCCAGCGGGGAACCCTGCACGCGTCGTGACCGTCGAATGATCCATGCACCGGCTCCTCGCGATCCTCCCCGTCCTGGCACTCGCCGCGTGCGCCGGCCACCACGCCGCCGTCGTGCCGAAGACCCGCCTCACCGTGCGCGTGATGCGCAACCACTCCACCGCGCGGTACACGCTCACCTGCCTCCCGTCCGGCAGGTCGACGCCCGACCCGGGCAAGGCCTGCCGCGCGCTCGAGGACTTCCTGCCGAGGCGCGACGCCAGCCACGCCGCCTGCGCGTGCGCCCTCTACGTGAACCGGCTCATGGTCAGCGGCGTGCTGGACGGCAGGCGGCTGACGAGCCCCGTCGAGGTCAGCGAATGCGCTGCATGCGGCCTCGGAGCCAAGGCCGTCGGGGACGCAAACCGTGCCTTCGCCGCGTTCGGCCTCACGCCGGGCGCGGGCCTCTAGGACACGGCCCGGCAGGCCTCGGCGCAGCGCCGGCAGGCCAAGACACAGGGGTCCATTCCCTGCCCGACGCGCTCGCACGACGCGGCGCAGCGCTCGCACACGTCCGCGCAAAGGCGGGCGACCTGATGCGCGAAGTCGGAGCTGCGCAGCATCATGTCGCGGGTCGTGTCGCAGATCTGCGCGCAGTCCAGCATGAGCCGGGCGTGCAGCAGGTGAGCCGACTCGCCCCGTTGCTGGAGGCCGTAGGACATGGCCTCGACGCAGGCCTGGTGGCAGTCGGTGGCCGCGGCGATCGCGAGGGCGAACCGCTCCCCCGCCCGCGTGGCCGTCAGATGCTCGCTCATGGCTCCTCCCCTGGTCGGTGGTGCCGGGCCACTGGCGGACATGATATTTCCCCGTGCGAATGAACCCACTTCCCCTCACGACACCCCGGCTGCACATCCGCATCCTGCGCGAGGACGACGCCGACGCGCTCTACCGCATCTACGGCGACCCCGAGGCGATGCGCTTCGTCGGCAGCACCGGCAAGGCCCGCACCCGGGAGCAGACCGGGAAGAGCCTGGCCCAGTTCATCGCCGACCGCGAGCGGCATGGGTTCGGGCTGTGGGCGACCGATCTGCGGGACTCCGGCGAGATGATCGGGATGTGCGGGCTGATCCCGGTCGAGGGCACGGGCCCCGACGTCGAGGTGGTCTACGTGCTCGAGCAGGCGGCCTGGGGGCAGGGGTATGCGACGGAGATGGCGCGCGCCTGCCTCGACACTGGGTTCGGGTCGTTCGGGCTCGAGCGCATCATTGCGCTCGCCTACCCCGAGAACGGGCCGTCGATCCGGGTCATGCAGAAAGCCGGGATGCGGGCGGCCGGGACGATGCACGCCCACGGCCACGACCTCGTCTGCTACGAGGCGTTCGCGGACGGCGGGTCGGGCAGCCAGCCCTCGCGGCAGCGCGTGGGCCGGCGATCGCCGAAGCGGGCGTAGGCGACGTCGGGATCCGTGGTCTCCGTCTCGACGCCCGCGCCGTGGCGGATCGCCGCCGGGTCGACGGTGTAGCCGCCCCAGTCCGGCCCGGTGCTGCGGTCGCGGGCGCCGATGGCGAGCACGAGGCAGGGCCCTCCGCCGGCCCCCACGATCGTGTGGTTCGCCCCACGGGGCAGTGCACGAAGTCCCAGGCCCGCAGCGGGCGCTCCTCGCCCTCGATCACGAGCAGCGGCTGGCCCGCGAGCACGAGGAAGTCCTCCTGGTCGGCCTCCCAGTGGTACATCGACATGGGCTCTCCGGGGCCGAGCACCTGGAGGTTGATCCCGAGCTGGGAGAACTCCGGCTCGCCGTCGAACTCGCAGATCGCGCCGCGCCCCGGCCGGTCGTGCCAGCGGGCATCCCGGGCGTTCACGACGAACCAGCCCTCGCTCGCCGGCACGAGCCCGTGCCCCGTGTCCTCGAGGCGCGCGGCGTCCATCAGGCGGCCGCCTCGCCCCGCAGCGCCTCGGCATGGCGGCGGGCGGCATCGTCGCCTTCCTCGCCCCCCAGCATCCGGGCCAGCTCGTCGACGAGCTCGCCGCCCTCGAGACGCACTATCGCCGTCGAGGTCGGGTCGCCCGGCAGCTTCTCGACCCGGAAGTGGGCGTCGGCGACGCCGGCGATCTGGGGCAGATGGGTGATCACGAGCACCTGGGCGTCGCCGGCCACCTGCTGGAGCTTGCCCGCGACCGCCCGGGCGGTGCGCCCGCCGATGCCCGCATCGACCTCGTCCAGGAGCAGGACGCCCGGCCCGGAGTGCGCCCGGGCCGCCACCCTGATGGCGAGCGCGATCCGCGAGAGCTCGCCGCCCGACGCGGTATCGGCCACCGGACCCGCCGGCAGGCCCGGGTTGGCCGCGAGCTCGAGCACGACCCGGTCGGCGCCTCGCAGCCCGACCTCGACGGGCTCGATCCGGACGCCGAAGCGGGCGTCCGGCATGCCCAGATCGGCCAGCTCGGACTCGACCGCGCGGGCGAAGGCCTCGGCGGCGGCGGCCCGTGCCTCGGCCAGCTTGCCCGCGCATGCCCGCGCGCGCTCGGACGCCACCTCGGCCTCGGCCGCGAGCCGCTCCAGCTCCGCCTCCGATCCCTCCAGCCGGTCGAGCGAGAAGCGGGCCTCGGCGGCCATCGCGAGCACCCGCTCGAGCGGGGCCGCGTACCGTCGTTCGAGCTGCGCGAAGGTCTCGAGGCGCGCCTCGACGTGCTCCAACCGGCCCGGGTCGGCCTCCATCCCCTCCACGAAGCCGCGCAGCTCGACGGCCGCATCCTGCAGCCGGGCGGCGGCGTCGCGCAGCTCGGCCGCCGTCGCGGCCAGCCCGGGCTCGTACTCTCCGGCCGGCGCGACCACCTCGGCCGCCCGCGCCGTCAGCGCCTGCGCGCCCTCGCCCTCGGCCGGGTTGAGCAGCTCGGCGGCGGCGGCGGCCGCCGCGACCAGGTCGTCGAGATGGCGCAGACGCACGCTCTCGGCGCGCAGGGCCTCCGGCTCGCCCGGCTCCACCGCGGCGGCCTCCGCCCGCCCGACGAGATCCTCCAGGTCGAGGCGGTGCCGGGCCGACTCGGCGGCCTCGGCCCGCGCCGCCTCGAGGGCGGCCTCGGCCGCGCGGCGCTTGCGCCACGCCTCCGCCATGGCCGCAAGGGGCGCGTCGGTGCCGGCGTAGCCGTCGAGCAGCTCGAGCTGCCGGGACGGCTGGGCCAGGCGGCGCGCCTCGTGCTGGGACGACACCTCGAGCAGTCGCTCCCCGAGCGCCTCGAGGTCGCTGCGCGCGCACGTCCGTCCCCACACGAGCGCGCGGCTGCGCCCGCTCGCGAGCAGGCGCCGGGCGACGACGAGCGTGTCCTCGCCGGCGGGCCGCAGGCCGGCGACGGCCTCCAGCTCCGGCGCGTCGAAGAAGCCCTCCGGAAGCTCGAACTCGGCCTCGACGTAGGCCTCCTCGCCGTGGGGCCCGACCAGGCCCGCGCCGGGCTGGGCTCCGGCCAGCAGGCCGATCGCCTCGGCCAGCATCGTCTTGCCCGCGCCGGTCTCGCCGGTGAGCACGTTCAGGCCGGCGGCGGGCTCGAGCGCGGCCCGCTCGATCAGCGCCAGGTTCTCGATGTGGAGGCGGAGCAGCATGCCACCTAGTATGGGCCGCGGCCCGGACGAACCTGTGTTCGCCCCGCGTGAACCAAGGGGGGTCTGCCCCCGTCTATTCAGGCGGCTCGCGGTGCGGATCGGTGCCGAACGTCTCCAGGTAGCGGGTGAAGAACGACGTGCCCGCGACGCGCGCGAGCGCGGCGAACGAGTCGCCCTGGCGCACCTCGATCACCTCGCCGGGCTCGACCCGCCCGGCGGTGTGCCCGTCGATGATCACCTGCACCGGCACGTCGACCGCGGCATTGCGCAGCTGGACGAGGTGCGGCCGCCCGAGCACCAGCGAGCGGACGTGCAGCGAGTGGGGCGAGACGAACGTGATCACGAAGGCGTCCGTCCCCCACGCCATCACCGGGCCGCCGGCGGAGAGGTTGTAGGCGGTCGACCCGGTCGGCGACGCCACGATCACGCCGTCGCAGCCGACCACGCCCAGCGACTGGCCGTCGACGCTCCACTCGATCAGCGCCATGCGGCCGAGCACCGCGCTCGTCAAGACGACGTCGTTCACGCCGGTCACCGTCTCGCGCCCGCTCGTGGCGGTGATGGTCGGCAGGTCGAGCACCTCGTAGCGGCCGGCGAAGGCCCCCTCGAGGCCGTCCTCGAGATCCTCGGAGGCGATGCTCGTCAGGAACCCGACCCGCCCGAAGTTGACGCCGAGCGCCGGCACGCCCGTGCCGAGGTAACGCTGGAGCGCGCGCAGCATCGTCCCGTCGCCGCC
The DNA here is from genome assembly GCA_025928435.1 of Thermoleophilia bacterium. The sequence goes on from JAICJM010000078.1 coordinate 12,586, forward strand.
GAGGACGACCGCCAGATCGGCGTCCTGCTCCCCGGCCACCTCCACCCCGCACCCCTCGGCGACACGCGCCAGCCGGGCGGGGGCGTCGCCGATCACGTCCGGCTTGCCGTGGGTGATCACGGCGACCCGCTGGACGGCCCGCGCCTCAGGCATCTGCAACGGCGTCCGCGATCGCTCGTTCGACATCGGGTTCACGCTCCTGGGCCGCCGGGTGCCCGGCCGCGGCGAGATCGACGACGTACTCCCGGTTTCCCGCCGGGCCCGGGACACAAGAATCGCATACCCCGAGGACGGCCGCGCCCAGGCCGGCGGCGAAGGCGCTGAAATCCCGCAGCACCCTCAGGCGCACCTCCGGATCGCGCACCACGCCGCGGCGGGTCTCGCCCTTCCCCACCTCGAACTGCGGCTTCACGAGCACGAGCGCCCGCCACACCGGGGCGGCGCAGGCGAGGGCCGGCGGGAGCACGAGCCGCAGCGAGATGAACGAGACGTCGGCGGTCACGAGCTCCGGCCGGTACGGGAGCATCCCCGGCTCGAGGGCGCGGGCGTTCACGCCCTCCATGACCGTCACGCGCGCGTCGGCCCGCAGCCGCTCGTGCAGCTGGTTTCGGCCCACGTCGACGCAGACGACGTGCGCGGCGCCGTGCTGCAGCAGGCAGTCGGTGAACCCGCCCGTCGAGCTGCCGACGTCGAGGCAGCGCATCCCGGCGACGTCGACCGCGAAGGCGCGCAGGGCCGTCTCGAGCTTCTCGCCGCCGCGGGAGACGTAGCGCGGCGGCGCGACCAGCTCGATGGCGGCCGCGGCGGTAACGGGCGTCCCGGCCTTCGTCACGACGGCCCCCTCCACCAGCACGCGGCCGGCCATGATGAGGGCCTGGGCACGGCTGCGCGACTCGGCGATCCCCCGCTCCGCCATGAGCACGTCGAGGCGGGTCGAGCCGCTCACGCCCGGTCGCCGAACCGGAACAGCAGGTGCTCGCCCACCCGGAAGCCCCGCCGCTCGTAGAAGGCCCGGGCGCGCTCGTTCCCGGCCATGACGAACATCTCGAGGTCGTGCACGCCGCGCTGGGCGAGCTCCGCGTCGACCGCATCCATGAGCGCGGTGCCGACGCCCCCGCCGCGGCTGTCCGGCGCCACCGAGAGCGTCACGAGCTCGGCCATCCTGCGGCCGTACGGCCAGGTGTCGTCGGCGCCGTCGCGCACCTCGACGAACGCGTAGCCGACCGGCCGCGCGCCGTCCCGGGCCACCAGTGCGAACGCCTCGCCGCCGGCGAGCAGGCGCCCGTACCAGGCCCTGCGCCGCTCCCAGGAGAGGTCGTCGTCGGCCAGCACCGGCAGGTCGGAGACGTCGCGGTGATGGCCGTGCAGCGACCGCCACAGCGACTCCAGGTCGTCGAGCTGGTCCGCGTCGAGCGGCGCGATCTCGGGGGCACGCACGCGCCCCAGCCTACTCGGGCGACGCCGGCCCCTCGTCGGACTCGAGGCTCTCCCCCGCCTCCTCCAGGACGTCGACCGCCTCGTGCACGAGGCCCGTCAGCTGCTCGAGGAGGGCCGTCGCCTCGTCGGCGTCGAGGTCGCCCGACTCGAGCCGGGCGCCGAGCGCCTCCAGCTCGGCGGCGAGCCGTTCCAGGCGTCCCGCGTCTATTTCCCCACCCCCTGCTCGCGGGCCACCCGGCCCAGGATCCCGTTCACGAGCGCGCCCGCCTCCGGCGATGCGTACCGCTTCGCGAGCGTGACGGCCTCGTCGATCGCCACCCCCGCGGGCACGTCGCCCGTCGAGAGCTCCCACACCGCCAGGCGCAGGATGCTGCGCTCGAGCACCGCCATGCGGTCGGCCGTCCACTCGTTCGCGGCCGCGTCGATCGCGGCGTCGAGCCGCTCCCGCTGCGCCCATGCGCCCTCGGCGGCGTTGCGGGCGAAGTCGCCCGGCGGCGTGCCGTTGTCGCGCTCGTAGGCGTCGTAGAGCGGGGCAAACTCCGAGCCGGTCAGGTCGCGCTGGTAGAGCAGGAACGCCGCGGCCCGCCGCTGGGTGCGCCGGCTCTCGCTCACCGCTCCGCCCCGCTGCGGTCGATCCCCGTGACCGTGACGTCGACGACCCGCACCTCGAGGCCCGTCATCGCCCCCACGTGCTCGGCGACGGCGTCGCGCACCGACCCCGCCAGCTTCGGGAGCACGCGGCCATACGCGGCGCACACCTCGACGTCGAAGGTGATCGCGCCGCCCTTCACCGTCCACCCCACCGGGCCGCGGCGGCCGGGAATGACGCGCGAGACGCGGCCAGGGAGGTCGAGGCGGGCGCCCGGCACGCCGGACACCGCGCCGCGCACCATCGAGACGATCGCCTCGTCGGCCACCGTCGCGCCGCCCAGGCGCACGCTCACGCCGCCACTTCCTCGCTCAGGGAGGGGAGCGCCGCGCGGGCGTCCTCCAGGTAGGCGGTCGTGTAGCGGCCGGACACGAACCGGGGCTCGTTCACGACGTCCACGAACAGCTCGCGCGTGGTCGTCACACCGTCGATTCCGAACTCCCTCAGCGCCCGCCGCGACCGCGCGAGCGCCTCGGGCCGGTCGGCGCCCCACACGATCAGCTTCGCGAGCAGCGAGTCGTAGAACGGCGGCACCTTGTAGCCCGAGTAAGCATGCGTGTCCAGACGCACGCCCGGCCCCAGCGGCGGCGAGAGCGCGGTCACCGTGCCCGCCGCGGGCCGGAAGTCGCGGCTCGGGTCCTCGCAGTTGATCCGGAACTCGATCGCATGGCCGCGCAGCGGCGCGAGCCCGGTCGCAGGCAGCGGCCCCCCGCCCGCCAGAAGCAGCTGCTGGCAGGCCAGATCGACGCCGGTCACGAGCTCGGACACGGGGTGCTCGACCTGGAGCCGCGTGTTCATCTCGATGAAGTAGAAGCGGCCGTCGGTGTCGAGCAGGAACTCGACGGTGCCGGCGTTGCGGTAGCCGCAGCCGGTGCAGGCGAGCGTCGCGGCCTCGGCCATCTGCGCCCGGGTGGGCGGGTCGAGCGCGGGCGAGGGCCCCTCCTCGATCAGCTTCTGGTGGCGGCGCTGCACGGAGCAGTCGCGCTCGCCCAGCACGAGCACGCCGCCCTCGCCGTCGGCGAGCACCTGCATCTCGACGTGGCGCGGGTTCATGACCGCCTTCTCCAGGTACATGCCGCCGTCCCCGAACGAGGCCAGCGCCTCGGACGACGCGAGGCCGTAGGCATCCTCGATGTCGGCCGGCTCGTCCACGAGCCGCATGCCCTTCCCGCCGCCGCCGGCGACCGCCTTCAGCAGCACGGGGTAGCCCAGCTCAGCGGCGATGGTGCGGGCGTGGTCGGCGCCGTGCAGGCGGTCCGTCGAGCCCGGAACGAGCGGCACGCCCGCAGCCTGCATCGCGGTGCGGGCGCGGCTCTTGTCCCCCATCACCTCCATCGACTCGGCCGGCGGGCCGACGAAGATGAGGTCGTTGTCGGTGCACGCGCGCACGAACGCGGCGCTCTCGGCCAGGAAGCCCCAGCCCGGGTGCACGGCGTCGCAGCCGGTCGTCTCGGCGGCCGCGACCAGGTTCGCGACGTGCAGGTAGCTCGCGGCCGGCTGGTGGGGCCCGATGCAGACCGCCCGGTCGGCGAGGGTGACCCACAGGCCGTCGCGGTCGGCGGTCGAGTAGACCGCGACCGCCTCGATCCCCAGGTCGTGGCACGCGCGCACGATCCGCACCGCCGCCTCGCCCCGGTTCGCGATCAGGACGCGCTTCAGCATCGCCGCCGGGCGGGACCGGGGAGGGTCCCCGCTGCGGCGGGGACCCTCCCCGGCGCCCGCATGTCGCCGCGGGGGGTCACGCCGGCTCGAGCTCGAAGAGCGGCTGCCCGTACTCGACCGGCTGGGCGTTGTCCACCAGGATGCGGCGGATGACCCCGGCGTGGTCGGACTTGAACTCGTTGAACAGCTTCATCGCCTCGAGGATGCAGAGCGTCTGGCCGATCTCGATCCGGTCGCCCTCGTCGACGAACGCCGGCTGGGAGGGCGACGGCGAGCGGTAGAACGTCCCCACCATCGGCGACTCGAGCCGGATGGACGACGACACCTCCGGCTGGTGCAGCTCGCCGTCCGGGGCGGCCGCCGCCTGCGGGGCCGCCACCGTGACCGGGGCCGGGCGCTCGTCCTGCTTCCGCACCGTGATCCGCAGCGGCCCGTCCTCGACCGTGAGCTCGCCGACGTCGGAGCCCTCGACGAGCCGCACCAGCTCGCGGATGCGCTCGGACTGGCTCGAGTCGATGCCCTC
>JAICJM010000194.1 GCA_025928435.1 Thermoleophilia bacterium
ATCTTCGCCGCGGTCATTCCCCACTTCGCCGACTACCGGGCCGTCTGGGAGGCGATGATCCATCTCACCGGGCGTGACTGGGCCGTGATCGCCGCGTGCACCGTCCTCAACGTGGGTAGCGGCGGCCTGCCCTGGATGGCCACGGTCGCGGGCCTCCGCTACCGGCGCTCGATGCTCCTCACCCAGTCCTCGGGTCTGATGACGACGGTGCTGCCGATGGGCGAGGCGGTGGGGTTCGCGACCCCGGGTCGCGATGCTCCGCCGCTGGCGCTTCTCGCCGGCGACCGTCACCACCGGCTTCCTCCTCGTCTCGGTGTGGAACCAGGGCGTGAACATCATGCTCCCGGTCGTCGCGGTCGCGGCCCTGGGCACCGGCGACACCAGCCCGCTCCTGCTTGCCGTCAGCCTGATCGCGGTCGCCGTCCTCGCTGCCGCGATCGCCACGGCGGTCGTCCGGTTCCGGGACGAACGCCACGCCCGCCGTGCCGGCGCGGTCGCCCAGCGGATCGTTTCGCGGGCGGTGGCGGTCGCCGGCCGGGCGCCGCGGGACGGATGGGACGAGAAACTGGCGGGCATGCGGGCGGAGACGGTCGACGTCGTCGCCGGCCGCTGGCCGTCGCTGAGCGCGGCGACGGTCGCGAACCAGCTCACCCTCTTCGGCGTGATGCTCGCCTGCCTGCACGCCACCGGGGTGAGTGGCGTGTCGTCCTTCGAGGCGCTGGCGGCGTGGTCGTTCGCGCGCCTGGTCGGCTCGATCGCGATCACGCCCGGCGGCCTTGGACTGCAGGAGCTGGGGCTCACGGGGGCGCTGGCCGGGTTCGGCGGGGGCGCCGACGCCGTCGTCGCGACGGCGCTGCTCTACCGCGTGCTCACGTTCTTGCCCACGGTCGTGGTCGGCTCGGCGTGCTTCCTCGTGTTGAGGCGGGATCAGCGTGTTGACGCCGCCGGGCCCTGGGTCGCAGAGGAGACGGCCGCCGGTTAGGCCGCCGCCCGCGCGGCGCCGCGGACGACCCAGCCGACGACCATCGTGGCGATCGAGAGCACGATCGCCGCCCAGATCGCGTCCCAGAAGAAGCTGTTGATCGTCAGGTCGCCGGTGATCGCGTCCGTGATGGCGAGCACGGCCGCGTTGATCAGGATCAGGACGAGGCCGAGCGTGAGGATGATGAACGGCAGGGAGATGATGCGCAGGATCGTGCCGAGGAAGGCGTTGACGACGCCGAACAGCGCCGAGATCCACAGGTATCCGAGGATCCCGCCGGACACCGTGACGCCGCCGAGCAGCCAGGCGGTGACGGCGAAGGCGAGGGCCACAATGATCCAGGACAGCAGGAAGCTTCGCAGCATGCGCCGACACTCCTTTCAGGGCCGGTCCGGGTCGCCGTCGAGCACACCACGGGCGGCGGCGAGACCACCCGCGTCGCCGCCGGGGCCGCGCAGCACGAACGCGAAGGCGACCGCGATCGCCGCCCCTGCGAGCGGCCCGGCCAGGTACACCCAGTAGCTCGAGAAGTCGCCCAGGACGATGTCGGGCCCGAACGAGCGGGCCGGGTTCATCGACGCGCCGCTGATCGGGCTCGACCACAGGCCCGCGAGGATGATGTAGGAGCCGACGCCGAACGCCGCCAGCGGGCCGACGTTCTGGGCGCGCGAGGCCGTCCCCAGGATCGTGCTGACGAGGCCGGCCGTGAGGACGAGCTCGATCAGCATCGCCTGCCAGCCGTCGATCCCGCGCCCGGGAAGGGTTGCGCCCAGGTCGCCGATGCGGCCGAACACCGCCCGCAGGAACAGGCAGGCCAGGGCCGCGCCGAGCAGCTGGACGATGATGTATCCGGGCACGCGCCGGGCCGGGAAGTCCCCTCGCAGCCAGAATGCAAAGGTCACGGCGGGGTTCAGGTGGGCGCCGGAGATCGCGCCCATGAACAGGATGATCGCGAGCACCATGAGCCCCGGCGCGCTGACCGCCGCCGTGCGGCTGATGGCGCCGTGCGACTCGGCGTCGACGACCGCGCCGCCGGCTCCCACCAGCACGAGCAGGAATGTCCCCAGCAGCTCGGAGAAGAGCCGGCGCCACTCGAGCGAGGGGTCGTCGAACTCCCGCGTGCCGGGATATTCGAGCGCCAGCAGCGCGGCGCGAGCCGCGTGTGCGGGATCGGTGTGGAGCTCGGAGGCCATCGCCTGGGCGGGAGCGTCGTCCCGGCCGGGAGCACGAGCATCGACCGGATCGTATGAAAAGTCGCCATTTGCCCCTAGGATGAGACTCGGTGAGCAACCGCCCTCTCCCCACCGGCGACGAAGCGCTCGAGCTCGAGCTCGCGCACCTGTTCGTGAGCCCGCCCATGCGGCTGGAGACGCCGCGGCGGACCGAGCACGGCATGCCGCCGCTGCGCGTCCTGATCGGCGGCGTCTCGATCGACAACAAGGGCTGGCTGTTCGCCTGGGCCGCCTACATGGTGTCGGCCGACGACGTGCCGAGCCTGTCCGTGTGGCCGGTGGCCCAGACGGGCGTGCGCTTCTCCTCGGTGGTCTCGGCGACGACCGAGGTCGAGATCGTCGGCCGCCTCGACACGCCGGCGCGTGCCGTTGCCCGGCTTTCGCACCACCTCTCGTCCGTCGCGCGGGCGCGGATCGACCCCGACATCGGATATCTCGACCGGGCCGTGGCCGCCTACCGGGCGGAGCTGCGCCGGCGGCGCGACCAGGCCGCCGCGTGGGGCGCCGGGGCCGCCTGACCGGGTCGCGGTTTCCGCGGGCCACGATCGGGTACCCATCGCTCATGTCCGCGAGCGATCCCAGGCCCGACCGGCACTCACGCGACCGCCGGTCGCAGGGCGAGGAGTACCCGGGGCACGGCGACGCCGGCAGCCTCGAGGAGCAGTACGGCGCCCCGGACGATGAGCCGGCGGCCAACGACGAGGACGCCGGCCGCGGCGAGGAGGACGAGGCGGAGGAGTAGGCTCCGAGCGATCCGAGAGGTGACGATCGCTCCCACAGCCGTCGAGGCGCCGCCGGACCGCCGCCGCTGGATCCTGGTCGCGACCATCATCGGGTCGTCCATGACGTTCATCGACGGCACCGTCGTCAACATCGCCCTGCCGACGATCGGCCGCGACCTCGACGCCGGCCTGTCTGCGCAGCAGTGGGTGATGCTCTCCTACTCGCTCGCGGTCGCGTCGCTCTACATCGTCTCGGGCGCGCTCGGCGACCGCTACGGGCGCTGGTCGCTCTTCGTCGCCGGTGTGGCCGGGTTCGCGGCGTCGTCGGCGCTGGCCGGCGTCGCACCGAACACGTGGACGCTCGTCGCCGCCCGCGTGCTCCAGGGCGTGACGGGCGCGCTGCTGACGACGAACAGCCTCGCCCTCCTGCGCGCGACGTACGCCGCGGACAGCGGCCGCGCCGTCGGCCAGTGGACGGCATGGAGCGGGATCGGAACCATGATCGGCCCGCCGCTCGGCGGCCTCCTGGTCGAGTACGCGTCATGGCGGTGGATCTTCTTCATCAACCTGCCCGGCGCCGTCATCGCGCTCCTCGCGGCGTTCGCGGGTCGCGGGATGGAGCACCCGCCCGCCGAGCCGCGACCCGTGCAGTGGACGGGCGCCGCCGCCATCGCGGTCACGTTCGGGGCCGTGACGTTCGGGCTGATCGAGGGCGCCCAGGCGGGGTTCGGCAAGATGTGGCCCGCGTTCGTCGTCGCCATCCTCGGGCTCGCGCTGCTGGTCGCGGTCGAACGGCGCTCGGCGACGCCGCTGCTGCCGACCGAGCTGCTGCGCGAGCGGGTGTTCGTCGTCGCGAACGTCTACACCCTGCTCGTGTACGCGGCCCTCGGGGGCTCGACGTTCTACCTCGCCCTCTACCTGCAGTCCGGTGCGGTGGGCTACACGCCGGCGCGCGCGTCGCTGATCTTCCTGCCGATCAGCATCGTCATGTTCCTGCTCGCGCCCCGCTTCGGGCGCCTGGCCGACCGCGAGGGGCCGCGCCGCTACCTCACGATCGCGCCCGTGGTGATGGCCGTCGGGTTCCTGCTGCTCACGATCATCCGCAGCACGAACCCGCTCGTCCCGCTCCCCGGCGTCATCGTCATGTCGATCGGCCTCGCGATGCTCGTGGCGCCGATCACCTCGACGGCGCTGCGGGCGGCGCCCGACCGCTTCGCCGGGCTCGCCGCCGGGGTGAACACGACGGTGTCGCGGCTCGGCGGGCTGATCGCGACGCCGCTCGTCGGCGTCGTCATCACGCTCGTGTTCGCGAACCGGGCGCCGCACCCGAACGCCGGCGTCTTCGCCGTGCACGCCGCCCTGGCCGACCAGCGCGATGCGACCGCCGCGGCGTTCCGGGCGGGCATCGGTGTGATCGTCGCGCTGTGCGCCGCCGGTGCGGTGCTTGCGGCCCGCGGCCTGCGCTCAGACGACCGCTGAGAGGGCGGCGGCGATCGCCTTCGCCTCGAAGCGGAGCTCCCGCAGCGCCCCGGTGATCGGGTTGCGGAACCCGGTGAAATGCAGTCCGGGGACGGTCGGATGGGTCGCTCCCCCCTGATTGAGCGGAAGCCCGTCGGGCCCGAGCACGCCCAGGTGGCCGACGAGCGGGGCGAGCGCCGGCCGGTAGCCGGTCGCCGCCACGATTGCCTCGGGCCGCAGGCGCCCCCCGCCCTCGAGCACGGCGTCCTCCCCGTCGATCGCCTCGACGGCCGGCACGACCGGGATCGCCCCGGCGCGGACGGCGCGCGCGAACCCGTGATCGAGGATGGGGAGGGCGCTGCGGTGGGCGTGGCGGCTGAAGACACCGTCCCCCTGCGCCGCGAGGCCCTGCGCGGCCAGGTCGCCGAGGAAGAGCCGCCGCTCGAGCCCGGCGATCGCGTCGGCCGCTCGCCGCGGGATCCGTGCCAGCGGGATGGCGGCGACCTGCGCGGGCAGACCCAGCGCCTGGCGCGGCACGAGGCCGGGTGCCGAGCGGGTCGAGAGCCACACGTGGCCCGCACCGCCGCGGGCGAGGTCGAGGGCGATGTCCGAGCCGGAGTTGCCCGCCCCGACGACCAGCACGGCCTTCCCGCGGTATGGTCCGGCGTCGCGGTAGGCGCTCGAGTGGACGACGCGCTCGTCCGCCCACGCGGGGACGACGGGGTCGCGGTTGTAGCCGGTCGCGACCACGACGCCGGCCGCGGGGATCGCCTCCCGGCCGGTCGTGAGCACGAGGCCGGACTCGCCGGCGTCCACCCGCCGCACCTCCGTCCCGGCCCGGATCTCGATCCGCTCGTGCTCGGCGTAGCGCTCGAGATAGTCGAGGAAGTCCGATCCGGCCACCCAGCGTCCGTACGACCGCGGCAGCGCCGCGCCCGGTAGGCCCGAGAGCGAACGCACCGTGTGCAGGCGCAGCGATCGGTAGTGGCTCCGCCAACTCGAGCCGAGGCGGTCGCCGCGCTCGAGCACCAGCACGTCGACACCGGCCCTGCGCAGCATCGCCGCGGCCGCCAGCCCGGCTGGCCCCGCTCCCACCACGACGGTCGGCGCGCTCGGCATCTGTCCTATCCTCGCAGCGCCGGAGCGCTAACGTCTCTCGCACCGAGCGTCGTACGAGGAGGAGGAGATGAGCGCAACAGAGGCCCGCGCCAGGGACTGCCGCCATCTGATCGGCGGGAAGTGGGTGGATGCCGCCGCCGGAGGCACGTTCGACGACCTCGATCCCTACACCGGCGATGTCGTCGCGAGCGTCGCGGCGGGAGACCGCGAGGACGCCGGGCGCGCGATCGAGGCCGCCGACGCCGCGTTCGCCGAGTGGTCGCAGGCAGGCCCCGGCCAGCGCCAGGCCGTGTTCCTCAAGGCCGCGGACGTCCTCGAGTCGCGCCGCGACGAGGTGGTGGAGTGGCTCGCGAAGGAGACCGGCTGCAGCTTCGGATTCGGCATGTTCCAGATGGGGTTCGTGCCCGGCCTCTTCCGCCAGGCGGCCGGCGCGGCCTACGCGCCGCTCGGCCAGGTGCTCCCGTCCGACCTCCCGGGCGCGTTCGCGATGGGTGTTCGCCGCCCGGTCGGCGTCGTCGGGGCGATCTCGCCCTGGAACGCCGCCCTGATCCTGTCCGCCCGCGCGATCGCCGCGCCGATCGTCTTCGGCAACACGGTCGTCCTGTCTCCGTCGGAGGAGTCGCCGTACGTCGGCGGGCTGCTCTGGGGCGAGATCTTCGCCGAGGCCGGCCTGCCCGACGGCGTGCTCAACATCGTCACCCACGACCGCGCCGGCGCGGCCGCCGTCGGCGAGGAGCTGGTCGAGAACCCGCGCGTGCGCCGCATCAACTTCACCGGCTCGACCGCCACCGGCCGCAAGCTGGCCGAGGCCGCGGGCCGGCACCTGAAGCGGGTCGTGCTCGAGCTGGGCGGCCAGAACCCGCTGATCGTGCTGGCCGATGCCGATCTCGAGTACGCCGTCAACGCGACGGCGTTCGGCGCCTACCTGCATCAGGGCCAGATCTGCATGTCGGCCCGCCGGATCATCGTGGAGCGCCCGATCGCGGAGAAGTTCACCGCCGCCCTGGCTGAGAAGGTCTCCGGCCTCGGCGTCGGCGACCCGCGCGAGCACACCACCGTCATCGGGCCGCTGATCAACGCCGCGGCGCTCGAGACCGTCAGCCGCCGCGTCGACGACGTCGTCAAGGCGGGCGCCAGGGTGCTCGCCGGCGGCAGCGCCGAGGGCGCCTGTTACCGGGCGACGCTGCTCGCCGACGTGCCCCGCGACAGCGAGTTCGCCCAGGTCGAGACGTTCGGCCCGGTGGCCGCGATCGAGGTGGTCGAGAGCGCCGACGAGGCGGTCGCGGCCGCGAACGCCACCAGCTATGGCCTCGCCTCTGGCGTGCTCACGAGCGACCCCGACCGCGGCCTCGCGATCGCCGGCCGCCTGCAGGCGGGGATCGTCCACGTCAACGACCAGCCCGTGCACGACGAGCCGCAGATGCCGTTCGGCGGCGTCAAGGACAGCGGCTGGGGCCGGTTCGGCGGCACGTTCGCGATGGACGAGTTCACCGAGATGCAGTGGGTGACCGTGCAGAGCGGCACCCGGCCGTTCCCCTTCTAGTGGGCCCTCTCGCAGTGTCTGACCCGTTCTGGCGGCTGCAAACCGTCGCGCTGCGGTGTCCTCGGTCGCGCCAATACAACCCGGTATCGGCTCCCTTTAGTCCTTGCATGCGCTCGGTTTTCGCTCGCCATTTTCCAGCCCAACATTACGAGAAGG
>JAICJM010000325.1 GCA_025928435.1 Thermoleophilia bacterium
CGCATCCACGCGGGCCGATGACCTGCCGCCGGTATCGGCCCGCGCTTCCCTATCCCCGCATGGGCTTCTCGTAGATGTTCGCGCTGTAGGCGACGCGCATCCCGGCCCGCTCGTACAGGCGCTGTGCGTCGGTCGGGTTCTCCGAGTCGACGCCGAGGCCGATGCGGCGCTCGCCTCGCTCCCAGAAGAGGCCGAAGGCGCCCTGCAGCAGCGCCAGGCCGAGCCCCCGCCCCCGCCACGGGGCCCGCACGCCGAGCGCGTTGACGAACCCCATCCCGAACTGCCCCGGCGTGCAGAGCGCGATCCCGCACACCGAGTCGCCGTCGCGGGCGATCAGCCACAGACCGGGCTCGAAGCGCGGGTCCGAGAACTTCCGCTCCTGCCACGCCTCGAGCGTCTCGGACACGTGCGTCCACTCCTCCGCGAAGGCCTCCTCCAGGCAGTCGTGAACGGCGGCATCCTCGATGCCGCGCCGGAACGTCGCCGCGACGACGCCTTCCGGCCAGCGGGGCGGTGGCGGCGGGCCGTCCAGGTCGATGCGCATGCGCGCGAAGGTGCGGACCAGCCGGTACCCATGGGATGCGAGCAGGGATCCCGCGGCCGCATCGGACGAGAGCACCGCGTTTCGCAGCACGATGCGCGGCTCGGCGGACACATCGGCCAACTCCGCAGCCCGGGCATCGGTCAGCGCGATGATGCACGCGCCGACGCCGTGGCCGGTGTGGTCGGGGTGGACGTAGCCGTCGGCCTCGATCACCCCCTCGCCCGGGTCGAGCAGGGTCGCGTAGCCGGCCGGCACGCCGTCGCGCTCGATCAGCCAGGCGTCGCGGGAGAGGTCGCCGAGGTCGTTCCACTCCCGCAGCACCTCGGTCTCCGTCCACTCGTCCGCCTCCTCCCCGGCCATCGCCCGCTCGAAGGCGTTTCCGAGCGCGGCCACGGCGGCTGCGTCGGCCGCCGCCGGAGGTCGGACGTGGAGGGTCAAGTCGAGACGGGCTGGGCGAGCGCGGCGTCGACCGCGTCGGCATCCGCCGGGATCGCGATCGTCTCGACCGCCGGCGCCACCGCCTCGACGGTCTTCAGGCCGTCCCCGGTGATGTAGGCCACCACGGTCTCCCCCGCCCCGATCTCGCCCCGCTCGGCCAGCTTGCGCAGCACGGCGGTCGTGACGCCGCCGGCCGTCTCGGTGAAGATTCCGGTCGTGCGGGCGAGCAGCTGGATGCCCTCGACGATCTCCTCGTCGGAGGCGGCCTCGATGCTGCCCCCGGTGCGGCGGGCGACGCCGAGCGCGTAGACGCCGTCGGCGGGGTTGCCGATGGCGAGCGACTTCGCGATGCCGGTCGGGCGGACGGGAACGACCGCCTCGTCGCCCGCCGCGAACGCCGTCGCGACCGGCGCGCAGCCCTCGCCCTGCGACCCGTGCATCACCGGCGCAGGGCCGGGCTCGACCAGCCCGGCGGCGCGGCCCTGCTCGAACCCCTGCAGGATCTTCGTGTACAGGGAGCCGGAGGCGATCGGCGCCACCACGCGGTCGGGGGCGCGCCAGCCGAGCTGCTCGGCCGTCTCGAGCGCGATCGTCTTCGAGCCCTCCGAGTAGTAGGCGCGCATGTTCACGTTCACGAACGCCCAGGGGCGGTCGTAGGCCAGCTCCGAGCAGAGCCGGTTGACGTCGTCGTACGAGCCGTCGACCGCGAACACCGTCGCGCCGTAGGCGGCCGCGGCGATGATCTTCTCCCGCTCGAGGTTCGCGGGCACGAAGATGTACGTCGGTAGGCCGAGCGCGGCGCCGGCGGCAGCCGTGGCGCCGGCCAGGTTGCCGGTCGAGGCGCAGGCGAGCGCCCGGTAGCCGAGCTCGACCGCCTTCGCGGCGGCTACCGCGACGACCCGGTCCTTGAACGAGTGGGTCGGGTTCGAGGTCTCGGTCTTCACGTACAGCTCGCAGTCGAGGCCGAGCTCGGCCGCCAGCCGGTCGGCCCGGATCAGCGGCGAGCAGCCGACCGGCAGGCCGTGGCCGGGCGGCGCGACGGGCAGGAAGTCGGCGTAGCGCCAGAGCGTCTGCGGGCCCGCGGCGACGCGGTCGCGGGAGACGGGCGCGGACTCGTCCCAGCCGACCTCGAGGGGGCCGAAACAGCGGTCGCAGGCGAAGAGCGCCTCCAGCGGGTAGGTGGCCCCGCAGCCCTTGCAGGCGAGATGGGTTGCCTTCATGGTCGATCCCCTACGTTCGGGCCGGCGC
>JAICJM010000104.1 GCA_025928435.1 Thermoleophilia bacterium
TCGCCGACCCCGACCGCCGTGTTCTGGTGGGCGCGGTCGCCGTCGGCCCGGAGGCCGGCGAGTGGCTGGGCCAACTGACGCTCGCGATCCGCGCCGAGGTGTCGGTCGACGTCTTGCTCGAGACGATCCAACCCTTCCCGACGTTCTCCGAGGCCGTCCACTTCGCGGCCCGTGACCTTCACCTCTGAGAGAACCGACACGATCCGGCTCACTCCTCCCTTCCTGGGCTGGCCGCGTTCGAGGCGCTGAGCCTGTCCGTGGGTGAGAACACGAAGCCGCATACCGGATTCGAACCGATGTTTCCGCCTTGAGGGGGCGGCGTCCTAGACCCCTAGACGAATGCGGCAGTGTCCGACCGGAGTCGTCCGACTCTCGCCCGGCGGTGATCGGGGTGGCGGTCCTCGTCCGTATGATCGCCCAAAGACGCGTTCGTCGCTATGCGGCCGTGACACCAAGTCGCCCTGGCGGCGCTTCCGACTCAGGGCAAAGGATCGAGCCGCTCCACTCGTCCAACCCTCGAGACGGCAACCGTCGTCACGACGGTCCCAGGATGCGTAGGCAGTGTCACAGGACCGCCCGGAGACCTGCGGCGGAATAGCCGAAACCGAACGTGAAGGCGAGCGCGGCGAATGCAGGCGACCAACGGAGGAATCGTCCCCGGATTCGATCGAGGCCGAGCGCGAGCCCGAAGACCGCCGAGAGGATCGCCATCGACGCCGCCGTCGCGAGGGCGAAGAGCACGAGCGCCGCGACCGCCTCGCCGCGCTCGTGGGTGCCGGCGAGCAAGAGCAGTGTGATCCCCGCGGAGCCACCGATGCCGTGCACGACGCCGATGCCGTAGGCGATGAGGGGCGAGCGGACCTCGTGGGCATGATCGTGGTGCGCCTCCCTGTGGGGGTGCGGGTGAAGATGTCGGTGCGCTATCTGCCCGTACCGGTGGGCGTGTGCGTGGAAGGCGCCTTCGCGCCAACGCAGCGGCAGCCGGACGGCGAGCAGCATGATCACCGCGCCGATGAGTGTCTTCGCGACGACCTCAACGGCCGGCGGCAGGAGAGCGGCCACGAACACGAACGGGAGCCCAAGAACCAGCAGCGAGCTCGCGTGGCCGAGACCCCACGCGAGGCCGAGACCCGCCGCTCGGCGGCGCGCGTCGGGCATCCTCGGTGGCGGCCAGCGTCGATACGGCGACGAGGTGGTCCGGGTCGGTCGCGTGCCGAAGGCCGAGGAGCACGGCGACGGCGAGCACGATTCCGGGATCGCCGACCTTGCCCAGACCGGAGATCGGCTGATCGAGGCCGAGCACGGCTCCTCACTTCCCCCGGTGGCTTCAGCGAAACACCCGCCGAACAGTGCGCGGTCGTGCTGGGCCGCCGGTTTCGACGAGCGTATTGAACGCGTCGAGCAGGCACGAGCAGGGAGACGATGCCCGACGCCCATCCTGACGCCGAGGAGACGAGCCGGGTGAACTGGTCGAACATTCGGATGAACCGTCACGACCACCGGCGTCGGTGTGTGCTCAGACGCCCGCTCCGACGGCGTCCCGCGCGCCGTGCCTCTCGGCCGGTAGGAGGCCGCGGCGGAGGGATCCAAGCCCTTGGTCAAGCCGGCGGCGCAGCGCGAGCGAATCGGGAGCGAGCGCGGTGACGAGGACGGCGGGACCCGCGAGCGGCAGGAGCGCCAGGTCGACGCCGGGCCCGCCTGCCGGCCCAGAAACCGGGGGCTCGGCGGCAAGCGATGGATCCACAAGGAGGAGCGTTCCGACCGCCCTCCGTCCGCCCGTGACCGCCGGCCCCTGCCACGCGGGCGCGGCCGCTCCGATGCACAACTCCTGGGTGTGAAGCGGGCGGCCGGCGTGGGTGACGCGGAGACGCTGGCTGATCGAGCCGGGTGCCTCGTTCGCGCGGCCGAGGATCATCTCCTCCCGCACCAGCAGGCGCGCCCCGCGGTCGAGGCTGATCGTGGTGACGGCCCGGTGGTGGCAGCCGGCGGCGGCGATAATGGGCTCCGGAAGGCAGACAAAGGTCGCACCGGCCCCCACCCGGACGGTCATCCTGGTCCTCGACGTCTCTCCCCGCGGCCCCGGCAGGACGAGCGATGCGGCGACCGTCCGTAGAACGAGCGCCGCGCCGGGACCGATGTCGATCTCGAGCTCGAGGTCGTCGCCGCCGATCGGGCCGGCCGCCCCGGCGGCGATCGAGACACGAGCCGTCGCACGGTGGTGATGGCTCCACGGAATCCGCGGTTCGGCGAGCGCGCGATTCGTCGGTCGGAGCACGAGCGGCGGCTCGGAGTGGAGCCGGGTGATCTCGGTCGTACCGTTGACGGCGGCAGCCGCAGCGAGCCAGGCGCGCGCCCGCATCAGGCCACCGGCACGTTCAGGCGCTCGCGCACCCAGCCGACGACTTCGGCAGCGCCGGGGTCGTCGGTCAGGGACGTGAAGAGAACGGGAAGGTCGCCCCGCCGGGCGTGTGCGTCGCGGCCCATGACGGCGAGGTCGGCGCCCACCCGCTCGGCCAGGTCGGTCTTGTTGATCACGAGCAGATCGGCCGAGGTCACGCCTGGTCCCCCCTTGCGCGGCACCTTGTCGCCGCCGGCGACGTCGATCACGAAGATCTGGTGATGCACGAGGCCGCGGCTGAACGTGGCGGTCAGATTGTCGCCCCCGCTCTCAACCAGCACGAGGTCGAGCGGGGGGAGGGTGTGTTCAAGCTCTTCGATCGCCTCCAGGTTCGCCGAGATGTCGTCGCGGATCGCGGTGTGGGGGCACGCTCCGGTCTCGACCGCTCGCACCCGCTCCGGCGGCAGCACGCCGTTGCGAAGGAGGAAGTCGGCGTCCTCGGTCGTGTAGATGTCGTTGGTGACGACCGCCAGGGCCAGCTCGGCGCCGAGCCTGCGGCAGAGCGCCGCCACGAGCGCGGTCTTGCCGGAGCCAACCGGCCCGCCGATGCCGATGCGCAGCGGGCCGTGTGACCGCGAGAGCGGCTCGGCCGCGTCGACGTGCGGGTGGGGGTGGTGCTCGTGGCCGTGGTCATGGTGATTGGGGTGTTCATGAGGCAAAGAGACGCACCTCCCAGGTGGCGTGGCGTTCGGCGGACAGGTCGAGGAGCGGCCCGGCGTTCGCGGGCAGCTCGGACGGGGAGCCGCGGGCGTGTCGGACGGCGTCGGCAGCGGTGGACGCGATCTCGCTCTCGAGCGCCGCAAGCCGGGCGTGGACGGCGAACGGGTCGAGGCCGAGCAGCCGGACGGCCGCCGTGGCGGGGCCCGTCACCGCGTCGTAGGCGCCCGCGAGCGCGGCGTCGTCCGGCCGGAGGCCGGCCCCGTGCCCGACGGCTCCGAGGGCGATCGCGTGGTGGGGGCCGTGTCCGGGTTTCGCCGCCAACGCATCCAGGGCCGGGCAGGGCCACAGCCGCCTGCCGGCACGTAGGAGTTGCCGACCGAGCCGCCGGGACGCCCGCCGAAGCGCGGGCGAGGGCATGCGCGCGTCGAGCTCGGGGTCGAGGACGTCGCCCGGGTCGCCCGGGCGGCAGGCCGCCGCAGCGAAGCTGGCCGTGACGAGGCCGGCGGTCGCAAGGCGGCCGCGCAGAAACAGCTCGAGCGACTCCACGTCGCGCACCAGCTCGAGCTCGGCCGCCGCTTCGAGCCCGCCGGAATGCGCGTGCCCGCCGGCGGGGAAACGGGCGTCGGCGATGAGCAGGAGCGTCACGGGGGTGGTCGCGGCCACGTCTCAGAAGAGGAAGTAGCGCTGCGCCAACGGCAGCTCGGTCGCCGGCTCGTGCTCGATCAGCTCGCCGTCGACTCGCACGGCGTAGGTGTCGGCGTCGACCTCGATATGCGGCAGGGCCGTGTTCTCCGGCATGTCCTCCTTGCCCCGCCCGCGGACGTTCTCCACCGCCACCAGCGGGCGCTGGACGCGTTCCAGCCGATCGGCGAGGCCGTCGTCGAGCGCGGCCTGGGAGACAAACGCGACGCTGGTGGCCGTCGCCGACGGACTGTGCGCGTTGAAGCCGAGCCGCGGCAGCACCGGCTGCGGCGTCGGCACCGACGCGTTCGGGTCACCGAGCGCCGCCACGGCCGCGAGGCCGCCCTTCAGCACGACCGTGGGACGGACGCCGAAGAGCGCCGGCTGCCACAGCACGAGATCGGCCAGCTTGCCGGGCTCGACCGAGCCGATCTCGTGCTCGAGGCCGTGCGCGACGGCGGGGCAGATCGTGTACTTGGCGACGTAGCGGCGGGCGCGGCGGTTGTCGTTGCGGCCGTCGCCGGGGAGCGCACCGCGGATCTTCTTCATCTCGTGCGCGGTCTGCCATGTCCGGATCACGACCTCGCCGATCCGGCCCATCGCCTGCGCGTCCGAGGACATGATCGAGAGTGCTCCGATGTCCTGGAGGACGTCCTCGGCGGCGATCGTCCCCGCGCGGACACGGCTCTCGGCGAACGCGAGGTCGTTCGGCACCTGCGGGTTGAGGTGATGAGCGACCATCACCATGTCCAGGTGCTCCGCCACGGTGTTGTGTGTGAACGGCCGGGTCGGGTTCGTCGAGGCAGGCAACACGTACGGCTCCCCCGCGATGCGGATGATGTCAGGCGCGTGCCCACCGCCCGCGCCCTCGGTGTGGTAGGCATGGAACGTCCGGCCCTTCACCGCCGCCAGCAGGTCCTCCACGAAGCCGGCCTCGTTCAGCGTGTCACTGTGGATCGCGACCTGCACGCCCGACTCGTCGGCAACGCTCAGAGCGGCGTCGATCGCCGCCGGGGTGGAGCCCCAGTCCTCGTGAACCTTGAACCCCGCCGCCCCGCCACGCAGCTGCTCCCACAGCGCCTCATGCGACACCGTGTTCCCGCGCGCGAGAAAGAGCACGTTCACGGGCCACGGCTCGAAGGACTCCAGCATCCGCTCGAGCCACCACGACCCCGGCGTCGCGAGCGTCGCCTTGGACCCCTCCGTCGGTCCCGTGCCCCCGCCGGCGACGGTCGTCGTCCCGGTCGCCAGGCCGACCTCGAGCATGTCCGGGCCGACGTAGTGCACGTGCGTGTCGATCGTCCCCGCCGTGAGGATCAGCCCGTTTCCCGCCAGGATCTCCGTCGACGGGCCGATCACAAGCTCGGGATGGACACCGTCCATCGTCTCCGGGTTCCCGGCCTTGCCGAGCGCCGTGATGCGCCCGTCCCGTACGCCGACATCCGCCTTCACGATCCCCCAGTGATCGAGCACCACCGCGCCGGTGATCACCAGGTCCGGCGTCCCCTCCGCGCGCGTCGCCCGCGACTGCGCCATCGACTCCCGGATCGACTTGCCGCCGCCGAAGACCGCCTCGTCACCTCCGCCGCAGCGGTCCTCCTCGACCTCGATGAACAGGTTCGTGTCCGCCAACCGGATCCGATCGCCGGCGGTCGGCCCGAAGGAGGCGACGTACTCGCCGCGATCGATCTCAGCCATCGAGCGGACCGCCCACCTCGCCCCGCAACCCGGCGACAATCCGCCGACCACGAAGCGGGATCAGCTCGACCTCTTCGACGGCGCCGGGCTCGAACCGCACCGACCCACCCGACAGCACGTTCAGCCGCCGCCCCCACGCCGCCTCCCGGTCAAACCGCAGCGCCGGGTTGACCTCGGCAAAGTGGTAGTGGGAGCCGACCTGGACCGGCCGGTCGGCGGTGTTCTCGACTCGCACCGCGACCACATCGGCCCCGGCGTTGATCGTGACCGGGCCGTCGCCGTGCAGGATCTCACCGGGGACCATCGGCTCGCCTGGGCCGGCGCTCATGGTATCGGCGCCGTAACGGTGATCAGCTTCGTCCCGTCGGGGAACGTCGCCTCAACCTGGAGCTGGCCGAGCATCTCCGGCACCCCCTCCATCACCTCGTCGCGCCGAAGGACGCTGCGCCCCGCCTCCATCAGATCCGTCACCGACCGGCCGTCGCGCGCACCCTCCAGAAGGAACGACGCGATCAGCGCCTCGGCCTCCGGCAGATTGAGCTTCAGACCCCGCTCCCTGCGCTCCGACGCGAGCCTGGCCGCCGTCCAGACCATCAAACGCTCACGCTCGTGCAGCGAAAGAAGCACGGCCCGCCTCTCGTTCGAACGATGCTGCGAGGAAGAGCCGATACCCCGTTTTCATCAAGACGACACGCGGGTTACGAGACGGCGCTGGAGCGGCGTCGACCGCCCGGCCGATCCCGAGCCGCGGTCGCGCGGCGGATCGGTACGGCTCCGTCCGTGGCGGAGTGCCCGGCCTGCGGAGCGTGCTCGCCGAGACGATTCTCGATCCGAACAAGCCACCTCACTCCATGTCCAGGGCGCGGTCACTACCTCGCCGCCGGCCAGGTGGTCGCCACGGGCGAATGGCTCACGGCGAGTCTCACTCGACCCCTGGAAGCGGCAACTCATCGGCGACGTCACCACCTGAGGACTGCGGCGACTGAACGGCCGCATGCCGGGGAACACTGAGAGGGAAAGGCACCTCGGCGCGCGGGAGGGAGGCGCCGGCGTCCTCGACGAACAGGGGCTGCCATGTCAAACTCCGACGAGAAAACGGCGACCGACTGGCTCACGCCGATCCTGGAGCTCGAAGATCCGGTAGGTGTCCTCTCGGTCTACATCGACGCGGATCCGGCACACGCCGCCGGCGACCGAGCCGCGTGGCAGGCGCCCGTACGAGCCGGGCTGAACGACCTCGCGAACGACGCACGCGGCACGTGGCCGCGTGCCGACCGGATGGCGTTCGAAGCACGGCTGGCCGAGCTCGAGCCGGAGCTGGCGTCGTTCTTCGGGAGGAGGGGCGCGGCTCGCGGCCGTGCGCTCTTCGCAGCCATCGGGCACGGCGATGTGGAACGACTCGAGCTGCACGCGGTCCTGCCGTCAATGGTCGACTTCGGCGGCCAGGCCGTCGTGTTACCCCTCGTCGCGGCGAAGCAGGCTGGTGCGCCCGCCGGTGTCGTTCAGCTCTCGTGGTCGCGGATCGTCGTGTCGGAGTGGGAGCTCGGCATGGTGCGGGAGATCGCGACGATCGACCTTGAGCCCAGGACGGACGGCGCCGGGAGCCGGCCGGCGACGAATCCGTCAGTGCCGCAGCCGTTTCCCGAGCGCGACCGGTTCGAGACGAGCACCGGCGCGCGCGTGCTCGCACGCTTACGCGAGGCCGGGGCGAGCCTTCGACGCACGGCGGCGGAGCGAGGCTGGGACGCAATCGCGGTCGACGGCGATGCGCGACTGGTCGACGCGCTCGCCGGGAGCTTCGGCGAGCACGGGCCGGATCTTATGCAGACGCCCCAGCCGCTCTCGGGTACCTCTGCCGCCGAAACCGCCCACCGGGTCGGGGCGGCCCTGCGCGAGCGGAGGCAGGCGGAAGAGCATCGGCTTGCCGACCAGCTCGACGACTCGACTGCTGCGACGCGGGATGCGGGAACCGTCGAGCGCGCGCTCGCGGAGGGGCGCGTCGACCATCTCCTCCTGGAGAAGCCCACGGAGCCGTCGCGCTTCCCCGAGGGAGAATCGCTCTTCCGGCGCGCGCTGGCAACGCGCGCACGCGTCACCCTGCTCGACGCTTCATCGACCGCGCTCGGGCCGGACGGCGTGGCGGCCGTACTCCGCTGGTAGCCTGGGGTTCTGATGCCCGACGACCCGGTGGGACGCTGGGAGTGGGAAGGTGGGGCGGTCACGGAGACCATGGGTAGCCAACCGCCGCGACCGTCGGCGCCGAGGACTGGCGACGACGCAGACCCGTTCGGGATCGAGGACCGGCCATCAGCTGCGGTCGCGGCGCCGCGCGGCGACACACGCACGTGAACAATCACGCGAACCACGCGCGAGCGCAGGACGAGTCGTCGGAGCGGCAGCGGCGTGACGAGTCGGCTGCCGGTAACGGCAGGCGGGCGCCGCGGCGACCCGGGCAGCGGTCGAACGGCCCGGGGTGGCGGGTCACTCCGGCGCCGGATGGGCGCGGCGCCGATCAGGGGAAGCGCCGCATGGCTTGGTGGCCGTGGGTGGCGGTGGCCCTGGTGTTGCTCGCGGTCAACTATTTCGCGGCCTCGGAGTCGCTCGGGCCGGAGGCGCGCATCCGCGTGCCCTATCTGCCGACGTTCATCGCGCAGGTCGAGGCCGGCAACGTGAAGTCGATCTCCTCACAAGGAGACTCCATCCAGGGCGAGTTCAAGCGTGCCGTCACCTACCCGCCCAAAGCGGCGGACGGCTCCGAGAGCTCGACCCACTTCACCACCCACGTTCCGGCGTTCGCCGACACGACCTCGCTGACGCAGACCCTGGCGAAGCACGGTGTCACTGTCGATGCAGAGCCCGTCGACACGGGGGCGCCGGTGTGGGAGCGGCTGCTCCTCGGGTTCGCGCCGACATTGCTCTTGATCGGGCTGATCATCCTGTTCATGCGCCGCAGCGCCCAAGCCGCGCGCGGCGCGGGCGGCATGTTCGGCATGGGGCGGGCGAAAGCGCGTCGTCCTGATCCGGAACAGGTGCGCGTCACCTTCGACGATGTCGCGGGCATCGACGAGGCCAAGGCCGAGCTGGCCGAGATCGTCGACTTCCTCCAGAACCCCGCCCCCTACCGGCGCCTGGGCGGGCGGCTGCCGCGCGGCGTCCTTCTGACCGGGCCGCCCGGGACAGGCAAGACGCTCCTCGCGCGCGCGGTGGCCGGCCAGGCGAAGGTTCCGTTCCTGACCATGTCGGCCTCCGAGTTCATCGAGATGATCGTCGGCGTCGGCGCCTCCCGCGTCCGCGACCTCTTCGCGCAGGCGAAGGCGGCGGCCCCTGCGATCATCTTCATCGACGAGCTGGACGCGATCGGACGGCGGCGGGGAGGCCAGGGCTTCGCGAGCGGCGGCCACGAGGAGCGCGAGCAGACGCTCAACCAGATCCTGACCGAGATGGACGGCTTCGACAGCCGCACCGGCATCGTCGTCCTTGCGGCCACCAACCGGCCCGACGTGCTCGACGCGGCGCTGCTTCGGCCCGGCCGCTTCGACCGCCGAGTGCACGTCGCGCCGCCGGACAAGAACGGCCGGCGCGAGATCCTCAAGGTGCACACCCGATCGATCCCGCTCGCCGAAGACGTCGACCTCGACCGGCTGGCGGCAACGACCCCGGGGATGGTGGGAGCCGACCTCGCCAACCTCGCCAACGAGGCCGCCCTGACGGCGGCGCGCCGCGATCACGACCGCGTCGAGATGCACGACTTCACGGACTCGCTCGAGCGCATCGTGCTCGGGGCGGCCCGCAAGCTCCTGATGAGCGAGGACGACCGGCGCCGGACGGCCTACCACGAAGCCGGGCACGCGCTCGTCGGAATGCTCACCCCCCACGCAGATCCGGTCAGGAAGGTCTCGATCATCCCCCGCGGCCGCGCCCTCGGTGTCACGTTTTCCGCGCCGGACGCCGACCGCCTCAACTACGACGAGGAAACCCTCGTCGCCCGCATCCGCGTCGCGCTCGGAGGCCGGACAGCCGAGGAGCTCGTCTTCGGCAACCACACGAGCGGCGCCGAGTCCGACCTCGAGCAGGTGACCGCGATCACCCGCCAGATGGTCGGCCGCTGGGGGATGAGCGACGTCATCGGCCCTTTGGTGGCCTTCCCCACCGGCGACGACCAGTTCGTTCCGGGCACGCAGATCGCGTCGCCCGAGACCCAGCGACTCGTCGACCAGGAGGCTCGGCGGATCGCCATCGACGCCCAGAACGACGTGCAGCAGCTCCTGGCCGAGCACCGCGACCAGCTCGACGCGCTCGCGCTCGCCCTTCTCGAGCACGAGACACTCGACCAGCACAACGCCTACGATGCAGCCGGCGTCCCGGTCGACCACGCACACGGTGCGAGTCCGCTGCCGCAGAGCTGAGGCAGAACAAGGTCAGTGAGTGGAAGCCAAGCCTTCCCGGGAGCATGCACTTCCACCGACAGGAGGCAGGCATGATCGTTCTCGGCATCGTCGGGGCGGTCACCTGGCTGCTCGGCAGCATGGACCGAGCCGTCCTCGGGTGACGGCATTGGCAGAGATTGGCCCGACAGGGAAATGGTCGAGCGGCCGCAGATGGCGCTCGAGCCGGCGGCGATCCGGGCCTACCTGGCACCGAGGTTCAATCCGTACGAGCACGTCAGCGAGATCATGCACGTCTACGACGGTGCGAGACTGTGGACTCCGGCGCGCCGCGGCACGACGATCTGGCACATCTGGGCGTTTGGCACGTGGCGGGACTGCGAGTGCTATTACGAGTCCGGCGTGGAGTCCCGCAGCCACTGCGGCGCGCAATACGTTTGGCACGTCGGCGGTACGCGCGGCCTCCATACGACGCTGTACCGGAACGGGCCATATGAATACTGCGTCGAGGCGTTGACCATCAACGGCCGCCCCAGGAGACGCTGCACTCAGGTCGAGATCACGAACTGATCCGCGGCCCGACCGCACCGCACCTCAGTCCCGAGCCAACGAGACCACCAATCTCACTGCCCGCGCAAGAGGCTCTGGGATGTCGGCCCCTGGGCGTCCGAACCGCTGCCAGGCGTGTTCGGCCTTGTGACGGCGGCTGTGCAGGCCGGCGACGTGTTCGAAGTCGGGAGCAAGCTCGACCGTGTGCCTCTTGCTCACGACCTCCGCGATCGCCCGATTCGCCTCGCGCTCGCTTGTGATCGGCCGCCGACCGGGCGGAGCATCTCGGTCGTACACGGCCACATACGGGATGCCCGCTGCGGCACATACGCGCGCGAACAACGAGATGTTCGACTTGCCGCCACACTCCACGATTGAGATCGCCTCGCGATCGGGATCGTGACCGAGCGCCCGAAAGATGAACGGGAAGGCCAGCTTCTCGGTGGCCCCCTCTACAAGGAGCGCCGCCCGAGCAAGGAACACCTCACTGCGCTCGGCATCGAACTCCGTCAGGTACCGGAAATCGTGTTCGGCAGGATCCGCTCGGGGCCTGCGCGTGCGCACTCCAAGGCTGGCATCCTGGTGTACGAACACAATCTCGCCCAGACGCCCAACGCTGAGGAACGCGGGGGCGTCGGTCGTATACACGACCTGATTCCCCATCCCGGCGAGCGCCCGAAGAAGCCGGTACAGGTACCGCTGCGCCTGAGGACGCAGATACAGCTCCGGCTCCTCGATCAGCACCACTAGCCCCGCACAGCCCCGCTCGCACAACCGCTCGACCGCGCCGACCAGAGTGAGCGCAGCGGCCGAGGCCCCTACCGGATGACGCTCCGGAGCACGGGCAAGCGCCTCGATCACCACCGGAGGGGTCGGCCGACCGCCCCTGTCCACGATCCGACCAGACCGGAGCTCTGCCGGCATGTAGAGCACCGTGAGCCCGTGCGCGCTGCCGGTGCGAGTGACCTCGGGTGGACGCGCCGTCAGGCGCACCGCGGCCCCGTCCGCGAGCACGCCGTCGACCACGATCTGGCCGCCTGAACCGGCCGCGACGTCCGCCCGCGACGGAGGCGACGCATCGGCGTCAAGCACCATCTGAACGGCCAAAAGCACGGTCGACTTGCCGGCGTTCGCCTCACCAACCAGCGCGCAGATCCCCGACAGCTCGAGATTCACGTCGCGGGCGGCACGAAAGCCACGGATGTGCGCCCGCGAGAGTCCGAAGGGGAGACCTACCTGCTCGAGAGGGGGATCGCGCTCGATGCGGGCATCACCACCCGTGTCGACGGCCGTGTGCGGATTTGCGGTCAGCGCCGTTGAACGGCACCACGCGGTGCACGCCGCGACTCGCGGTGATTGACGGGCGACATGGGCAGCTCGTTGGACTGCAAGGTCGAGAAACCACGCTGGCGGCCACAGCATCGGTCGGCGCCCACCCTGATGCAAGTCGACTGCTGAGCACCGAGGGGTTCACGAACGCCGCCGGCGGTGCCTCGGTGGGTATAACCAGGCGATGCCAACCTTCGCGGTCGTTGCAACGGTGGACGACGCCGCGGCCGGCGACGTCGCGTTCCGGCTCCGCCTCGTGCCGCCATTCGACCTTCCGCTCGACGGGATCGATGGCCACCAGGTTCTCCTCGGGTCTGAGCATGCCGCATTCGTCTTTTGGGGCAGTGATCCGGAGGCTGCGCTGGTGCGCGCGTCCGGGCGGGCGGACGCCCTCGACCGAGTGGCTCATAGGGCAACCTTGCGTGTGGTTGTTCCTGTTCTTTGAAATCTGAGTAGTCGCCCTCGCGGCATGTGTGAGGGCGGCGTCCGACGCGACTCGTACGGTCGCGTCGTGGCTGACCACCGCCGGGAGAGCGCCCTCGTCGCTTGCTGCGTAGACGGCCCGCGTGAGACCTGCGCCTCCCGGCGGTGTGAGGCACCCGAAGCGGCGACAGGACGTCGCCCCGCCGAGGGCGCGCCTATGAGCATCCGCCACGGTACCTCGCCGGTCGGCCCGCATCCAGCACCCCAACCGAAGGAGGATGAATGCGCGAACGCACTGCCGGGGTCGACCTGGCCAGCGAGGAGCACCGTCTGGTTGTGGTCGACCGAGACGGCTTGCGGATCGATGAGCAGCGTGTCGTCCACAGCGAAGACGGGATCGCGGCGCTCGTCTCCCGCCTTCACCGGCTCGCGGTCGAACGGATCGCGATCGAACAGCCGAACGGGCTGGTCGTCGACCGGCTGCTCGACGCCCGCATCGCCGTGGTCGCGGTGCATCCCAACCAGCTGGCGGCGGCCCGCGACCGCTACCGGGCCGGCGGCGGCAAGTCGGACGGCTTCGACGCCTACGTGCTCGCCGAGCTCGCGCGCACCGACATGCACCGCTTGCGCCTGCTCGAGCCCGACAGCGACGAGACGAAAGCGCTTCGAACGCTTACCCGCACCCGCGAGGACCTGGTCGAACAACGCGTTGCGCTCGCCAACCAGCTGCGCGCTCAACTCGACGCCTTCTGGCCCGGCGCCCGCCGCATCTTCTCCGACATCGACTCGCCGATCGCGCTCGCCTTCCTGGAGCGCTACCCAAGTCCCGCCGGCGCCCGCACCCTCGGCGCCAAGCGGCTCGCCGGCTTCCTCGCCCGCAACCGCTACTGCGGCCGCAAGAGCACCGAGGAACTGCTCGCCCGACTGCGCTCGGCCCCCGAGGGCCGCGTCGGCGACGCCGAACTCGAAGCACGCCGCGCAGTCGTGCTCGCCCTCGTTGCCGCCCTCACACCGCTGGTCGAGCAGATCCGCCTGCTCACCA
>JAICJM010000136.1 GCA_025928435.1 Thermoleophilia bacterium
GAGATGGGCGGTACCGGTTTCGAACCAGTGACCTCCTGCGTGTAAGGCAGGCGCTCTCCCAGCTGAGCTAACCGCCCTCGCTCACCGTCAGTCTAGAGGCCGTCGCGCGCCCGCCGGCCTACCCGATCTCGGGGAGGCAACCTCCCCAATTTTGCGTAGGCTCCGTCAAGACGCCCGAAGCACAATCAGACCATGCCGGATCCGTTTCCATCCGAGACCCTGCGCGAGATCGCCGACCGCGCCCGCGTGGCGCTCGGCGCCGACCAAGCGCTGGTGCTGCCGCTGTCGGGCGGGGACCCCCTTCCGCCGGGCCCCGACGGCGGACCGAGCCTCTCGGCGCCGATCCGCATCGACGGCGATCCCGTGGCAACGCTCATCGTCAGCCGCGATCCGGGCGGAGCGCCGTTCGGTGAGGAGTCGGCGCTGCTCTCGACCGTCTGCGAGCTGGCCGCGCACGCCATCGCGGCGTCGCGGCGAGCCGACCTGCGCACCGAGCAGCTGACGCTCGTCCAGGCGGTCGCGAGCGCCGTCGGGGGCGCGACGTCGGTCGACGAGGCCTTCCGGATGGCGGCCAGCGCCGTCTTCGACCACACCCGCTACTCCGGCGTCACCGCGACGATGGTCGACCGCGCGGCCCGCGAGCAGGTGGTCGTG
Organism: Thermoleophilia bacterium; assembly: GCA_025928435.1. The sequence continues at coordinate 655 of JAICJM010000136.1, forward strand.
GTGGATCTCGGCAGCGACATCGCGACGACGCAGACGATCCGCCGCCCGATCGACGCCGGCCTCGTCGGCGTCTGCATCGCCGAGGGCACCCAGATCATCCTCTCCGACGCCCCCTCGGACGAGCGCTACTCATGGTCGGCGGACGGCCGCTGGGAGTCGCTGCTGCTGACCCCGGTCGAGGTCGAGGGCCGGTGCGAGGGCGTGCTCGAGCTCGCCGACGTCGCGCCCGACCGGTTCGACGCGGCCGACGCGGCGCTCATGCAGGCCGTAGCCGACCAGGTGGCGACGGCGCTCGTCGGCGTCCGCCTGCGGGAACGCTCTCAGCGGCTCCAGCAGGAGTCGCAGCGACGGGCACAGCGGCTCGAGCTGGCGGCCGACCTCTCCCGCGAGATCGCCGCCACCGGCAGCGTCGACGAGCTCCTGCGCACGGTGACGATCACCCTCCACCGCCACACCGACTACACGGCCGTGTGGACGGCGGGCGCCGACCATCGCCACGGCACCCAGCGAATGTGGACGATCACCCGCGGCCGCGACACGGTCGCCGTCTCGACCCATCCCCTCGACTCGGGGATCATCGGGCAGGTCGTGCGCACCGGGAAGCAGGCGCTGCTCGGCCGGTCGCACCTGGCCGACGCCGGTGGCGCCTGGGCGGCGGCCGGCTACGAGTCGCTGATCGCCACCCCGGTCGTCGTCGGGCGCCGGTGCGAGGCGGTCATCGGCCTCTCCGACCTGCGCGCCGACGAGTTCGACGAGTCCGACGCGCTGCTGATGCGCACCCTGGCCGAGCAGGTGGCGGCGGCGCTGCGCGGTGCCGCGCTGCGGGAGGAGTCCGACCGCCGCGCGACCCGCCTGAACGTGGTCGCGGAGGTTGCCCGCGCCCTGCGCGACCCGGAGACGGTCGACCAGGCCCTGCACGACGCCGCCCAGGCCATCAGCCGCTACACCGGCTACTCCGGCCTGACCGCGTGGGTCGTCGAGCCGATCCGGGGCGAGCGGCGGGCGGTCTTCGCCCGCGACCGCGGCACCGACGTCTACGTCGGGCTGCGCGTGCCCACGGGCGCCGGCATCCCGGGGGCCGCGATCACCTCCGGCAAGGTGCTGCGGCTGGGCCGGGCCGGCGACCACCCCGGCTTCTCGTGGCCCGGGCGCGACCCGAACAACTCCGTCCTGATCGCGCCCGTCATGGTCGAGGGGGCGTGCGCCGCGGCGCTCGTGATCGCCGACGAGCACCCGAACTGGTTCGACACGGACGACGAGGAGCTCGTGAAGGCGATCTCCGACCACCTCGCCGCGGCGATCCGGGCGGTGCAGCTGCGCGAGGAGTCCGCCCGCCAGGCGCACCGGCTCTCCCTGGCCGCCGAGATCGCGGCGCTGCTGCCCGCCGAGGACACGCCCGAGAGCGCCATCCGCGTCGCCGCGCAGGCGGTGCACGAGCGCGGCCACTACGACGCCGTCATGGCGATCACCGTCCTCGAGGAGAGCGACGAGCAGCTCGTCGTCGCCGACTTCGGGGCGTCGCGGCAGACGTTCACCGGCCTGCGGCGCCCGATCGGCCAGGGCATCACCGCGCGCACGATCAACTCCGGCCGCCAGAACCTGATCAACGGCCACGAGGACGACCCGGACTACGCGCCGTGGGGCGACGAGGAGTCGTTCGACTCGCTGCTCTCGACGCCCGTGATGCTCGACGGCCACTGCGTCGCCGTGATCGAGGTGGCGAGCCGGCCGATGAACCAGTTCGACCACTCCGACGAGGCGCTTATGGCGGCCGTCGCCGAGCAGCTCTCCGCCGCGCTGCGCGGCGTGCGGCTGCGCAGCGAGTCGGAGCGCCGGTCCCAGCGGCTCGCCCTCACAGCGTCCGTCTCGAGCGCCGTGGCAGGGGCCGACGGCGTCCAGGCGGTGCTGCGGGCGGCCGCGGACGCGATCTTCGACCCGACCGACTACGGCGCGGTCACGGCGGTGCTGGGGATGCCGGAGACCGACGAGTACACCATCGTCACCGACCGCGTGCGCGTGGGCGAGTCGACCGACGGGACGCGCGTGCCGCTGGCCGCCGGCGCCGCCGGCCGCGCGCTCACGACCGGCGAGCAGATCGTCGTCGGGCACCTGGAGGGTGACCAGCCCCCGCTGGCCTACCAGTCGGCGCTCGTGACGCCCGTGTTCGAGGGGCCGACCGCGGCCGCGATCGCGCTCTATGACCACCGTCGCGACCGCTTCGACGCCGCCGACGCGACGCTGATGCGCACCGTCGCCGAGCAGCTCATCGCCACCCTGCGGGCGGTGCGCCTGCGCGACGAGTCCGAGCAGCGCTCGAGCCGGCTGGCGCTGACGACCGAGGTGGCGGGCGCCATCGCGTCGGCGCAGACCATCGACGAGGTGCTGGCCGCGGTGGTCGAGACCGTCTACCTCGGCCGGGGGTACTCGGCCGCGGTCGCGATCCGGGTGCTGCCGGAAGAGGGCGAGCAGGTCGTCGTCGCCAACCTCGGCGACGAGGGCACGACCGCCGCCGGCCTGCACCGCCGCGTCGATGCCGGCACCGTCGGCACCGTGATCGCCTCGGGCGAGCAGGTCGTGCTGGGGAACGCGCAGGCCCACCCCGCCTTCGACTGGCCGGCCCCGATCCCGCTCCCGTCGGAGCTCCTCACGCCGGTCATCGTCGACGGCGAGTGCCTCGCGGTGATCGGCGTCTACGACGGCCACCGCGACCGCTTCGACGCCGCGGACGCGCTCGCGATGCGCACCGTCGCCGACCAGGTTGCCGCCACGTGCCGCGGCGTCCTCCTGCGCGAGCAGTCCGAGCAGCGGGCCGAGCGGCTGGCCGCCCTCGAGCGCCGCCACCGCGAGCTGATGGAGCGGCTCGTGCGCGCCCAGGAGCAGGAGCGCTCGCGCGTCGCCGCCGACCTGCACGACGACACGATCCAGGTCATGTCGGCCTGTGTGATCTCGCTCGACAGCGTGCGCCTGGCCATGCAGGACGGCAAGGTCGAACGGGCGCGGCGCGGCCTCGAGCAGGTCGCCGACCTCATCTCGGGGGCGGTCGAACGGACGCGGCGGATGACGTTCGACCTGCGCCCGGCCGTGCTCTGGCACCACGGCCTGGTCGTCGCGCTCGAGCAGGCGCTGCACACGCTCGAGAGCGAGACGGGGATCGCGACGAGCCTCGAGGTGATCGGCCTCGAGCGCCGGATCGACTCGACGATGGAGACGCTGGTCTTCCGCTCGATCACCGAGATCCTCGCCAACGCGCGCATGCACTCGGAGGCGAAGTCGGTGCGCGTCCGGATCGAGCGCGGCGCAGGCGTCCTGCACGTCCGCGTGGTCGACGACGGGCGTGGGTTCGACCTGGACACGGCGCTCGCCCGGGCGCGGAGGACGAACCACCTCGGCCTGGAGTCGCTGATGGAGCGCGTCGACGCCGCCGGCGGCCGGGTCGAGATCACGACGGCACCCGGACAGGGCACGGTCGTCGAGATCGCCCAGCCGCTCTGGCCCGGCGACTGACTGCCTGGCATGCAGGGGACAGTCCCCGCGGGGACTGTCCCCATGGTCTGACCTAGCCGAGCTGGCGGTCGAGGTTCACGGCCGCGCTGATCAGCGAGAGGTGGGTGAAGGCCTGGGGGAAGTTCCCGAGCGCCTCGCCCGACGGGCCGATCTCCTCGGAGTACAGGCCGAGGTGGTTCGCGTACGTGAGCATCTTCTCGAACACGAGCCGCGCCTCCTCGACCCGGCCGGCGCGGGCGAGCGCCTCGACGTACCAGAAGGTGCAGATCGAGAAGGTGCCCTCCTCGCCCTGGAGGCCGTCCGGCGAGGCCTCCGCGTTGTAGCGGTAGACGAGGCTGTCGGCGACGAGCTCGCGCCCGATGGCGTCGAGCGTGCGCAGCCAGCGCGGGTCCTTCGGCGCGATGAACTTCGTGAGCGGCATGAGCAGGAGCGAGGCGTCGAGCACGTCGGAGCCGTAGTGCTGCACGAACGCGCCGCGCGTGTCGTTCCAGCCCCGGGTCATCACCTGCTCGGTGATGCGGTCACGCGCGTCGAGCCACTTCACCAGGTCGCCCGGCAGGCCGCGGTAGCGGCCCATGCGCACCGCCCGCTCGATCGCAACCCATGACATGAGCCGCGAGTAGGTGAAGTCCTGGCGCCCGCCGCGCGTCTCCCAGATGCCCTCGTCGGCCTGGTCCCAGTTTTCGCACAGCCACTCGACGATCTTGCGCAGCTCGACCCAGGAGTCGTAGGAGATGGGCTCGCCGTACTTGTTGTAGAGGTAGATCGAGTCGATCAGCTCGCCGTAGATGTCGAGCTGGAGCTGGGTCGCCGCGCCGTTCCCGATCCGCACCGGCGCCGAGCCGGCGTAGCCCTCGAGGTGGGTCAGCACCTCCTCGGGCAGGTCGGCGCGGCCGTCGACGCCGTACATGATCTGGAGCGGCCCGCCCTCGCCGAACGTGGTCTCGCCGAAGCGGTCGGTCAGCCAGGTGATGAACGACTCCGCCTCCTCGGTGAACCCGAGCCGCAGGAGCGCGTAGAGCGAGAAGGCCGCGTCGCGCACCCAGGTGTAGCGGTAGTCCCAGTTTCGCTCGCCGCCGATGTGCTCCGGGAGGCTCGTGGTGGCCGCGGCCACGATGGCACCGGTGGGCCGGTACGTGAGCAGCTTCAGGGTGAGCGCCGAGCGGTTCACCATCTCCCGCCACCGGCCCTTGTAGACCGAGTGGGAGAGCCATCCGCGCCAGAAGCGCACGGTGCTCTCGAACGACTCCGCGGCGGCCGCCTCGCTGAGGGGGCGCAGCTTCTCCCCGCGCCCGTTTACCTGCAGGACGAAGGTCGCGCTCTTTCCGTTCGCGAGGTCGAACTGGGCCGTGACGTCGTCGCCGTGCACCTCGAGCGGGACGTTCGTCGCGAGCGTCAGGGAGAGCGCCGGAGTGTTGAAGATCGCCCCGCCGTCGTAGGGTTCGACCTCGTGCCGCTCGCGGGCGTAGTCGAAGCGGGGCCGGCACTCGAGGGCGAAGCGCATCTCGCCCCGGACTGCCACCACCTGCCGCACCAGCCGGCGGGGGTGGCGCGGGTCGCGGTGGATGGGCATGAAGTCGTGCACCTCGCCGACGCCGTCGGGCGTGAGGAAGCGGGTGATGAGGACGTTCGTGTCCGGGAAGTAGAGCTGCCGCACGGTGGAGCCGCCGTTCACCGGCGCGATCCGGTAGAAGCCGCCCTTCTCCGCATCGAGGATCGAGGCGAACACGCTGGGCGAGTCGAAGCGGGGGCAGCAGAACCAGTCGATCGTGCCGTCCGTGCCGACCAGCGCGACGCTGTGCAGGTCGCCGATGACGCCGTGCTCGGCGATGGGCAGGTAGTCGCTCATGGTGCAGGCGGAGGTCTACAAGATGGGCCGGATGCGGGCAAGCCGGGGCTATACTCCGCCGGCCGCCGGGCCGGTTCACCGGGCCCGTGCGACCGCGGGGGCGTAGTTCAGCTGGTTAGAACGCCGGCCTGTCACGCCGGAGGTCGCGGGTTCGAGTCCCGTCGCTCCCGTCCTACGTCTCAGCCGTCTCGAGTCGTTCGAGGGGCGAGGGCTCGCCCCGGGCGATGCGACGGGCGGCAGCGACGTGCTCGCTCACGATGACGGCCACGACGACCGCGAGGACGAGGCTCGTCAGTGCGAGCGCCGGCACGACGAATCCCAGCGCCCCGGCCACGGCGCATCCGGCGGCACCGGCGACCCGTTTCGGGGCGAACGTGCCGGCCACGCGCCTCCGGAAGGCCGCGAGCCCCAGCAGATAGAGGCCGGGGCCCGCTGCCACCGCCACGATCTCGGCCGCGGAGAGGCCCGCGGTCGGGTGGGCGATCGCGACCTCATCGCCGACGGCGGCGACGATCACCCCCGCGACGAGGACGACATGGAGGTACGTGTAGGCGTCGCGCGCCATCTCGACGCGGCGCTCGGCCAGTTCCAGCCGGCGCTGCGCGATCTGCGCGACGTAGCTGAAGTAGAGCCACCAGAGCGCCGCGGTGGTCAAAAAGGCGACGGCGAACGCCGCGGCGCGGGCGGGCGTGAGGTCGAGCTGCGCCGTTGTGGCGCCCGTGACGACGATCGACTCGCCGAGCGCGATGATCACGAATAGCTGGAAGCGCTCGGCGAAGTGCGCCGTCTCGACCTGCCAGGCCGAGGTGGGGATCCGTGCCGCGAAGGGCACCCAGTAGGTGACGATCGGCGCCGTGTAGTCGAGCGCGAGTGCTGCGAGCCAGAGCCACGGCCGGGCCGTCCCCCCGGCCAGCGCGCCGGCGAGCCAGAGCGCGCCGGCGACGGTGAACCACGTCAGGATCCGGCCGGCGCGGCGCCGCTCCATCGTTCCGGCCTCCGCCGATGCGAAGGTGAGGAAGAGGTGGCGGCCGACCTGGATCGTCACGTACGCGCCGGCGAACAGGAGGGCCCGATCTTCGAACGCACGCGGGACGGCGATGGCGAGCAGCAGGCTCGCCAGCATGATCCCGATCAGGAGCAGGCGCACCACGACCGAGTCCGGATCGAGCTCGTTCGTGACCCAGGTCGTGTAGTTCCACGCCCACCAGACGACGAGCAGCGCAACCGCCGCTCGCCCGGCGCCGCGCCACGACAGGTCGTGCAGCAGGAGGTGCGAGACCTGCGTCACCGCGAAGACGAAGACGAGGTCGTAGAACAGCTCGACCGCCGTCGTCCGCTGCTCCTGGCCCTCCGCCCGAGCGCGCTGGAACCGAGCCACGCCGGGGAGCCTACCCTCGCGGTGCGGTGAAATATCGTCCCCGTCGATGGCGATCCGCCGGGGGGACATCGACGATCTGGAGCTCGTCCTCGCGATCCAGCGCGAGGCGTCGCTCGCCGGCCTCGCGCACGTGTTTCCGCCCGACCGGTTCCCGTTTCCCGACGAGGGTGTCCGCACGGAGCTCCAGGATCGCCTGGCCGACCCCGGGAACGCCGTGCTGATCGACGGCGACGATCGCGGGTTCACCGTCGCAGGTCGCAGCCGGCTGGAACGACTGTATGTTCGGCCGGCCGCGTGGGGCAGCGGCGTCGCCCAGGAGCTCCACGCCGCCGCCCTCGAGGTGCTGCGCGAGCAGGGCGCGACGTCGGCCTCCCTCTGGTGCCTGGTCGAGAACCCGCGCGCCCGGCGCTTCTACGAGCGGCAGGGCTGGCGGCTCGACGGCACCGAGCGGGTGGTGCCGTTTCCGCCCCACCCGATCGACGTCGGCTACTCGATCGACCTGGTCAGCTGACCGCCGCGTACGCCGCCGCCTGGATCTCCTGATGCAGCGGGGGCAGACCGGCGGTCTCGAACTCGCGCTGGGTCAGCACGATGACGACCAGGTCGCGCGGCGGGTCGACCAGCCACGAGCTGCCGTAGCCGCCGTTCCAGCCGAACGCGCCGCCCGGGTAGACCGCCTGGCAAAACGACCAGGAAGCGTCCTCGAAGAAGTCCGGGCCGAGGCCGCCGCGGGCCTTCTGGGCGTCGGTCAGCTGATCCGAGGTCATCGCCTCGAGGGATTCGGGTGACAGGGCCGCGGGGCCGCGGGCCAGGAACATGCGCGCGAACGCGTGCAGGTCGTCGACGGTCGAGACGAGCCTGGCCGCACCGTCCTCGAACGCCGGCGGCCGGCTCCAGCTCCCGCCCGGCGCGTCCCAGACGATCAGGCCCTCGGGTGTAGGCCGGTAGCCGGTGGCGAGGCGCTCCGTGTCCGCCGTCCAGAAGGCCGTGTCCCGCATCCCGAGCGGCTCGAACAGGCGCGTGCGCAAGACCTCGCCGAACGACATCCCCGCGGCCCGCGCCGCCAGCACCCCGAGCACCGAGGCGCCCGTGTTGTAGAGCCACCGCTCGCCCGGCTGGGCGATCAGCGGCAGCGAGCCAAGGTTGGCGATCCACGTGTCGGCGTCCGGCTGCACGGCCCGGTTGGGCGGGTTGACCGTCGCCAGCCCGAGCTCGGCGTCGGCCTGGACGACCGGCCACGGCGTGGGCGACGTGAACATCTCGAACGCCATCCCGAACCCGAACGTGAAGGTGAGCAGGTCGCGCGTCGTGATCGGCCGCTCCGCCGCGACCGTCTCGTCGAGCGGGCCGTCCGGGCGAAGGAGCACGCGCCGGCCGGCCAGCTCCGGGATCAGACGGTCGACGGGCTCGTCGAGCCCGAGCAGCCCCTCCTCGATCAGCGCGAGCGTCGCCGCGGCGGTGATCGGCTTCGTGATCGACGCGATGCGGAACAGCGAGTCGCGCGCGACCGGCGGCCCGCCGATCGTGAGGTGGCCGAGCGCCTCGACCTGCACCTCCTCGCCGTGGGCCACCAGCGCGACCATCCCCGGGACATTCGAGTCGCCGACGTGGCGGGCCGCGACCTCGCGCAGCTGTTCGGTCATGATGCTCACTATGCCATCCGCCCAGATCCGAAAGGCGGCCTCATGCCCTTGATCAAACGCGACACGCTCCCGAACGGAAACCTCACAGGCGAAGACCACGGCGCCACGATCTCGATCATCCTGGACGAGAGCGGCCCCGGCGGCGGGCCGCGGCTCCATCGCCACCCCTACGACGAGACGTGGGTCGTCATCGAGGGGACGCTCACGTTCCAGGCCGGGGACGAGCAGCTCGCCGCCGGCCCGGGCGACATCGTGATCGTCCCGCCCGGCATCCCGCACAGGTTCACGAACGACGGGCCCGGCACCTCCAGGCTGGTCTGCATCCACGCCCACCCGACGTTCGACACCGAGTGGCTCGAATGAGCGACAACCTCAAGGTCGTGCGCAGGTTCGGCGAGGCGCTGACGAACCGCGACTGGGACGCGATCCGCGAGCTCGTCGCCGAGGACTGCGAGTGGACGGACGTCCCCAGCGGCGAGGTCATCCACGGGGTCGAGGCGCTCATCGACCTGTGCCGCACCTTCACCGCGGCGTTCCCCAACTTCCGGGTCGAGAGCCTGAACCTGATCGGCCAGGGCGACCTGGTGGCCAACGAGTGGCGCGGCCAGGGGACGCATGCGGCGACGGGACGCGCGTTCGTGCGCACCGGCGTCGGGATGGTCGAGATGCGCGACGGCAAGATCGCCGCCTACCGCGACTACTTCGACCGCCAGACGATGACCGACCAGGTCGGGGCCGACTGACCGCGCGCCCACGTCCGGGAACCGGAGCATGGGATGATCCGTCCTATACGGCATGGCGTCGCCCTCCACCGCCGCACGCGTGGGATGCCTGGTTGCGCTCGCGACCACCGCGGCGGCGTGCTCGCTCGTCTCGGCGGGGGTTCACGAGCACACCCCGACGCGGCCGGCCGGACCGGGACCGGTCGCCTTCGTGGCGACCGCGCGGGGCTCGGCGGGTACGAACGTGCTGACTGTCCCGGGCCCGAACAGGCAGGCGTTGCCGGTCACGCGGGGCGGCCCGCCCGTCGTCGATGCGGCCTGGACGGCCGATGGCCGGCGGCTCGTGTTCGCCCGCCGCGGCCGGCGTCACGTCGAGGTGTTCGTGGTCCGCCGCGGCGGCACCCCCCACCTGATCCGCCGCTGTTCGCTGAGCTGCAATCCGCACGGCTTCGCCTGGTCGCCCGACGGGCGCCTGATCGCGTTCGTCGCCGGCATCCGCTCGCGCTTTACCGGAACGGCCGGCGAGATCGCCGTCATGAACGCCGACGGTAGCCGCTTCCACGCGGTCTGTGACGAAGCCGTGTGCGGCCAGGGGCTCGACGACCCGCGGTGGTCGCCCGATGGCTCCACCCTCCTCTTCTCGAACATGGGGACGATCGCGTTCTTCGGGCTCGGCCCCCTCCCGAGCCGGATCTGGGTCGCGCGGCCGGACGGCACCGGCGCCCATCCGCTGACGCAGCCGCACTGCCGGCCTGGCCATCCGCCGCTGCGCGGTTGCGAATACGACTC
>JAICJM010000093.1 GCA_025928435.1 Thermoleophilia bacterium
GGCGATGACGACGAGCGGCACCCCCTCCTCCGCGTAGCGCTGAGCGGCGTCGTAGATCGTCATCGTCTCGCCCGAGGGCAGGTGCCGCGTGTAGCCGCCCTCGCGGTCGGCGAGCCCGTTCTTCAGGCGGATGTTCGCGAACGTGCCGCGCACCATCACCTCGTGGTTGCCGCGGCGGGCGCCGTAGGAGTTGAAGTCGCGCGGCTCGACGCCCTGCGAGACCAGGTAGCGGCCGGCCGGCGAGTCCGGCGCGAACGCTCCCGCCGGCGAGATGTGGTCGGTCGTCACCGAGTCGCCGAGCACGGCCAGCACCCGGGCGTCGACGATGTCCGAGAGGTCGGCGTCGTGCCCGAAGAAGGTCGCCTCACGCACGTACGTCGAGGCCGGGTCCCAGTCGAACAGCTCGCCCTCGGGCGAGGGCAGCTCCGTCCAGCGCTCGTCGCCCTCGAAGATGCGGCCGTACTCCTCGTCGAACAGGTCGGAGCTGAACGAGCCGGTCAGGGCCTCCTCCACCTCGTCGGGGCTCGGCCACACGTCGCGCAGGTAGACCGGCCCGTCCACGCCCTCGCCGAGCGGGTCGGACGTGAGGTCGGTGTTGACGCTGCCGGCCAGGGCGTAGGCCACGACGAGCGGCGGCGACGCCAGGTAGTTGGCGCGCACGGCCGGGTGGATGCGGGCCTCGAAGTTGCGGTTGCCCGAGAGCACGGCGGCCACCTTCAGGTCGTCGCGCTCGATCGCGCCGGCGACGTCCTCCGGGAGCGGCCCGGAGTTCCCGATGCAGGTGGTGCAGCCGAAGCCGACCAGGTTGAAGCCGAGCTCGTCGAGCGGCTCGAGCAGACCCGCCCGCTCCAGGTAGCCGACGACGACTCGCGATCCAGGGGCGAGGCTCGTCTTCACCCACGGCCGCCGGGTGAGGCCGCGCTCGAGCGCCTTGCGGGCGACGAGGCCGGCGGCGACCATCAGCGCGGGGTTGGAGGTGTTCGTGCACGAGGTGATCGCCGAGATCACGACCGAGCCGTCGCCGAGATGGGTGCCGTTGCCGGCCCCGGCGCCGAACGCGTCCGTGAACGAGCGCCGCACCTCCGGGAGCGACACCCGGTCCTGCGGCCGCCGCGGCCCAGCCAGGCTTGGGACGACGGCGTCGAGATCGAGGTCGAGCGTCTCGGTGTAGGCCGGCGGTGCCTCGTCGCCCGTACGGAAGAGGCCCTGCTCGCGCGTGTAGCGCTCCACCCGCTCGATCAGGTCGGCCGGGCGGCCCGTGTCCGCCAGGTAGCGCAGCGTCTGGGCGTCGATCGGGAACGTGGCCGCGGTCGCACCGAACTCGGGCGACATGTTGGACAGCGTGGCTCGGTCGGCCACCGTCAGCGATCCCAGCCCCGGGCCGAAGAACTCGATGAACTTCCCCACCACGCCGTGCTTGCGCAGCTGCTCGGTGAGGGTGAGGACGAGGTCGGTGGCGGTGACGCCGGTGCGCAGCGCGCCGGTAATGCGCACGCCGACCACCCGCGGCTGGGTCATGTAGAGCGGTTGGCCGAGCATGACCGCCTCGGCCTCGATGCCGCCGACACCCCAGCCGAGCACGCCGATCGAGTTGATCATCGTCGTGTGCGAGTCCGTGCCGACCAGCGTGTCCGGGAACGCGACCCCGTCCTGCAGCCGGACGACCTGGCCCAGGTACTCCAGGTTCACCTGGTGGCAGATGCCCATGCCGGGCGGGACGACGCGGAAGTTCTGGAACGCCCCCTGGGCCCAGCGCAGGAGCTGGTAGCGCTCGCCGTTGCGTTCGTACTCGCGCTCGATGTTGCGTGCGTACGCCCGGTCCGACCCAAAGGCGTCGACCTGCACCGAGTGGTCGATCACGAGGTCGACGGGCACGAGCGGGTCGACCTGGCCCGGGTCGGCGTCCCGGCGGGCGACCGCGGCGCGCAGGGCGGCCAGGTCGACGACCGCGGGCACGCCGGTCAGATCCTGCATCAGCACCCGCCCCGGCATGAACGCCAGCTGCGCGTCCGGCGCCGGCTGCGGCCAGGCCGCCAGCGCGCGCACGTCCTCCTCCCGCACGTGCACCGTGCCCGCCCTGCGAAGCAGGTTCTCGAGCAGCACGCACACCGTGTAGGGGAGCGTCAGGGGATCGATGACGCGGTCGAGGCGGTAGATCGCCTCGCCGCCGGGCAGTGTGGCGCGAGCGCCGAAGGGATCATCGTGGGCCATGACCCGTAATCTATGTCGGGATGGACGGATCGTGCGTACGGGTGCCGGAGGGGATGAGCCGCCCCTTCCAGGTGTTCGTGAACGGCGTCGAGCAGGCCGAGGGGCAGGACTTCGAGGTCGTCGGCGCGTGGATCGTGTTCGCGCGGGTGCTCGTCCCGCCGAGGGAGGACAACGCCCGCAGCGTCTTCCGCGGGTTCTTCTTCGGCCGCTACAAGACCGAGCACGCGGTCGACGTGGCGTGCGAGGTGGGCGGGCGCGCGCACGTGTTCTCCGGGCTCGCGATCGAGCCGCCGGCCGCCTGAGCCGGGAGCGCGGCTAGAAGATGTGAATAAACGGGGTCAGACCCCTTTTATTCAGGTGAGACCCCGCTCTCGTCGGAGCGCCCCCGACGATCCGCCCCGCCGCCCGAAGGAGGGGGCTCGTGGGGGAACCCATGGGTTCCCCCACGTTAAAAGATGTGCTTGCCCTGCCACCACCACGTCTCGAGGATCGCGAAGATGGTGATCAGGATGACGGCCAGGATGTGGCCGCCCTTGGAGCGCGGGTTCAGGAGGTACCCGAACAGCGCCACGATGAGCCCGATGATCCCCATGTAGATGGGGCGCGTCCACGTGCCCGCCAGCGCGATCACGACCGCGAGGCCGTTGATGACCGCGACGGCGTCGTCGCGAAAGGACTCGTATTCGGGCGTGTAATCTCGCACGGAGCGCTCCTTGGCCGGACTGGAGCGGGATCTTAGCGGGAGGGGCGGTGAGCGAGACACGGGGAACGACTGCGCTCCGCCGGGCCGGGGTCGAGCACCGGCTCATGCGTTACGCGTACACGTCCGAGGGCGGCGCGCTCCAGGCCGCCGCGAACCTCGACGTGGAGCCGGCCCGCATGTTCAAGAGCCTGGTCGCCAGGGCGGACGACGAGCTCGTGTTCGCCCTCGTCGCCGCCGACGCGGTGCTCTCGCCCAAGAAGCTCGCGGCCGCCGCGGGGGTGAAGCACGCGGTCATGGCCGAGCCGAAGGAGGCGGAGCGCGCGACCGGCTACCAGGTGGGCGGGATCAGCCCGCTCGGATCGCGGAAAGCATTGCGCGTGTTCCTCGACGCGAGCGCCGAGGACTTCACGAGCATCTGCCTGAACGCCGGCAACCGCGGCCACATCGTGGAGGTCGCCACCGCCGACCTGCTGCATCTGACAGGGGCGACGGTGGCCGACCTCCGCGCGGAAGCCTGAATACCCGGTGTCAGGCACCGGGAGTTCAGGCTACGACCGGCGCTGGAGCACGAAGAGCGCGACCAGGTAGGCGACGCCGGCGAGGGCGCCGAGCTGTGCGTACGGCGACGGGTCACCGCCGCGTGCGAGCTCGTAGAACACCGCCACGATGACCGCGGTGATGATCACGAGCCCGGCGAAGGCCGTCGCCCGCAGGTCGCGGCATCGCCGAGCGCTCGTCGGCGCGCGGGTTGCACATCACCTCGGCGACGCCGCTGCGGCCGCTGAACGCGACCAGCGCGGCGGCGAAGGCGACCATGATCGCCAGGCTCACCAGTCCGCCGCCCGGGTCGTCGTTGGCCCACTGGACTGCCAGGTACACCAGGCCGAGGCTCACGGCGAACCCGGAGACAAACCATTTGGACTTAGGCATCTGCATTTGCATCGAAGACCTCCTCAACGGAACGTGAGAAGAAGCGCGCGAGAGCGATCGCAAGCGGCAGCGAGGGGGTGTAGCCAGCTAGCTTGACATGCGTTCGATGGCAAGCATGCTTTACATCAGCGGTACCGCTCGCCGGCCACCGCGGCCAGCTTCTCGAGCGAGTGCGTCGCCTGCAGCGTGCGCACCGTGCCCGACTTCGAGCGCATGACGAGCGACTGCGTGCGCGCCCCGCCGCGCTGGTAGCGCACGCCGCGCAGGAGGTCGCCGTCGGTGACGCCGGTGGCGGCGAAGAAGACGTTCTCACCCCGGATCAGGTCGTCGACGGTGAGCACCTTGTCGAGGTCGTAGCCGGCGTCGCGGGCGCGCCGGGCCTCGTCCTCGTCCCGCGGCCACAGCCGCCCGACGAGCTGGCCGCCGAGGCACTTGAACGCCGCCGCCGACAGCACCCCCTCGGGCGTTCCGCCGATGCCCCACAGCAGGTCGATGCCGGTGTCCGGCGTCGCCGCCATCATCGAGCCGGCGACGTCGCCGTGCGGGATGAAGCGGATGCGGGCGCCGGCCTTACGGATGCGCCCCACCATCTCCTCGTGCCGGGGCCGGTCGAGGATCACGACCATCAGGTCGCGGACGCGGCCGCCCTTCGCCCGCGCGATCATCTCGAGCGTCTCCTCCATCGGCGCATCGAGGTCGAGCGGCTCGTCGATGTCCGAGCCGCAGGCGAGCTTCTCCATGTAGACGCACGGGCCGGGGTCGAACATCGTGCCCGACTCGGACGCGGCCACGACTGCGAGCGCGTTCGGCTGGCCGCGGGCCACGAGCTCCGTCCCCTCGAGCGGGTCGACCGCCACGTCGACGGCGACGCCCTGATGGGTGCCGATACGCTCGCCGTTGAAGAGCATCGGCGCCTCGTCCTTCTCCCCCTCCCCGATCACGACGACGCCGTCCATCTCGACTGTCGCGAGCATGTGCCGCATCGCGTCCACCGCGGCCCGGTCGGCGGCGATCTTGTCGCCGAACCCGACCCAGCGGGCGCAGGCGAGCGCGGCCGCCTCGGTCACGCGCACGAGCTCGAGTGCGAGGTTCCGATCAGGTGCTTCAACCACGGGCGCTCCTCCCGGCGACGGAAACGCCGGGGAGGATACCTAGCTCCGCACGAGCCGATTCGCGAGCCCGCCGATCCGCTCGTGCGCGAGCAGCGGCTCGATCCACCGAGCCGGGATCGTCTCGGCGCCGTGGCGCGCCCCGGCCAGGGCGCCCGCGACGGCGCCGTTCGTGTCCGCGTCGCCGCCCAGGTTGACCGCGAATACGATGGCCGACTCGACGTCCGGGCGGCCGAACGCGGCCGCGAACCCGATCCGCAGCGCCGTCAGGACGAACCCCATCCGCTCCTGCGCCTCGGCCGCCAGGGTCTCCGCGGACGCCCCGATCGCGTCCTCCGCCGCCTGCGCGGCCGGCGAGGTCGACTGCGGCGGCTTGCGCGCGCGCACGAGCGCGGCCACGGTCAGGTTGAACCAGGCGCACGCGTCGCCGGCGAGCGGATCGAAGTGCGTCAGGGACGACTCCTCGCGCGAGAGCCGCTCCAGGGCGCCGGGGTCGTTCCGGTAGCGGAGCGCGAGCGGCGCCGTGCGCATCAGCGACCCGTTGCCGGCGCTCATGCCGCCGCTCGACTCGTGGTAGGCCTCGGCCGCGGCCCGCGCCTCGTCCACCGACCGGGCCCGCATGAGCGCCGCGGAGACGGTCGAGCCGATGTCCTTCGGCCCCGACCGCGCCCACATGGCGTAGCGGGAGAAGACGTCCTCCTCGTCGTAGCAGCCCTTCTCGGCCAGGCTGGTGGCGAGCTCCATGGCCATCGCGGTGTCGTCCGTCCACTCGCCCCTGTCCCACGGCGGCGACGCCACCAGGTCGCGCAGGGGGCCGCCGTAGCGGGCGTGGATCTGTTCGGGATGCAGCCACTCGACCGCCGCGCCGAGCGCGTCGCCGACGGCGAGGCCGAGCAGGGCCCCGCGGGCGCGGTCGGCCATCCCCGCCGAATCGCGCCGCCTCACTGGCAGCGGGGGCACCAGTAGAGCCGGCGCGGCACGTTCGTGCCCTGCATCCGCGACTGGATCGGGGTGCCGCAGCGCGGGCACGGGCGGCCCGTCGCCCGGTAGATGTTGCGCGGGAGGCGGCCCGAGTCGACGCCGGCGCGCAGCATCCGCCGGCTGACGGCGGCGAGCTCGAGCAGGCGCCGGTCGGAGACCTCCGAGACGGGGGCGAACGGGTCCTGGCGGCGCCCCCACAGCGCCTCGGCACGGACGACGTTGCCGACCCCCGCCAGCACCCGCTGATCGAGCAGGAGCTCCGCGACCGGCCGGTCGATCGCGCGGGCGCGGCGCAGGTACGCCGCTGCGTCGAAGCCCGCGCCGAGCAGATCGGGCCCCAGGCCGAGCTGGAGGTCGCCACGGCGGCGCACCTCGATCCGGCTCGTCCCGAAGATGGCGACGTCGGCCGCGGCGGTGCGCATGACGTGGCGCCCGCGACCGGCGCCCGCGGCGGCCAGGCGCACGCGCCCGTTCATGCCGAGATGGACGTGCAGGCTGCGGCCGTCGGCGCCGTGCACGAGCAGGTGCTTGCCGCGCGTCTCGATCGAGGCGACGTCGGTGCCTGCGAGCGGGCCGGAGGTGACGTGCTGGCCGAGGACGGGCTGGATCCGGCGCGCGGCGAGGACGAGCGAATGGCCCTCAGGCACGCAGCACCAGCCGCCGGTGCCCCTTCAGGAACCCGTGCGCCAGCAGCAGCCGCTCCGCCTCGGTGCCCGCGATCGGCTCGCCGTCGACCCGCTCCGGGGCCAGCCGGCGGGCACGGCCGCGCTCCACCAGGTTCGCGAGCGCCGCGATCGCCGGCTCGAGCAGCTCCGGCTCGAACGTGACCAGGCCGCGGCCGCCGCGCTCGACGTAGAGCGCCGGACGGCCGCCCGCGAGCACGATCCACGCGCCGGCGACCCGGGCCGGACGGCGGGCGGACTCGGGCCAGGGCCGCGTCGCGCCGTACGGGTTGGCCGGATCGATGGCGGACAGGACGAGCGCCGGGGCGTCGGGATCGGGGTCGCGGACGTCGCGGAGCCGCTCGACGGCGGTCGGCGCGGCGAACTGGGCGCCGCCGAGGCCCTCGACGAAGTAACCGCGCTGGCAGCGCCCGGCCTCCTCCATCATGCGCAGCTCCCCGTAGACGGCCGAGAACCCGCCCGGGATGCCCTCGGCGAGGACGGCCGCGCGGGTCAGCACGCCGTGGCGGTCGAGCAGCGTCTCGGCCAATGCCCGCGCCCGCTCGGCCGCGGAGGGGGCCGAGGCGGCGAGCGTCTCGACGAGCGACCAGCGGCCGCGGGCCGCCGGGAGCGACGAGGTCGGCCGGGCCCGCCGCGTGACGCGACCGGACGCCACGGCGGGCGGGGGCGGCAGCGCGCGCAGGACGGCCCCGCCCCGCAGCGGGTGCCAGGAGTCGTTGGTGACGATGCCGTCCCAGGCCAGCGACCACAGCTCCGCGAGCACCGTGCGGTCGGCCTCGCCCACGAGCGCGGCGAGGTCGGCGAAGAACGACGGCCCGCGGGAGCGCAGCGCCGCGACGATCGGATGCTCGGGCGCCTCGGCCGGCGTGTGCAGGAGCGCGGTCTCGCCCCGCAGGTAGAGCGCCACCTTGCCCCGGCCGGCGCCGACCCAGGCCAGCTCCCCGCCGGCGCACAGCTCGTCGAGCATGTCCTGGCGGTAGCCGGGGACGCGGAGGGGCAGGATGTCCGACTCCCACGCCGTCACCGGGAGCGCGACGCCCTGCAGCTGGGCGACGACGTCGCGCAGGCGATCGATGCCGCGCCCGGCATCGCGGCCGACGCCCTGCCAGGCCGGCAGGAACCGCCCCAGCGCATCGGCCTCGACGGGCTCGACGGCACGCCGGATCGAGGCGAGCGTCCGCCGCCGGACGCGTCGCAGGACGTCCGGCGTGATCCACTCGCGGCCGCCGCCACCGGGACGGAAGCCGCCCTCGACCACGTCGCCGTCGGCCTCCAGGCGACGTAGCTCGGGGCCGGCGTCGACCCCCCAGCGCGTACGCAGGTCGTCCGCCGTGAACGGCCCGTGCGTGCGGGCGTAGCGCAGCACCAGCCGCCTCAGCGCGTCCGGCGCCGGCTCGAGGAACGCGTCCGGGAGGCCGCGCGGCGGGACCACGCCCAGACCGTCGCGGTAGAGGCCCGTGTCCTCGGCGGCGATATAGCGCTCCTCCCCCGCCACCCGGACCGCGGCCGCCCGGCGCTGGGAGATCAGCTCGTCCAGGTGCTCGGCCACGCCGCGCTCGGCCGCCTCGCCCGCGGACAGATCGCCCAGCCGGCGGAGCAGGTCGTGCCCCTGGTCGATCGTCGGCGCCCGGCCCTCACCCTGCAGCTCGCGCTCGACCTGGTCGATCGCGTCGGCGTCGAGCAGCTCGCGCAGATCGTCGTTGCGCAGCAGCTCGGCGAGCAGCGCCCGGTCGAGCTGGAGCGCCTGGGCGCGCCGCTCGGCGGCGGGCGCGTCGCCCTCGTACATGTAGGTCGCGATGTAGTCGAAGAGCAGCGCCGAGGCGAAGGGCGACGGCTGCGCCGACTCCACCTCGACCACGCGCACGCTGCCGCGGCCGATGGCCTCGAGCAGGCCCTTCAGCGCGGGCACCTCGAACACGTCGGAGAGCACCTCCCGGTACGTCTCGAGCAGCACGGGGAACGAGCCGTACTTGATCGCCACCTGCTGGAGGTCGTGGGCCTTCAGCCGCTGCTGCCAGAGCGGCGTGCGCTGGCCGGGCCGGCGCCGGGGCAGGAGCAGCGCCCGGGCGGCGTTCTCGCGGAACCGCCCGGCGAAGAGCGGGCTCCCCGCGACCCGCTCGACCAGCAGGTCGTCGAGCTCGGACGGCGGGATCGCGATCAGGTCGACCGGCGGCGGCGTGTCCGAGTCGGGCAGCCGCAGGGCGATGCCGTCGTCGGCCCACATCGCCTCCACCTCGATGCCGAGCGAGGCCGCCATCCGCGCCTCGAGCGCGAGCGCCCAGGGGGCGTGGACGCGGCCGCCGAACGGCGAGAGCACGCAGACCCGCCAGTCGCCGATCTCGTCGCGGAAGCGCTCGACGACGATCGTGCGGTCGGAGGGGATGACGCCGGTGTGGGCCTCCTGGTCGTCCAGGTAGGCGTGCAGGTTCTTCGCGGCCCGCTCGTCGAGGTCGGCCGGGAAGCGGCGCATGCGGGCGGCCTCTCCGACGGCGCGGCCCAGCTCGTACGGGCGGCCGACGCCGTCGCCCTTCCAGAACGGCATGCGGCCGGGCACGCCGGGTGCCGGGGAGACCAGCACGCGGTCGCGGGTGATCTGCTCGATCCGCCACGACGACGCGCCGAGCTGGAACACCTCGCCCTGGCGGGCCTCGTAGACCATCTCCTCGTCGAGCTCCCCGACGCGGGCGCCGGAGTCGACCAGGAAGACGCCGTAGAGGCCACGGTCGGGGATCGTGCCGCCGCTCGTGACGGCGAGCCGGCGGGCGTCGGGGCGCGCGCGGACGATGCCGGCGGTGCGGTCCCAGACGATCCGCGGGCGCAGCTCCGCGAACTCCTCGGACGGGTAGCGGCCGGCGAGCATGTCGAGCACGCCCTCGAACTGGGCCCGCGAGAGCTCGCGGTATGGGTGCGCGCGGGTCACGAGGTCGTAGAGCTCGTCGACCGTCCAGTCGTCGAGCGCCGTCGCTGCCACGAGCTGCTGGGCGAGCACGTCGAGCGGCTGGCGGGGGACGCGGGTGTGCTCGATCTCGCCCCGGCGCATCCGGTCGACGACGACGGCCGTCTCGAGCAGGTCGCCGCGGTACTTGGGCATGAAGCGGCCGAGCGACGGCGCGTCGACCTGGTGGCCGGCGCGGCCGACCCGCTGCAGCCCGGCGGCGACGGACTTGGGCGACTCGACCTGCACGACCAGGTCGATCGCGCCCATGTCGATCCCGAGCTCGAGCGACGATGTGGCGACGAGCGCCGGCAGCTGCCCCGACTTCAGCAGATCCTCGATCTCGAGCCGCTGCTCGCGGGCGATCGACCCGTGGTGGGCGCGGGCGATGTCGGCCTCGGCGAGGTCGTTGAGGCGATGGGCGACGCGCTCGGCCGACCGCCGGTTGTTCACGAAGACGAGCGTCGAGCGGTGCGCCTGGACGAGCTCGAGCAGGCGCGGGTAGAGCGCCGGCCAGATCGACTGGCGCGGCTCGCCGTCGACCTCCGCCGAGCCGCCCAGCTCCCGCATGTCCTCGACCGGCACGATCACCTGCAGGTCGAGCTCCTTGGCGGCGCCCGCATCGACGATCTCGACGTCGCGGTCGCGCCCGCCCAGGAACCGGGCGATCTCCTCCAGCGGCCGCTGGGTGGCGGAGAGGCCGACCCGCTGGACGTCGCGGCCGGCCAGGTGCGCGAGCCGCTCGAGCGAGAGCGCCAGGTGGGTGCCGCGCTTGCCGCCCGCCATGGCGTGGATCTCGTCGACGATCACGGTTTCGGCCGAGGCGAGCATGTCCCGCGCGGCCGAGGTCAGGATCAGGTAGAGCGACTCGGGCGTCGTGATCAGGATGTCGGGCGGGTGGCGGCGCATCGACGTGCGCTCGCGCTGGGGCGTGTCGCCGCTGCGGACGCCGACGGTGACCGGCCGGGGCAGCTCGATGCCGGCGAGCGGCGCGCGCAGGTTCTTCTCGATGTCGTGGTTGAGCGCCTTCAGCGGCGAGACGTACACGACCCGGGTGCCCCGCTCGTCGGGGTCGCGGACGAAGCCGTCGATCGCGCCCAGGAACGCGGCGAGCGTCTTGCCGGAGCCGGTGGGCGCCAGGATCAGCGAGTGGCGGCCGGCGGCGATCGGCGGCCAGCCCAGCCGCTGCGCCTTCGTCGGCTCGGCGAACGAGCGCCGGAACCAGTCGGCGACGGGCGGCGTGAAGGTGGCGAGGTGGTCGCGGGGCATGTCTGGAAGGGTAGAGGGGTCGCGGCCAGCGAGCCTAGAATGTTTCGGACATGGACCGCCGCCGTCTCGTCGTTGCGGTGCTCGCCTTCACCTCGCTCGCGCTGGCCCTCGCGGGCGTGGTCGTCTGGCAAGAGATGTCGCCGTCGATCGCCGCTCTTGAGGCCCACTGCTCGAGCCGCAGAACGCTCGGATGCGGGCTTGCGTTCCCCCCTCCGTATCGCCTGCATCCGCTGCGGGCGGAGCTGCTGTGGGCGGCGGCCGCGGTCACAGGCTTGCTCGCGGTCGGGCAGACGCTGCGTCCGTACCGTCGCCGCGACGGCGCCGTCCGGGCCGCGAGCTGACGTCCCGCCGCGCGCGCTCGCCTACGATCCCCCGACCGGACGGAGACGAGGAGGATCGCATGGAGACGGTGGGGTTCGTGCACATGGCCGACGGGACGGCCGAGGACTACGCCCTGCTCGACCGGGTGCAGGAGCCGTACAACGCCGCCGTGGCCGACCGGCTGCTCGTCGCCCTCGACGGGCTCAAGGCCTCGCTGGCCGGCTACCAGGTCTCGCGCTACGAGCACTCGCTCCAGTCCGCCACCCGCGCGCTGCGCGACGGGCGCAGCGAGGAGTACGTCGTCGCCGCGCTCCTGCACGACATCGGCGACGAGCTCGCGCCGTGGACGCACGGCGAGATGACCGCCGCGATCATGAAGCCCTTCATCGCGCCGGACATCTGCTGGATCGTCAAGCACCACGGCCTGTTCCAGATGTACTACTACGCGCACTTCAGCGGGGGCGACCGCAACGCCCGCGACCGCTTCAAGGATCACCCCTGCTACGACGCGACCGTCGAGTTCTGCGAGCTCTACGACCAGAACTGCTTCGACCCCGCGTACGACTCGCTCCCGGTCGAGGAGTTCGAGCCGATGGTGCGGCGGGTGTTCTCCGAGCCGCGCTGGCTGGACGACTCGGCGCTTCCGTGACAGCCGCGGGCGGGTGACCGGCCCGTGCTGATCGAGGTGCTGGGCTCGTCGGCCGGGTGGCCGATCCCCCGGCTCGGCTGCGACTGCCCCCAGTGCACGTCGGTCGATCCCCGCGACCGCCGGCTGCGCTCATCGCTGCTGCTCGACCGGCGGGTGCTCGTCGACGCCGGCCCGGACGCCTACGCCCAGCTGCTGCGGGCGGACGCGGTGCCCGAGCAGGTCGTCCTCACCCACGACCACCACGACCACATGCTCGGCCTGCACGTGCTCTCGAAGCTCGGCCGCATCCCGCTCCACTGCACGAAGGAGTGCGAGAAGGGCCTGCGAGTGATCTTCCCCCGGCTCGACTTCCGGATCATGCATCTGACGCCGGGCGTTCCCGCCGAGCTCGGCGAGGGCCTGCGCGTGCAGGCGTTCGACGTCGACCACAGCCAGACGACGCGGACGATGGGGTTGCGCTTCACCGACGGCGGCGGGCACACGCTCGCCTACATGCCCGACCTGGGCGCGCTGCCCGGCTCCAAGCTCGCCCGCGACGCCGACGTGGCCATCGTCGACGGGTCGACACGCTCGCGGCCCGTCCGCGGCCACATCCCGATGGAGGAGATCGCCGGGGCGGCGAAGCGGCTGCGGGCGGGCCGGCTCCTCTTCACGCACATCGGCCACCGCACGGGCACCCACGCCGAGCTCTCGGGGTGGCTGCCCGCGGGGGCCGACGTCGCGTACGACGGTCTCCAGATCGAGCTCTGAAGACCGGGGACAGTCCCCATCCGGGGACTGTCCCCTCTAGAGCCGCAGGTGGCCCGACTCGAGATCGAGCAGCCAGCGCTTGCACTCGAGCCCGCCGCCGTAGCCGCCCAGGCCGCCGCCGGTGCGCAGCACGCGGTGGCACGGCACGACGATCGGGATCGGGTTCTTGGCCATCGCGTTCCCCGCGGCCCGCACCGCCTCGGGGCTGCCGGCGGCAATGGCGAGCTGCTTGTAGGTGCGCACCTGGCCGTACGGGATGGCGGCGCAGGCCTCGCGGGCGCGAAGCAGGAAGCCCCGCGAGAGCTGCCAGTCGATCGCGGTCGAGAACTCCGTCCGCTTGCCGTCGAAGTACTCGTCGAGCTCACGGCGCACGCCGTCCAGGCGGGCCGGGGCCTCGAGCACCCGCGGCGAGATCCGCGCCGACAGCTCGGTCAGCACGTCGTCGGTGCGCTCCTTGTCGAACGCGGTGCGTACGAGGCCGGTCGGCGTGGCGGCCACGAGCATCCGCCCGAACGGGGCGTCCACGGTGGCGTAGGCAACGTCCAAGATTCCCTCCTCGGCGGCCCGTCGGGCCAGCTCAGTCATGTCGATAGGGGTCATCGAACCCACTCCCTCCGCACGCCGGCCAGGCCGGCGCGCACGTTCTGGCGCGCGGCCGCCTCCGAGCAGTCGATCACGTCGCCGATGGCGGCGTAGTCGAGGTCGGCAGCGAACCGCAATGCAACTGCTGCGCGCTGCTTCTCCGGCAGCCGCCGCACCGCCCGCCACAGGGCGGGATCGGACGGCGGCGGCGACACGACCCCCCGGTCGGGCACGTCCGCGACCGGCACCGGCCGGCGGCGGGCGGCCCGATGGGAGTCGAGCACCTTGCGGGCTGCGATCCGGAGCAGCCATCCGCGCAGGTTCCGGTCGTCCCGCAGGCCCGGATAGGCCCGCAGGGCGGCCAGCATCGTCTCCTGCCAGCAGTCGTCGGCGTCGATGGGCCCCACGCACGCGGCGAGATACCGGTGTACCTCGCGGCCGTGGCGGTCGATCAGCGTCTGGAACGGCGGCAGTCTCACGCAGAAAGAACGCCGGGAGCCGCCAGAACGTGAGATGGATGCAGAGCCGGTGCCGGGCACCGGTTATGCAGGACGCACCAGAAGGGGTCTGACCCCGTTTGGTGCATGGTCAGGCAGGCTGGAGCTCGGGCGCGTAGCGGCGCTCCCACTCCTCGGCGTCGGGGCTGAAGTAGACCAGGCGGGTCTTCTTCCACTCCTTCGTCGAGTACAGCACCACCCGCTCGTCGAGGCCTGTCTCGGCCGCGATCGCGTCGAGCACGTCCTCGCACTCCTGCTTCGTGCGCCCGTGCGTCATCGAGAACAGGTTGTAGGGCCAGTCCGGGTAGGTCGGCCGCTGGTAACAGTGCGATACGCCCCGGAACGACGCCATCAGCGACCCGATCTCGTCCATCCGCTCCTCGGGCGCCTTCCAGACGCCCATGCCGTTGTAGGTGAACCCGGCCGAGCGGTGGTAGAGCACGGCGGCGAAGCGGCGCATCTGGCCGGTCGACCCGAACCGGGCGGCCGCCTCGAACAGCTCCGGCACCGTGTAGCCGTGGCGGGCCGCGGGGCCGGCGAACGGCTCGGGCACGGCCCGCAGATCCGTCTGCAGCGCGCGCACGGCGGCGATGTCGCGCTCGTTGATGTCCTCGGGGGCCGGCGCCGGCGCCGTGGGCGCCTGGCGGGCCTTCTTGGCGGCCGGGTCGCGGCCGCCCTTCATGTCGAGGTCGACCCCGATCTTGTAGAAGCGCAGCGCCGGCATCGGCCGGACCACGTCGACCCCGGCCAGCTCGCCCAGCAGCTCGACGGTGCGGTCGAGGCCGAGCCGCGACGTCGGCGGGACGCCGACGGTGAACCAGATGTTGAAGTCGTGCTCGCGCTGGTAGTTGTGCGTCAC
>JAICJM010000202.1 GCA_025928435.1 Thermoleophilia bacterium
GCCCGCGGACGACGGCGCGGCGCCGGCGCCCGAGGCGCAGGCCTCGGACGCGCCGGCGGAGGCCGCCGCGGCCCCCAAGCCGCGGACGCGCCGTCGCGCCCCGGCCAAGAAGACGGCCAAGGCGGCCGTTGCCGATTCGGAGCCTGCGCCCGAGCCGGCCGCGGCGACGGCCGACGCGGCCGACGGCGACGGCGAGCGCAAGCGCGGCCTGCTGGGGAAGATCCTGGGTACCTGAGCGTTCCCGGGGCTCTGGTACCATTCCGCGGCTCATGTATGCGGTGATCAAGATCGGCGGCAAGCAGTACCGGGTCGAGGAGGGCCAGAAGCTCCTCGTCGACCGGCAGCCGCATGCCGCGGGCGACGCGTTCACGCCCGACGTGCTGATGACCGGCGGCGACGAGGTGGTCACCGACCGGTCGAAGCTCGAGGGCGCCGTCTCGGTGCAGGTCGTCGAGCATCTCCGGGGCGAGAAGATCAGGGTGTTCAAGTTCAAGCCGAAGCGCGGCTACCGCAAGACGCGCGGGCACCGCTCGGAGCTGACCCGGATCTCGGTCGAGTCGATCGGCGGCTCGTCCAGGCCGAAGCGGGCGCCCGCCCGCAAGGCCGAGCCGGAGAAGGCCGCGGCCAAGCCCGCCGCGGAGAAGCCCAAGCCCAAGCCGAAGCCCAAGGCGGCGGCGAAGCCGCGTGCAGCGGCCAAGCCGAAGGCGGAGGCGGCCCCGAAGCCGGCTCCCAAGCCGCGGCGCACGAGGGCGAAGAAGGAGGACGCGGCAGATGGCGCATAAGAAGGGGCTCGGATCCTCGAAGAACGGCCGCGACTCGGCCGCGCAGCGGCTGGGCGTGAAGGTGTTCGCCGGCCAGACGGTGACGGCGGGGGCGATCATCGTCCGCCAGCGCGGCACACGCTTCTACCCCGGGGCCGGGGCCGGCCTCGGCGGCGACGACACGGTGTTTGCCACGGTCGACGGCACCGTCGAATTCGCGCAGCGGAAGGGCCGCCGCTACATCAGCGTGCAGGCCGCCGACCCGGCTGCCTGAGGCGGCGGCGGCTGGCGGTGTTCGCCGACCGCGCCAACGTGTTCATCCAGGGCGGCCGCGGCGGCGACGGCTGCATCAGCTTCCGCCGCGAGAAGTTCGTGCCCAAGGGCGGTCCCGACGGGGGTGACGGCGGTGACGGCGGCGACGTCGTGCTGGTCGCCGACCCCGACCTGCGCGACCTCTCCCGCTTCAAGCAGGCGGCCCACTTCCGGGCGCGGCGGGGCACCCACGGCCGCGGCGCGGGCAAGCACGGCCGCCGCGGCGAGGCGCTCGAGCTCGGCGTGCCGGTCGGCACCCAGGTGCGGGTGCGGGAGACGGAGGAGCTCCTGGCCGACCTGGCCCATCCCGGCGCGTCGGTGACGGTCGCCCGCGGCGGCGCGGGCGGCGCCGGCAACCGCCACTACGCGAACGCCCGCCGGCGGGCGCCGGAGACGGCACAGGTGGGCGAGCCGGGCGACGAGCTGTGGCTGGAGCTGCGCCTCAAGCTGGTCGCGGACGCCGCCCTGCTGGGGTTCCCCAACGCGGGCAAGTCGTCGCTGCTGCGCCGGATCTCGAACGCCCGCCCGCGCGTGGCGGACTACCCCTTCACGACGATCGAGCCGGTGCTGGGGACGGTGGAGTCCGACGACGGCCGCCAGCTGACGGTCGCCGACGTCCCCGGGCTGCTCGAGGGCGCGAGCGAGGGTGTCGGCCTCGGCCACGAGTTCCTCGCCCACCTGGAGCGGGCGCGGCTGCTGATCCACCTGGTCGAGGCGGCCGCGGACGCCGAGGAGCTCGCGCGCCGGCGGGCCGCGATCGACCGGGAGCTGCGCCTGCACGGCGGCGGCCTGGCCGAACGGCCCCAGCTGGTGGTGCTCTCGAAGGTCGACCTGCTCGCCGCCGGCGAGCGGGAGCCCGCCATGGCGGCGGCCGGCGCGGAGCTCGCCTGCTCGTCGGCCACCGGCGAGGGGATCGACGGGCTTCGGGACGCGCTCTTCGCGGCCCTCCCGGCCGAGGCCGTCCCCGCCGGGCCAACTGCCGAGCCGGAGCTCGCCGACTACCTGGTCTACCGGCCGGCGCCTCCCGCGCGGCGCCGGTTCCGGATCCTGCGCGACGCCGGGACGCTCCGCGTGGCCGGGCGCGAGCTCGAGCGGCGCGTCGACGACCTCGACCCCGAAGACCGCAACGACGTCGCCGCGCTCGCCGAGGAGCTTGAACGGCTCGGCGTCGAACCCGCCCTGCGGGCCGCCGGGGCGCGACCCGGCGACGACATCCTGGTCGGGGCGCACCGGTTCACGTTCCGGCCGAAGAGCGAGGAATGACCCGGATCGGCGTCTTCGGGGGCCAGTTCGACCCGCCCCACAACGGCCACCTCGCCGTGGTGCGCGCCGCCCGGGACCAGCTCGGGCTCGACCGGGTGCTGATCGTCCCGAGCGCCCGGCCGCCGCACCGGCCCGCGCCGGCGACGCCGGCGGAGACCCGATTCGCGCTGGCGCAGGCGGCCTTCGACGGCGAGCCCGGGGTGGAGGTGAGCCGGATCGAGCTCGACCGCGACGGCCCCGGGTACACGGCCGAGACGCTCGAGGCGCTCGCCGGCCCGGGCCGGGAGCTCTACCTGATCGTCGGTGCCGACCAGCTGGCGGCAATGGCGTCGTGGCACCGCCCGCAGCGCGTCCGGGAGCTGGCCCGGGTCGCCGTCGCCGGCCGCCGCGGATCTCCGTCCGCGGACGGGGCGGCGCAGCTCGAGATGGAGCCCGTCGACGTTTCCTCCTCGGCCGTCCGGCGCATGATCGGCGAGGGCGAGGACGTCGGCTCGATGGTGCCTGCGACGGTCGCCGAGGCGATCGCCCGGCAAGGTCTGTACCTCCAGACCCCGTGCTAGGCTGACCGCGTTCGACATGGGGATCGGCGCCTGACAGACACCACCCAGCTCGCGCACCGCATCGCGTCACTGGCAGCGGAGAAGCTCGCCACCGACATCGTGATCCTGGACATGCGCGACGTGGTCAGCTACACCGACCATTTCGTGATCTGCTCCGGGCGGAACCCCCGGCAGGCGCAGGCGATCGCCGACCAGATCGCGGAGGCGCTCAAGCGCGACCGGCTGATGCCGCGTCGCATCGAGGGGCACCGGCAGGGCGACTGGATCCTCCTGGACTACCTGGACGTGGTCGTCCACGTCTTCACGCCCGAGGCGCGGTCGTTCTACCGGCTCGAGGCGCTCTGGGGCCAGGTGCCGAGCGAGAAGTACGCGGCCGGGTAGCCGCCGTGGAGCAGGAGCGGCGGTTCACCCTGGAGGAGGCGCAGCGGCTCCTCGACTCGGACTTGCGCGTGCTGGCCGAGCGGATGGTCGAGGAGCGCGCGAGGAGCCGCGATCTCGAGGCCCGCTGGCGCAAGCTGGTGATCGCGATCGGCTCCAACGGCGGCAACATGGAGCGGCCGGAGGTGCGCGACCTGCGCGCCGCCGTCGAGGCGTCGCACGCCGAGCTGCAGGAGCTCGTGGCCAGGTTCACCGCCGAGGGCGTGCAGGTCAAGGACATGGACCGGGGCCTGATCGACTTCCCGGCGCAGATCGAGGGCCAGGACGCGCTGCTGTGCTGGCACGTGGGCGAGGAGCGGATCGCGTTCTGGCACTCGCCCGAGGAGGGGTTCGCCGGCCGAAAGCCGATCGAGTGAGCGCCGGGCAGCACCTGAACTCGGCGCTCGCGGCCGAGGCCGAGGCGTACCGCGCGCTGCTCGCCGGGGAGGATGCCGGGCCGGCGCTCCGGCGGGCCCGCGACGCCTACCTGGCGTCGCACGCCGAGACGGGCCCGCGCAGCTGGGGCCGGCTCCTGGGAGCGCTGAAGATGGCGATCCTGGCCGGGGACGGGGTGGAGGCGATCGCGCGGCAGGCGGCCGATGAGGCCGGGGACGCGGCCTCGCCTGCCTCCGCGTACGTGCGGGCGCTGGCGCAGGTGACGCTGGGCGAGACGCCCGACATCGGGGCGATGGTGGCGGAGGGCGACTCCTTCGCGCGCACCGGCCGCGCGCTGGCGGCGCTCGCCTCCGGCGACCGGCCGGCCTACGCCGCCGCCCTGGCCGAGATCATGGCCGACTTCGAGGCGCGCGGCCAGCACCTCTCCGGGGTGGCGATCGCAGACACGGCGCTCGTCCTGGAACGGCTCGCCGAGCCGCGGGGGATGGCCGTGCGACCCGCCGGGCCGCTGGTTCCGCGGTAACCGGGGGTATACTCCGGCCCGACCTGGGGCTATAGCTCAGCTGGGAGAGCGCCACGCTGGCAGCGTGGAGGTCAGGGGTTCGAGCCCCCTTAGCTCCATCTCGGATTGCCGCTCCATCGGGCCGGAGCGAAGCTGGCCGCCTACACTCCCGCGCGCATGGACCGGCGGGCGGAGTACGAGCGGCTCGGGGTGACGCCGACGCCGGACGACGGCGCACGCTTGACCCGGGAGGCCGCGTGGGACGAGTCGACCCGCCCGCACCGGCCCGCGTCGGACCCGGACGTGGAGTACACGCGCCGAGGCCGGCTCGTCGGGCGGCACCTGGTCGACGTCCACGACATGCTCCGGCGCGAGCTGGACGAGCTGCGCGGGGTGCTGGCGGAGGTGCGCGACGGCGCGCGGGGGGCCGGCGAGGCCCGGGCCGCACTGAACGACATGGCGCTGCGGCAGAACGACTGGGCGGTGGGGGCCTTCTGCGCCCGCTACTGCGGCATCGTGACGCAGCATCACGGGCTCGAGGACGACGCGATCTTCCCGCACCTGGTGCGGAGTGAGGGCGCGCTCGGGCCGGTCGTCGACCGCCTGCGCGAGGAGCACCTCGCGATCCACGACGCCGTCCAGGCGGTCGACCGGGCGCTCGTCGACCACATCAACCGGCCGGAGAGCTACGACGGCATCCAGGCGGCGATCGACTTCCTCACCGACGCGCTGCGCTCGCACCTCTCCTACGAGGAGCACGAGATCGTCGAGCCGCTCGCGCGGCACGGCTTCTACCCAGGCCAGGTATGAACCCCACCTGACGCCTCCCGGCGCCGCGCCTGGAGCATCGAATTCCGCAAGGAGGATCTCATGGTGGACGAAGCACGCCTCGAGCCCGTCGCCTCCGGGCCGGCGCCCGTCAGTCCCGGCTGGGCGTCCCGACGTGGACGAGTACGTCGAGCCCGGCGCAGGGTTCACGCTGCGCGTCGTCCCGCCCGGCGACCGGCCTTGCGTCCCTTTGCAACCGGCAATCGCAGGGACGACCTGGAGCGGGTGTACGTCCGCTCGGAGCCCGGCTCTGCGACGCGACGCGAGCGTCACGGCGGACTCCCCGAACCAGCCCCCGCGGTGCGTGGGGAGTCGGGCGGCCGGGTCGCTGGGACGAGTTGCCCTGGACCCGGGATGCGTGATCAGGCGGTGTCCGGGTCCGAGGTGAGCTGAAAGACCGAGATGACCTGGCCGTCGGGGTCGCGGAACCAGGCGATGAGCATGTCGCCGAGGTCGGCGATGCCGCGCTCGTCGGTGCGATAGGGGTCGCCGTCGCCCATGATCTCGAGCTGGACGCCGCGCGCGGCGAGATCGTCGACGGTCGCGGCGAGGTCGTCGGTCTTGAAGGACGCAAGCGGCCAGTCGGCCTGCCCGGCATACGACGCGACGCCGAGCAGGAAGATCCGCGTGCCGCCTCCGGCCCGCGGCGCGCAGCCGCCGGGCGCCGGCTCGCCCGCGAGGCCGAGCGTGCCTTCGTAGAACGCCCGCGACGCGGCCATGTCGGACACGGGGACGATCGCGCCGACGTGCAGCGTGTGGAGCTCCATGGCTCCCAGGTGCCCCGGCCGTGGCGCTCTCAACCGGCGGCTATGCCGCCTCGTCGGCCTCCTCCGCCAGCTGCGGGGAGAAGCCGATGTAGTTCAGCTCGTTCGAGATCACCTCGAGCGGGTGGTAGGCGTCCTGGTGCAGGTCGCCGTCTGCGTTCAGCGTGAACGGGATGATGCAGGCGCGCACGAACGCGAGCCGCTCCACCGCGCGCTCGAGGTTGCGGAGGATGTCGCCGGCGTCGCCGTGATGGATCACGGCGTCGAAGTACGCCGCCATCTGGGCCCGGTAGGCCGCCTCCTCGGGCGTATCCTGCACGTCGTTCGCCACGAAACCACTCTCCTCGTTCGACTGGGGGCGCGCGCCCGGATGGAAGCCGGGATCTCGCATGCGCCGTTCGCGGCCCCGGGCGTCCGAGAGGGGTCCGCAACCCTAGCATCCTGCAATAGCTGCCGATGTCAATCTGCTGACGTTGCGAGAATCGCCGCTAGGCGGCCGTGGCGAGGGCGGCGTACGCGTACGGGTGGTTGAACGCGTTCAGCGCCTGATCGGGTGCGACCGGCAGCTCGAAGCAGGCCCCCGTGTCGCGCTCGATGACCTGCACCGAGATCGTGTCGGTGACCGGGTTCCAGAGCAACGTGACCTCGACCCCGTCGGCGCTGCGGTGCGCCAGCTCGCGCCGGCCCATCACGATCGTCTTCGCGTCTGCCATCTCCGCTCCTCCGGGAGTCGTGCCTACACCAAGTACGACTCCCGGAGGCGCGCGGATTCAGCGGTCAGTCTGGCGGCAGCTCGCGGTAGACCAGGTCGACGTCCACGCCGGAGCCCTTCCGCCAGACGCGGGCTCCGTAGTACACGATGAGCCCGAACGCGGCGGTCGCGAGCATGAAGGCCGGCACGTACCAGCGGTGGCTCGAGTCGCCCGAGAGCGCGAGGGCCGGGTACTTGAGCGTGTCGAAGACCAGGAACGCCATCGCCAGGAACGAGAGCGGCGCGACGATCTTGAGCA
>JAICJM010000001.1 GCA_025928435.1 Thermoleophilia bacterium
GCCGCGCTTGGGCAATCGACCGACGGCGTGCTCGGGTTCTTCACCGCGCTTCGCGCGGAGCTCGGCTTCTACGTCGCATGCCTCAACCTGTACGAGGCACTGAAGGCGCACGGCGTGGCAACCGCGATGCCCGAACCACGCCCGGCGGCGGAGAGAGCACTGGCAGCGCGGGGGCTGCGCGACGCGGCGCTCGCCTTCCATCTCCCCGGGCCAACCGTCCCGAACGACCTCGCCGCCGACGGCATCGCCCTCGTGATCGTGACGGGCTCGAACCAGGGCGGGAAGTCGACCTTCCTCAGGAGCGTCGGACTCGGTCAGATGATGATGGAGGCCAGGATGTTCGTCTGCGCCGACGCATATCGGGCGAGCGTCACCACGGGCATCCACACCCACTTCAAACGCAAGGAGGATGCGACGATGACGCGCGGGCAGCTCGAGGAGGAGCTCGAGCGGATGAACCAGATCGCTGAGCGAATCCGGCCGGGAGCGCTGCTGCTCTGCAACGAGTCGTTCTCGGCCACGAACGAACGGGAAGGCTCCGAGATCGCACGGCAGGTGACGCGCGCGATGACCGACGCCGGCGTCCGTGTCGTGTGTGTGACGCATATGCACGACTTCGCATCGGGCTGGCGGGACGGCGCCACGGCGACCCGCTTCCTGCGCGCGGAGCGGCACGACGACGGCACGCGCACCTTCCGGATCATCCCCGGCGACCCACTGCCGACGAGCCACGGACAGGACTCCTACCGGCGCATCTTCGGAGCACGTCCGGGGATCGGCTAGGATGACGGCAACGCGATGAGGCTCGCGTCCAACCGCCGCTTCGGCTGATGGCCTCTACCCCAGTGGTAGATCACGGCTGAAGGAGGAGCGGTGAGCGAGCTTGCACTGGCGGCACTACTCGCGGTGACGATCCTGATCGCGAGCACGATCTCGGTCGAGATCGGGCTCTCGGTCGCCCTTATCGAACTGGCGGCAGGTGTTGTTGTCGGCAACGTCTTCACGGTCACGATGCCGGACTGGCTGTCGTTTATCGGCTCGTTCGCCGGCGTCGTGCTGACGTTCCTGGCGGGGGCCGAGGTGGACGTGCCGCAGTTCCGGCGGGAGTGGCGCGCCAGCCTCTCGATCGGGACGTTCTCGTTCGCCGCCCCCTTCGTGGTGGCGATGGCGTTCGCCTACTGGCTGATCGGCTGGAACCGCGATCAGGCCGAGATCGGCGGCCTGGCGCTGTCGACCACGAGCCTCGCCGTCGTCTACGCCGTCCTGGTGGAGACGGGGTTGAACCGATCGATCGTCGGCAAGCGGATCATGTCGGCCACGTTCGTCACGGACATCCTGACCGTGATCGGCCTGTCGATCCTGTTCATCACGCCGAACGTGTGGATCATCCCCTTCGCCGCCTTCTCCGTGGCGGTGATCTGGGGCTTTCCGATGATCTCTCCGTGGTTCTTCTCTCGCTACGGCGACCGCGTGATCGAACCGGAGATCAAGCTGGTCTTCGCCGCGCTGTTCGTGCTCATGTACCTCGGCGACAAGGCCAACAGCCAGGCCGTCCTGCCGGCGTTCATCCTCGGCCTCGCCATGTCCGGCCACTACGTGCAGCACCGCACCGAGCAGGAGCGACTGCGCGTCGTCGCCTTCGCATTCCTGACGCCGTTCTTCTTCCTCAAGGGCGGCCTCAACGTGTCGCTGCCGGCCGTGTGGGCGAACATCGGCATCCTGGCCCTGCTCGTCGTCGCCAAGATGCTGCCGAAGTTCGGCGCCGTCTACCCGCTCGCCCGCCGCTACTGCTCGCCCAACGCGGCCTTCACCACGCTGCTCATGTCGACCGGCCTGACGTTCGGCACGATCACGTCGCTCTACGGCCTGCAGAGCGGCATCATCGACCGGACGCAGTTCTCCCTCCTGATCACTGTCGTCGTCCTCTCCGCCATCATCCCCACGGCCATCGCCCAGCACTTCTTCGTTCCGCGATCCGACGACGAGCGCGCGCCCGAGCGGGTCCCGGCCGGAGCAACCGCACACGCTCGCCCGCTCGCAAGCCCGGCCCGAGAAGGAGAGGTGTAGGTGCCGTTCGACCGCATCCTGGTGGCGATCGATGGCTCGCAGGGCGGTCGGCGCGCCCTCGTGAAAGCGATCGAGCTGGCGAGGCTCACGGGCGCATCCCTCACCGCCCTCGCGGTCGAGGGCCCGCTGCCGGCGTACGCGGCCACGATCGGAGAGGTCGAGGAGGTGCGGCGGGAGAAGGACAGCTTCTTCGGGGCGGTCGCCGCCTCGGCCCGCGAGCAGGCGAACGCGGCGGGGGTGGAGCTCGAGGTGGAGGTGCGGCCGGGTCACGCGGCCGAGCTCATCACAAGGTATGCCCACGACATGGACGCCGACCTCGTCGTGGTCGGGCACAAGGGGCACTTCCTGAACGACTACCTGCTCGGGTCAACGGCCGATCGCGTCGCCCATCACGCCCACTGCCCCGTCATGATCGTCAAGTAGCCCGGGAACGGGCTCGCCGGGGGCGCGCTCGCCTAGGTGGCCGAGCCGTCTGCCTCGACGTCGCCGATCCGGCGCGCCTGCGCCGTCGCGGCCATCGCGAGGAAGTCCGAGATCCGGCTGATGCCGAGCGGCGTGATCTTGTCGCTGGGGCGCCCGTACAGGAGCGCGGCGCCGATGGCCCGGCCCTGCGGCCAGGTCAGCCGGAAGATGACCTGCGATCCGTCGTTTGTGTACACCAGCCGCGAGCCCTGAGGCGCGCCGGCGGGCGTCCGGTAGCGCTTCGTCTTGATCCCGGGCACCTTCACCCGCTCCACCTTCCACACCTGGCGCATGGCGGATTCCGAGCGGAACAGGTTCGCCGTGCTGATGAACGCGATGTGCCCGTCCGCGCCGACCACGATCGAGTGCTCGCTCGCGAGCCAGCTCGCCTTCACGGTGCGCACGATCTTCTTGTAGCCGGGGGTGCGTTGCGGCGGCAGCTGGTCCTGCAGCGTCTCGCTGCCGGTGCTGTTCAGGGAGTACCCGGGCAGGTCGCCGTCGGCGAGCACCATCTCGCTCACTTCGTCCTGCGCCCTCTGGGTGGGCGTGACCTTGGGCCCCGGCTGGGTCGCCGGCGAGCTCGACCCCGTCCCGCATCCGGCGGCAAGCGCGGCCAGGGCCGCGAGCACGGCGACGGAGCGGAGGGGCGAGGCAGGCATGTCCCTTGAATCGGCAACACGTCCCGCGTACTTGAGCGCCGCCCGCAAGACCTTCGCGTGGGCCCGGTCAGGGTCCGGCGCCGGCGGCAACGGCGACTCGGGCCGGCGCGGCTCGTGCCGCGGGGTCGCGGCCGGACGCGGACCGAGCGCGCCCCACAGCCGCCGGAAACTCGCCGGGTCGCCGAGCAGCAGCTCGCGCTGCGGCGGCACAGGGCGAGGTCGTTCTCCTTGACGAGCCCCGCGCCGGCGCGGCTCGGGAACACGCAGCGTCCGTTCCCGTGCGAGCCGTCGGGAGAGCTCGGTCGCGGCCGCGGCCCGGTGCCCGGCTGCGATCGCGTGATGGAGGGCGACGCGCAGCTCTCGACCGCTCGCTGCGTGGTGGTCGCCGGACAGCGCGATGACGACGGGGGCGAAGCCCGTCCTGGTGATATGGATCTGCGGCGGCGGCACAGCGGCGGCTCCCGGTGGTAAGGGAACGGCCGGCTAGGCGGCCTGGGCGGCCTCCGCATCGGCCGCGTGCCGCGCCGCCGTGAAGATGAGGCGCGCGAGGTGCGCGCGCTGCGTCAGGGTGAGCTCGGTGAACTCGACCCCCCATCGCGTCGTGTTCGAGCCGTCGGTGCCGTGCTCGAGAAACCGGCGCACGATCGCCTCCACCTCGCCCACGCCGCCCGGCAGGGCGATCCGCAGGGGTTTGTCGACGGCCAGGTTCGCCGCCACCTCGGCCTCGAGGAAGAGGCCGCTCGTGGACGCGTTGCGGACGGTTGCCTGGAACCGCGTCTCGCGGCCCGTCAGCTCGATTCCGACCGCGGTGACCGGCCACTCGCAGTCGACGCGCACATGGCGGCGCCGGTTCACGCGCCCCGCCGCTCGCCGCCGTGGACCGCGACCACGCGCACCTCGGCCGGAGTCCGGTCCCACGCATCCCGGTGGAACAGGGCCTCCTCGACGGCGACCATACGCGAGCTGCACACGTCGAGCGTGATCCACGTCTCGCCCGGCGCGTAGCGCGCCTGGAGCTCGAATGCGAGCACGGAGCCGGTGTCGGGGTCCTGGGACATATTCCCAGGTATCGGCATTTTTCGGACGCCGCACGTCACCATCCCGGAGGAGATGGCTACGCAGGACCGTTGAGCTCCGTCCTCCCCAGCCGCGCCCGCAAGCGGTCGCCGAGCACCACGTCGTGCGGGAGCCCTTGCAGCTCGTCGGCGTCTACGACGACCCCGTCCGCGGCGAGCCTCTCGGCCAGCCCGCGCCAGTGATCGCGCTCCATGTCGGCCTGCGTGCGGTCTCCGAACGGCTCGTCCGGCCCCACGACGACGCTCGCGGTCTCCTCGATCTCGCGCTCCGACGCGAACCGCCACGCGTCGGTGTCCTCGTCGACGCCCGCCCCGCGCAGCCCCGAAGTCCAGCCGCGATCGTCCAGGAGCGTCACCCGGCGCCCGTCGTCAAGCACCGCCTGGTACCGCACGGTCACCGACATCTCACGCGGGTCGGCACGCTCGCGGAGGTCGGCGACGGTCTCGAGGCGGCTCACCGAGGGCATGGCGGCATCGTCGCAGATCCCCCGTCGAGTCCCCGGGCTACTCGCAGCTGTCCGGAGGGAGCGCTACCAGTCGTCGTACAGGGCCGAGGAAGGGGATCACGAAGCAGATCGCCGCACCGACGGCGATCAGGCTGGCCAGGCCGCGGGTGGCGCCGATGTCCGCGACCAGGATGCCGGCGGCGGCGAAGCCCGCCGGCTGGGCGACGAGCGACGAGAACCAGTCATAGGCGCTGACGCGGGAGAGGAGCTCGCCGGGCACGTACGCCTGGATCGTCGTCTCCCAGTAGACGTTCCCGGCGATCCCGCCGGCGGACGCGGCCAGGTAGGTGGCGGCCACGAGCCACGCGGGCAGCGCGAGCGCGAGCAGCGCACCGGGAACCGCGAACCCCGCGAAAAGGAGCGTCGCGACGAACATCGGCCGGTGGGGTCGCAGCCGCAGCGCAGCCACTCCGCCGGCGAGCTCTCCCACGCCGCCCGCGGCGATGATCAGCCCCCACGCCGACGCGCCGCCCAGGTGCTCGCGCGCGATCACCGGCCCCGCGACGAAGAACGGCGCGCCCAGGAGCCCGTTCGTGGCCGCCGCCTGGATGGTCGCGATCCACAGCCACGGCCGGGACGAGAAGGCCTGCCAGCCCTCCACCAGCTGGCGCAGCAGCGACACGTCCCGGGCCCGGATCGTCGTCGGGAGCGAAAGCGTCACCAGCGCAACCGCGCTGAGGGCGAATGTCAGACTGTCGCCCGCGATCGCCCACGCTGGAGACGCCGCCGCCAGGATGAGCCCCGCGACCGCCGGCCCCACGACGTTTCCGGCAGCCTCCGCCGCCCAGCGCAGCGCGTTCGCCTGCTGCAGCTGCGACTGCGGCACGAGCTGGGGCGCCAGGGCCGAGACGGCCGGGTAGAAGAACCCGCTGCAGGCGCCATGGATCGCGTGCAGCACCAGGATGTGCCACAGCTGCGCGTTGCCCGTGAAGAGCAGGGCCGCGAGCAGGGCCTGGCTGGCGAATCGGAGCACGTCCGCGACCACCATCACGGGCCGCTGCGAGAAGCGGTCGGCCACCGTGCCGCCGAGCAGGAGCGCCGCGATCGTCAGGGCCGACCGGACGCCCAGCACCAACCCGAGGGCCGCCGTCGATCCGGTGACGTCCAGGACCGCGAATGCGAGCGCGACCGTCACCATTCCGTCGCCGAACGCGGACGTCAGCTGGCCGATGAAGAACTGCCGGTACGTCGCCGAGCGGAGCGGCCCGAAGCTCTCGGCGAGGGTCATCCGCCGGACGCTACCGCCGGGCGCGTCCGGGAGGTTCGGCGGGCGGCGGTCCCGGGTATCGCGCACCTGGCCCACGTCGAAGGAGGCACGATCTCGATGGCGGACCGGCGATCGTCGGCGAAGCCAACCCTTCCCGCACGGGTGCGGCCGCGCTCCGCGCGGGTCGGCGCCGGGATGGTGCGCTGGCACGCCGCGGGCCAGGGGCCGCCGCTCGTCCTCGTCCACGGCCTGGCCGGATCGTGGCGCTGGTGGGAGCGGGCACTGCCCGACCTGGCGCACCGGCACGAGTGTCACATGCTCGACCTGCCCCGGTTCGGCGCCGCGCTGCACCCGGACGAGACGGCGGACTGGATCGCCGGCTGGCTCGACGCCGCCAGGCTGGGCGGCGGATGCCTGGTCGGCCATTCGCTGGGCGGCGCGGCCGCTGCCAGCCTGGTTGCCGACCGCCCCGGCGCTGTGGAGGCGCTCGTGCTCATCGCCCCCATCGGCGTGCCGACCGGCCGCCGCCCCGCCGGGTACGCCCTCCCGCTCATGACGGCGGTCGCGACGAGCCGGTCCCGCTTCGCACGCCGCCTCGGGACCGACGTGCTGCGGGCCGGCCCGGCGTCGATCCTGCGCGGCGCCCTCTACGCCGTCCGGGCCGACGTGCGCGAGCGGGCACGTGACGTCCGGGTTCCGACGCTGCTCGTGTGGGGCGAGCGCGACCCGCTCGTCCCGCCAGAGCTCGCGGGCGAGTGGCAGCGTGCCATCCCCCACGCCCGCCTCGTGCTGCTCCCGCACACGGGCCATGTGCCGATGGTCGAGCAGCCGCGGGCGTTCGCCGCGGCGCTAGAGGAATTCCTCGACGACCCGGGCGACCTGCGCGGCCGCGGACCAGTGCGCCGCGTGCGGCTCGCCGGGGATCACCCGTAGGCGCCCGTCGGGTAGCAGCCGCGCGACGCGCTCCGCCCACTCCTGGGAGACGATGGCGTCGCGGCCGCTCCGGATCACGAGCGCCGGATGCGGCAGGCGGCTCGCCTTCTCCGTGAACGGGTCGGCCAGCGCGTGCCGCGCGGTCGCGACGGTGCGCCGCGGCCCCATCCGCAGGTAGTCGATCGTCTCCGCCACCCACAGCCCCGGCGGCTCGCGAAGCGTGTCGAGTGCGAGCCTGACCGCCTGGCGCAGGATCGTCGGTGCGCCCGGATCCATCGCCGGCCCGAGCAGGACGAGCCGCGAGACGCGCTGCGGCCGGCGCACCGCGAGGTCGACCGCGACCTGGCAGCCGAGCGAGTTCGCGACCAGCGGCGCCGGCGCGACGCCGGCGAGGTCGATCCACTCGTCGAGCGCGTCCGCCAGCTCCGGGATGTCGAGCGGCCGCGGCGGCGTCGCGCTACGGCCGTAGCCCGGCAGATCGGGTGCGAGCACGGTGCGCGTGCGCGCGAGCTCCCGGATCAGGGGCGCGAAGTACCGGCTCGAGACGGCCAGCCCGTGCACGAGGACGACCGGCGGCCCGGATCCGGCCGTCTGGGCGTACCCGGGAATCCCTGCGATCGTCGCCCGGCGGGCTGCCATTCGGGTTCCGGCCCTCCCCTCGGCCGCCCCGAACGGCCGCACTCACTGCAGCCCGAGCTCGGCCATCATGTCGGTGGCTGTCGCGCGGCAGCGCCCAGGAGCGGAAGGTGAAGCAGCTCCTCGCTCGGCCGCAGCGTCGAGTAGTGGTTGTCGGCGCCGGTGATGTGATACCCGCGAACCGCGGGTTGGCCAGCACCTCCCCGCCGGAGAGACTACCGGCGGGCTCGGCGCGTCACGCGACGCGGTCGGCCTCGTCGTCGTAGCCGCGTGCGCGCAGCCACCGCTCGAGCCTCACGACGGCGACGCGATCGTGCCGGCCGATCCCGTCGAGGAGGTCGATCAGCTCGCGCGCGTCCCGGAGCAGCAGGTAGCGGTCGTCGGAGGCGTACTTGGCGAACCAGCGCACGGCTGCCTTGTCGTAGAGCACCGGCCGGTCCTCCCGGATGAGCAGGAGCAGCGAGAGCGCGTCGGCGAGACTGACCTGCCGGAGCTCGGCGGCGGCCGCGAGCGCGAGATGGGCGTTC
This sequence comes from Thermoleophilia bacterium, assembly GCA_025928435.1. Next base: position 8,074 of record JAICJM010000001.1, read on the forward strand.
CCGCCCTTGAGCGCGCGCGTGAACCTGGAGTAGGCGTGCCCCTGCGAGGTCATAGCGAACACATGTTCGCACAGTGTTACGATCGCCCGCATGCCCGTGCGGGAGATGAACCACGTCGGGATCGTGGTCGACGATCTGCGCGCGGCGATCGAGTTCTTCACCGAGCTCGGGCTCGATCCGAGCGGCGAGACGTTTGTCGAGGGCAGCTGGGTCGACCGCATCGTGGGGCTCGAGGGCGTCCGCGCCGACACCGCGATGATGCGCACGCCCGACGGGCACGGGCGGCTCGAGCTGATCCAGTTCCGCTCGCCACCCAGCGAGGGCGGGAATGGACAGGCGCCGGCGAACGTGCAGGGCCTCCGCCACGTCGCGTTCATCGTCGAGGACATCGACGACACCGTGACCCGCCTGCGGGCCCGCGGCGGCGAGCTCGTCGGCCACGTCGAGCAGTACCAGGACATGTTCCGGCTCTGCTACCTCCGTGGCCCGGCGGGGATCATCGTCGAGCTCGCGGAGCGGCTCGGCTAGGGCCGCCCGACTGGACTTCTTGTGCGATTTGCAGCAGTCTCCGGCCACCGGAGTGCTGCCTCGTCGACTCAGGAGGTCCAACCCATGGCCGAGAAACATGCAGTCGATCCCGCCCAGGCCCGGCAGGACGTGCACATCAACGTCGGGCCGATCGACATCCCCACCTGGAAGCAGCCGCCCCCGCCCGACCCCTGCGCGTGCCCTGTCACCGCGGTTCACCGGACGGGTATGCACGAGCCGGGCGGCCAGGGTGTCGCGGTCGGGAGCCTGCCGCCCGGCAACTCGGTGCCGCCGCCGCTGGCGCAGATGTACCTCGCGCCGGGAAGCTACGTCGTCTCGGCCAAGTTCCTCCTCTCGTCCAACCTCGGCGCGGGCGGCATCGTGTTCGCCTACCTCGGCACCCGCGGTCAGGGCACGCTCAGCTGGGCATGGCTCCGGATGCCCGCCCACGGCGCGCCCGGCGACGGCCAGACCGTGAGCCTGCAGGGCGTGCTCACGCTGGCGGCCGGCGACTCGGTGGGCGTCGACGCCTCCGGAGGGGCGCAGAACGGCGCGTTCCTGGCATCCGACATCTGGCTCATCGCCCAGAGGGTGGGCACCGCGACGGTGCAGACGCTGTGACGCGGTCAGGCGAAGCTGTCCGTCAGGCGTGGTGCCAGGTAGCCGAGAACTGGGCAGCCTTGAACGACGTCGGGCCCACCTCCTCGTAGATCGTCGAGCTCCACTTCTCCAGGATCTTCTGGGCGGTCACAAACTTGCTCGTGATGGTGTCGTAGTGAGTCGTCGGCGGTGACGCGGTTGAACGGGACACTTCGGCCGGGCTCACGCTCGGTCTTGTTTTTGCAGGATAAACACTGATCGGGGCGAGAGGATTTGAACCTCCGACCGCCCGGCCCCCAGCCGGGTGCGCTACCAGGCTGCGCCACGCCCCGAGGCGTCCGAGTATACCGGGAACCGCCTGCCCGCCCCGGCCGTCAGAAGGGGGCGATGCAGGATGTGCTGACAGTCCCGCTCCCTGGTCTCGCCCCGCCCCGGGCGTACCATGGTCGCGTGCAGAGCGCGTCCGACGAGGTGCTGGCCAGGCGGGCGGCCGACGGCGACGAGTCCGCATTCGAGGAGCTGGTGGTGCGCTACCAGGACCGGCTCTACACGCTCGCGCTCCGCATCACCCTCTCCGAGGCCGACGCCTACGACTGCGTCCAGGAGGGTCTCGTGTCGGCGTGGCGCGGACTCGGCAACTTCCGCTTCAACGCCCGCTTCTCGACCTGGATGTACCGGATCGTGGTGCGCAAGGCCTACGACGTGCTCGAGCGCCGCGGCCGCACTGCCGAGCCTGTCGGGGAGGTGCCCGCCACGAGCGTCGACACGCCCGTCGAGGCCCGTCTCGACCTGCTCGACGCCCTCTCGGCGCTCGAGCCGGAGTTCCGGACGGTGGCGGTGGCCTGCGACGTGGTCGGCATGTCGATGGACGAGGCCGCGATCGCGCTCGACCTGCCCGCGGGGACGGTGAAGTCCCGCCTGCACCGCGCCCGGGCGCGACTGGCGGAGTCACTGCGAGCCGGGCAGGAGGCGGCACCGTGACCCACAACGGCCACGAGGACATCGCCGCTCGCCTGCGTCGCGAGGCGGCGGCCACCGCGCCCGAACGGCTGCGGGCGGACGTGATGGTGCGCGTCCACGCCGAGCCCCGCCCACAGCGGATCCGGCCCCGCCGCAGCTTCGGGCGGTCGTTCGCGTCCGTCGCCGCAGCGGCGTGCATCCTGGGGGCGCTCGTGTTCGGCCTGACCCGGGTGGACTTCGGGGGGGGCAGCTCGAGCTCGGGTGCTGGCGGCGGTAGCGCCGCGGCCGAGCTTCAGGGCGCCCTCCGACCCGCCGGGCCGAACAAGGCGGCGGAGCCCTCCCAGAGCAGCTTCGGTGTCACGAAGCGATTGGACGCTGTTCCGGAGCAGGCATTGAGCCTGGCGCGCGTTCCCGGCCCGCTGCGCGGGGCCATCTACGGCCGCGCCTCCCTCGCCGCACCACTCCGTCACACGTTCGGGGCGCTCGACCCCTACCACCTGCGCAGCCGGCGCTAGGCGGCGTCGACCGCGGCCCGGACGGCGGCGGCGACCTCGGCGACCGCAAGGGAGCTCTGCTCACGGCCGCGGCGCACCTGCACGTCGGCCGTGCCCTCGGTGGCCGTGCGCTTGCCGACGGTGACGCGCGCCGGCATCCCGATCAGCTCGGCGTCGGCGAAGCGCGAGCCCGGGCTGGCGGAACGGTCGTCGAAGAGCACCGAGAGCCCGTCCGCCTCGAGCGTCCGCTGGATCTCGCGCGCGATCGGGAACTGGGGGTCGTCCTGGCCGCCGATCACGACCATGTGGACGTGGAACGGCGCCAGCGTCGCGGGCCAGGCGATGCCGGCCTCGTCGTGGTGCTGCTCGACCGCCACGGCCGCGATGCGCGCGGGCCCGATCCCGTAGGAGCCCATCACGATCGGATGCTCCTTGCCGGCCTCGTCGAGGTAGTTCGCGTTCAGCGGCACCGTGTAGCGGGTGCCGAGCTTGAAGATGTGCCCCACCTCGATCGCCGGCTCGATGTGCAGGGTGCCGGTGCCGCAGGCCGCGCACGTGTCGCCCTCGGCGACCTCGCGCAGGTCGTGGAACTCGGGCTGGTAGTCCCGGCCGGCCTCCACCCCGCGCAGGTGCCAGCCGGTGCGGTTCGCGCCGCCGACGAACTGGCCCTCGCGCAGCGTCTCGTCGGCGATGACGCGGACGCCCGTCCCGACCGGCCCGATCGAGCCGGGGTCGGCGCCGAAGGTCTCGCGGATCTCGGCCGGCTCGGCCGCCCGGAACGCCTGCCCGAGCGCCTTCTGGGTCTTCAGCTCGTGCAGGCGGTGGTCGCCGCGGACGAGCGCGAGCACGGCCTGGCCGTCGACGACGATCGGCATCGCCTTCGCCGTCGCCGCCGGGTCGATCCCGAGGAACTCCGCCAGGCCCTCGATCGTGGTCGCGCCCGGCGTCTCGATCTCCTCCGGCGCGTCCAGGTGCGGCGGGAACTCCGGCGGCCGCGCCCGCGACTTCGCCACCTCGACGTTCGCGGCGTAGTCGCAGTTCGAGCACCGCACGAGATCGGCCTCGCCGTTCGGGCTGGGCGCGACGAACTCCTCACCGCCGTGGCCCCCCATCATCCCGACGTCGGCTTCGATCGCGAACGTCTCGAGGCCGCTGCGCTCGAAGATCCGCTCGTACACGACCCGGTGCTTCGCGTACGACTCCTCGAGTCCCTCGAGGTCGCGGTCGAAGCTGTAGGAGTCCTTCATGATGAACTCGCGCGTGCGGAGGATCCCGCCCCGCGGGCGCGGCTCGTCGCGCTCCTTCGTCTGCTGGTGGTACCAGATCTGCGGCAGCTCGCGGTAGGAGCGGATCATGCGGGCGGCGTGCCAGGTGACGCACTCCTCGTGCGTCATCGCGAGCACGTAGTGCTTGCCGGACGAATCGTCCAGGTGAAACAGGTTGTCGACGCCGGAGCGGCCCGTCGCCTCCCACAGCTCGGCCGGCTGGAGCACGGGCATCAGCATCTCGAGCCCGATCGTGTCCATCTCCTCGCGGATGATGCCCATCGCGTTCTGGAGCACCTTCCAGCCCAGCGGCAGGTACGTGTAGAGGCCGGCGCCGACCTGGCGCACGAACCCGCCCCGGACCAGCAGCTTGTGGCTGATGGCCTCCGCGTCGGCCGGATCGTCCTTGAGCGTCGGGATCAGGTAGCGGGAGGCGTCGACGCTGCCGCTCACCGCGCGGCGGCCTTCGCCCGCTGCCGCGGCGGGGGCAGGTGGATCGGCCGCCCGAGCGCAACCAGCGCCGCCTCCTTGACCGCCTCGGCCAGGGTGGGATGGGCCGCGATCGAGTCGGCGACCGTGTCGATGGTCGACTCCGCCCCGATCCCGATCACGCCCGCGTTCACGAGCTCCGTCGCCTGCGGGCCGACGATGACGAGGCCGAGCAGCTCGCCGTAGCGGGTCTCGTGAATTGTCTTCGCCCAGCCGCCCTTCTCGGCGTACATCTGCGCGCGGGCCGAGGCCGAGAACGGGAAACGGCCGGTCACGATGTTGTCGTCGCCGTGCTGCTCGCGCGCCTGAGCCTCGGTCAGGCCGACCGCGGCCACCTCGGGATCGGTGTAGACGCACCGCGGCACGGCGGTGTAGTCCATCTCGGACTCATGGCCGAGCGCGTTCTCGGCGGCGATCTCGCCCTCACGGAACGACGTGTGCGCCAGCTGGTACACGCCGGCGACGTCGCCGACCGCGTAGATGTGGGACACGTTCGTGCGCATGTGCCGGTCGGCGATGACGCCCTTGCGCTTGTCGAAGTCGACCCCGGCCTTGTCGAGGCCGATGTCGGCCGTGCTCGCGCCCCGGCCGGTCGCGACCAGCACGAGATCGGCGTCCACGGTGCCGGCCTTGCCGTCCCCGCCCTCGAAGTGCAGCGTCACCCCGCCGTCGCCCTCGGCGATCTCGGTCGCCTTGGCGCCCAGGTGGGTCGTGATCCCGCGGCGCTTGAACGCGCGCTCGAGCTCCTTCGAGGCGTCCGCGTCCTCCATCGGGATCAGGTGCTCGAGCATCTCGACGATCGTCACCTCGGAGCCGAAGTGCTCGAGGATCGACGCGAACTCGACGCCGATCACTCCGCCGCCCAGGATCACGAGCCGCTTCGGCACCTCGCCGATCTCGAGCAGGCCCGTCGAGTCCACGCACTTCGCGCTCTCGATGCCCTTGACGGGCGGGCGCAGGGAGTGCGAGCCGGTCGCGATGACGGCCGACCCGAACGTGACGTCCTCCCCGCCCTCGACCGCGATCGTGTTCGGGCCGCTGAACGCGCCGCGGCCGTTCACGATGGTGATCCCGTTCGCATTGACGACGCCCGTGATGCCGTTCACCAGGCCGTCGACGATGCCCTGCTTGTTCGTCTGGGCCTGGCCGAAGTCGAGCTCGGGGTCGGACACGCGGACGCCGAGCTTGGCGAACGTCTCGCGCGCGTCCTTGAGCCCGTGCGCCGTCTGCACCCACGCCTTCGTGGGGATGCAGCCGACCGTGATGCAGGTCCCGCCGACGCGGTCCTGCTCGATCAGGACGACGTTCGCGCCCAGCTGTGCCGCCCGGATGGCGGCGGGGTAGCCGCCCGGCCCTCCGCCCAGGACGGCAACGTCACACTCCATCGACTCGCTCCCTCGCTCGCTTTCGCGGGCATCCTAGATGAGATGGTTGATACTCCCGTTCGTGGCCGCGCGGACCTGCTCGATCAGGGCGCTCTCGCCGCGCTGGTGGAGCACACCACCGGGATCTACGGCGCGGTTCCCGCCCGGACGCGCTCGCGGCGCTCGTGTTCGACGGCGAAGAGTGCCTCGGCTGGTGCCAGTTCGGCGTTCCGGACGAGGTGCGCGGATCAGACGGCGGCGCCGGACTGGCGGATCGCGTGCTGCTTCGTGGGCAAGGGGCACCGGCGCCAGGGCGTCGCGACCCGCCGGGTTCCTCTGGAACGGCGCGCTCTCGACCTACGAGCAGGTCGCATTCGCCCGCGGCGCATGATCGGCAAGCACCGCTGGGTCATGGTGCGCGCCTGAATAAACGGGGTCTGACCCCGTTTATTCAGCGGTTGGGAAGGCCGGGTCGTCCCGGATCGAGTCCAGGTCGGAATCGCCGGCGGCCCATCCGGCCGCCTGCGGGTCGTTCTCGACGGCGACCGCCAGGTGCTCGAGCGCCCGTCCGCGCCGTCCGGCGAGGGCGTGGTAGCACGCCAGCTGGTAGTGGAGGGTGCCGTGCCGCGGCCATTCCTCGAGCCCCTCGGAGGCGATCTCGGCGGCGCGGTCGTAGTCGCCGGCCCTGTAGGCCGGCTCGGCCGCGAACCAGTACTCGAACGGCGAGGTCGGGATCGGGGCGTCGGCCGGCCCGCCGACCACCACGACGGTGGTCTCGTCGGCCCTGGCGACGGCGCTTCGCTCGGCCGACAGGTCGGGGATGAAGACAAGCGTGCCCGCGGGCGCGTCGACGGTCTCCCCCGCGACCGTCAACTCGGCGTGGCCCGCGAGCACCAGATAGAGCTCCTCCTGCCGCCCGGGGCCGCCGCCGCTCACCTCGTCGTGGCGCTCGATGACCTGGTCGCCGGACTTCACGGCCGTGTAGGCGTTGACGCCGAAGGCGCGCACGCCCAGCCGGCGCCGGATCGGCCGGTACAGGCCGCCGGCCGCCCCGATGCGCTCCAGGTCGTCGAGATGCGCGACGCGGAAGGCGTCGCTCACGCGCCGGCCGTCTCGCCGGCCTCGCCGATCCAGGCGATCGTCGCGCCGGGCGGGTACTCGACGCCGGGCGTGCCGACCACCTCCAGCAGCACCCCGTCGGCCTCGGCCTCGACCTCCTGCGTCACCTTGTCGGTGTCGAGCTCGTACAGCGGGTCGCCGCGGTGGACGGCCTGGCCCGGCTCGACCAGGAACCGGATCAGGACGGCCGCCGCGTTCTCCTCGCCGAGGCTGGGAACCGTCACGGGCGTCGCCATCTGCGCGCAGAGCCTAGCCGCTTGCAGCGAGTAAGGTTCCGGATATGGCGAAGACCGCGGCGGGCGAGGCTTCGGTCCTCGAGGACCGGGAGCACGCGCTCCACCTGTTCCGGCAGATGGCGCTCATCCGCCGGTTCGAGGAGCGAACCGAGGAGCAGTACACCAGGGCCAGGATCGGCGGCTACTGCCATCTCGCGATCGGCGAGGAGGCCTCGTCGGTGGGCGCGATCGACGCGCTCGTCGACGGCGACGCCCTCTACGCGAGCTACCGCGACCACGGCACCGCGCTCGCTGTCGGCAGCCCCGCGGCGGCCGTCATGGCCGAGCTCTTCGGCAAGGAGTCGGGCGTCGCGCACGGCCGTGGCGGCTCGATGCACCTGCTCGACGTCGAGCGCCACTTCTACGGCGGCTGGGGCATCGTCGGCGCGCACCTGCCGATCGCCACCGGGACGGCGCTCGCGATGACCTACCGCGAGCTCCCGTTCGCGGTGCTGTGCCAGTTCGGCGACGGCGCCGTCGCGACCGGGTCGTTCCACGAGGCGCTCAACCTGGCGGCCGTCTGGGACCTCCCGATCGTGTTCCACGCGATCAACAACCAGTACGGGATGGGCACCTCGGTCGAGCAGTCGAACGCGGAGCCGGAGCTGTGGAAGCGGGCGGCGTCGTACCGGATGCACGGCGAGCAGGTGGACGGCAACGACGTCCTGGCGGTGCGCGAGGCGGCCGACCGGCTGCTGCGCCAGGCGCGCGAGGAGCGGCGCCCCTCCCTGCTCGAGACGATCACCTACCGCTACCGCGGCCATTCCGTCGCCGACGCCGGCAAGGTCTATCGCTCGACCGAGGAGGTGCGCTCGTGGCGGGAGCGCGACCCGATCACGCGCTACGGCCTCCTGCTCGGCGAGCGCGGGATCGCGTCGGCCGCCGACCTCGACGCCATCTGGCAGGACGTTTCCGCCCAGGTCAAGGATGCGATCGACAAGGCGGTCGCCGCCGCCGCGCCGGGCCGCGACAGCCTCTACGAGCATCTTTATGGCGATCCCGACCACGAGGAGCAGTTCTCCCGCATGCAGGCGGGGGCACCGTTCGGCGAGCGCGGAGACGAGCAGTCATGGCCGACGTGACCTACCGCGAGGCGCTGCGGCAGGCCCTCGACGAGGAGCTCGGCCGCGACCCCGACGTCTTCCTGATGGGCGAGGAGATCGGCCGCTTCGAGGGCTCGTACAAGGTCACGGCCGGCCTGTGGGGGAAGTACGGCGCCAACCGCGTGCGCGAGACGCCGATCTCGGAGGAAGGGTTCGTCGGCGCGGGGATCGGCGCGGCCATGATGGGCCTGCGGCCGGTGGTCGAGATCATGACGATCAACTTCATCCTCGTCGCCATGGACCAGGTCGTGAACCACGCCGCCAAGATCCGGTACATGTTCGGCGGCAAGGTCGGCGTGCCGCTCGTCATCCGCACCCCGGGCGGTGCCGGGGCGCAGCTGACCGCCCAGCACTCACAGTCGCTCGAGGCCTGGTTCGCGGGTTGCCCCGGCCTGAAGGTGGTCGCGCCGGCCACGCCCGCAGACGCCTACGGGATGCTGAAGACTGCGATCCGCGACGACGACCCGGTGCTCTTCTGCGAGAACCTGGTGCTCTACAACCTCACCGGCCCGCTGCCGGAGGACGGCGACGGGGCCGTCCCCATCGGCCGGGCCGCCATCTCCCGCGAGGGCACCGACCTGACCCTCGTCGCCCACTCCTACACGGTGCAGCGGGCGCTGCGGGTCGCCGACCGGCTGTCGCAGGACGGGATCTCGGTCGAGGTGGTCGACCTGCGCTCGCTCCGGCCCCTGGACGTGGACACCGTGGCCGAGTCGGTGCGCAAGACCAACCGGGTGCTCGTGGCCGAGGAGGGCTGGTCGACCTACGGCGTCGGCGCCGAGCTGGCCGCGCGCCTACAGCGGGTGTGCTTCGACGATCTGGACGCGCCCGTCGAGCGGGTCGGCCAGGCCGAGGTGCCCATGCCCTACGCCAAGCCGCTCGAGCTCGCGGCGCTGCCGCTCGAGTCCAAGATCGAGGCGGCCGCGCGCTCCTTGCTGGCCGAGTGCGGACTGTAAGGTTCGCCCATGTCTGAAGAGCTCACCATGCCGCGCCTCTCGGACACGATGGAGCAGGGCACCATCGGCCGCTGGCTGAAGCGCGAGGGCGAGAGCTTCCACGAAGGCGACGTGATCGCCGAGATCGAGACCGACAAGGCCACGATGGACTTCCAGGCCTACGAGGACGGCACGATGCTGCGCATCCTCGTCGGCGACGGGGAGACGGCGGCGCTGGGCGCCCCGATCGCGATCATCGGCGCCGAGGGCGAGGAGGTGCCCGACGATGCTCCCGCCGCGGCGAGCACGAACGGCGACGGCGGCGCGCACCCGGCTGCCGAGGCGGCTCCTGCGGCCGACGAGCCCGAACCGCAGCCGCAGGACGAGGCGCCGGTCGCCACCGCGACCGAGCCCGAGCCGGGCGACGGCGCGACGAGCGACGGCGGCGGCCTGCGCGCGAGCCCGATCGCGCGCCGGATGGCCGATGCCGGCGGGCTCGACCTGCGCACCCTGGCGGGCAAGGGTACCGGCCCCGACGGCCGCATCGTCAAGGCCGACGTCGAGCGCGCGCTCGCCGCGGGCACGAAGGCCGGGCCGGCCGCGCCCCAGGCGGCGCCGTCACCTCCGGGCGAGGGCGACGAGGTGCGCGAGCTGACGCCGATGCTGAAGGCGGTGGCGCGGCGGATGGCCGAGTCCAAGGCGACCGTCCCCCACTTCTACGTCACCTCCGAGGTCGACATGACCCGCGCGCTCGAGCTGCGCGCCGAGCTGAACGATGCGCTCGCCGACTCGGGCGAGAAGGTCAGCGTGAACGACCTGATCGTGCGGGCCTGCGCGCAGGCGCTCCTCGCGCATCCGCAGGCGCACCGCTCCTACGTCGACGGACACCACGTCTACCACGCCCATGCGCATATCGGGATCGCGGTCGCGCTGGACGACGGCCTGATCGTCCCGGTGCTGCGCGACGCCGACACGAAGGGCGTCCGCCAGCTGGCGGTCGAGACCCGCGACCTGGCGAAGCGGGCCCGCGACGGAAAGCTGCGCCAGGCGGAGATCGAGGGCGGCACGTTCACGGTCTCGAACATGGGCATGTTCGACGTGGCCGCGTTCTCGGCGATCATCAACCCGCCGGAGTCGACCATCCTGGCGGTGTCGAGCACGGTCGAGCGCGCGGTGTTCCGCGACGGCGCCGTCGTGCCGCGCAAGATCATGTCCGTCACCCTCTCGTGCGACCACCGCGCCTGCTCCGGCGCCGACGGGGCGAGGCTGCTGCAGACCGTCAAGCGCCGGCTCGAGGCGCCCACGCTCCTGCTCGCATGACCCCTGCGGGGCACGTACACTCGTCCTGATGGAGCTCACGGACGTCATGGCCACGCATGTGGTGACGGTGTCGCCCGACACCCAGGTCGGGGACGCCGCGCGGCGCATGGTCGAGGCCGACGTCGGCGCGGCGATGGTGGTCGACGAGGCCGGCGATCTGGTCGGCGTGATCACGGAGCGCGACCTGATGCGGTGCGTGAGCGACGGCACCGACCCGGCGACGCCCGTCAGCGACCGCATGACCAGCCATGTCCTCACGGCGGCACCCGAGACCACCATCCCCGAGGCGATGGCGCTGATGGTCGACGGCCACTTCCGCCACCTGCCCGTCGTGAACGGCGACGGCCACGTGGTGGGCGTCATCTCGATGCGCGATCTGATGGCCTACACGTCGCTGCGCCTGCGCGGCGGCAGCCTGGGCAACGACGACGATCTCGACCCGGCCGAGGTCATCGCCACGATCTTCCGCATGCGCACCGGCGCCGCGTAGAACGGGTTTCGCGGGGACAGTCCCCGCGTGCGGGGACTGTCCCCGCTTTTCGCCTAGATCTGCCAGGCGCCGCTGCGCAGCACCGGCACGCGCTCGCCCGAGGCGGTGACGCCGGTGACGTCGACCTCGGGGGAGCCGATCATGAAGTCGACGTGGATCTCGCTGCGGTTGATGCGGTCGCGGTCGTCGTCGCCGACCGCCCAGTCGAACCCCTGGCCGAGGGCGATGTGGCTGGCCGCGTTCTCGTCGAGCAGGGTGTCGTAGAAGACGGTGTCGAGCGGGCCGATGCGACCCTCCCCGTCGACGAGCGCCAGCTCGCCCAGGCGCCCGGCGCCCTCGTCGCGCTCCGCGTAGGCCTTGAGGATGGCGCCGTTCTCGGCCGCCTCGATGGAGGTCACCCGACCGCCCTCGAAGCGCACCTCGAGGTCGCGGACGATCGAGCCGCTCAGCTCGCGCGGCTTCGTCGCCCGCACCACGCCGTCGACCCGCTCCGGATCGGGCGTCGTGAAGACTTCCTCGGTCGGCAGGTTCGGCTGGTGCCGCAGGCCCCATGCGGTCGTGAGGCCGCCTCCGCACCACGTCGAGGTCGGCAGCAGGCCGACCCGCAGGTCGGTGCCCGGCCCCTCGAGATGCATCATGTCGAACTGGCGCTCGCTGAGCGCGTTGCAGGCACGGGTGAGGTCGTCCATGCGGGCCTTCCAGGCAGCGACGGGGTCGTCGGCGTCGAGGCGGCACACGACCTCGATCTGCTCCCACAGGCGCTCGACCGCCGCATCCGGATCCAGGTCGGGATGCACGAGCGTCGCCCAGCCCTCCGTCGGGCAGGGCACGATCGTCCAGTTGTTGCGCGCCTTGGTCATGTTCTCGGTCGACTGCTTCTGGCCCGGCGGGCGATCGCGCCCGATCCGGTCGGGATCGATCCCGTCGAGCAGCCCCGGCGCGACGGGCCCGCTGAGCGCGATGGTGGCGCCCTTGTGCTCGCCGTGGTGGCGCACCTTCTCGACGACCCACTCGGGCTCGTAGCCGAGCGCCTCGTCGACGCCGTGCTGCAGCCGCGCCCGCTGGATGTAGGGATCGCGGTAGTTCATGTCCACGAAGACCGCGCCGGCGTCGTAGGTGAGCTCGACGATCCTGCGGGCGAGCCCCTCCTGGCCGATCGCGGCGATCACGATCACCTGCTGGCCCGGCTGGACGTTCGCGCCAAACCCCACGGCAAGCTCGGCCAACCTGTCCAGCGTGGCGGATTCCACGGGCGGCATGATATCGGTGGCTGCCATACTTCGGCCGCAGATGCGCACGCTCACACTCGCCCGCGGGCTGGCCCTGGCCGGTATCGCCGCCGCATCGGCGACGGCCGCGCACGGCGGCGTGGCGGCGCTGGCCGACCCGTCCTGGTCGATCCCCGCCCTGGCGGCGTCGCTCGCGGGCGCGCTCGCCCTGGTGCGCATGGCGGCGTCCGCCGGGAACGCACGGCGGGCGGCGACGCACGTGCTGCGCGGCAGCCCGCGCGTGGCCGCGCACGCGCCGCTCGGCCTCTGCGAGACCGCCGCCATCATGCTCGCCGCCCAGGGCTGCGCCCATATGGCCCTGCTCGCAGCCGGCGCCCCGGCCCACGCGGGCCAGCCGGGCACGCTTGGCCTGCATGCCGCGCTGGCGCTGCTCGGAGCGGCGCTGGTGTGGTCGGCCGACCGCGCCGTCGCCCGGGCGCTCGCCCGGCTGGGCGACGCCGTCGCCGGCGCGGCCGAGCTCCTGCTGCGGGTGCCGGGGCGTTCGCGGCCACTGCCGCTGGCCGCGCCCGCCGGCCGGCCGCCGTTCGGCCCACCCCGCGGCCGCGCGCCGCCGCTCCCCGCCTGAAACCGGCCGAATCCGGCACCCGTACGCCGGATGAACCCGTCTCAGGAGGTCACCGTCGTCCATGCGCGGCGTGCGCGCGCTTGCAATCCTGCTTTCGCTGCTGGTGCCCGCGGCCTTCCCGGCCGCGGCGCTGGCGCACGCGACCCTGCTCCGCAGCGACCCGGCCGCCGGGACGGTCGTCCCGCACGCGCCCGGCCGGATCGTGCTGCACTTCGACCAGCCGGTGCAGGATGCCGGTACGACCGCCGTCGCGAGCAGCGGCGCCTCGGTGCTGGCCCGCCACGCCCGGCTCGAGCGCGGAGACTCGCGGGCGCTCGTCGTGCCGTTACAGGGCGGCCTCGGAAGCGGTGACTACACCGTCCGATGGCGGGTCGTCTCGGCGGACGGCCACATCGTCTCGGGCGTCGTGGCGATCGGAGTCGGCCGCAACCGCCCGCCGCCGCAGGCGGCGACGACCGAGAGCTCCGCCCTCGACTGGCCATTCCTGGTCGCCCGTTTCGCCTACTTCCTGGGGCTGATGCTCCTTGTCGGCGGCGCGGTCTTCCGCGTCGCCGTCTTCCGCCCGGTGATCGGCACCGTGTCCGGCCGGCCGCGGGCGATGGCCGAGCTGCGCGAGGGCTCGAGGGCCAACTCGCTGCTCCTGGGGGCGGCGGCGCTGATGCTCGCCGGCGGGTGGATCGCGCTCACCCGGCAGGGCGCCGAGGTGGCCGGCGTGTCGTTCTGGCAGGCATTCAACCACCACGGCCCGATCGGCTCGGCGCTCGGCGCCACCCGGTTCGGCCGCGAGTTCGGGCGCGGGATCGACCTGGGGGCGGCGTTCTGCGTCGCCACCGCGGCGACGTTCGGGGTGGCGCACCGGAGCCGCACCGCGGCGCTCGTCCTGGCCGTGCCAGCCGCGGCGCTGGGCGCGTGGGCCGTGATCGTCCCCGGCCTCTCCGGCCATGCCGGCGACCCGGGCCTCGGCCTGCCCGCCGTCGCGGTGGACGCGCTCCACACCGCGGCGGCGGCCGTCTGGATCGGCGGCCTCGTCCAGCTCGTCCTGGTGACGCCGCACGCCACCCGCGGCCTCCCCGACGGGGAGCGCACGCGCGTGCGCACGGCGCTGGCCGCCCGGTTCTCCCGCATCGCGCTCGGGAGCGTCGCCGTGCTGGCGGTGACCGGCGTCGGCCGGGCCTTGTGGGCGGTGTCGTCCCCGGCCCAGCTGTGGCACACGGGCTACGGGCGCGCGCTCGCCGTGAAGACGGGCCTGCTCCTGTGCGTCGTCGGCATCGCCTACCTGAACCGGCGCCGGCTGGCGGCGTTCGGCGTGATCCGCAAGCTCGGCGCGGCCGAGATCGGACTGCTGCTGGCGGTGCTCGCGGTCGTCTCGCTCCTGACCGACCTCCCGCCCGCGAACACGCCCGCCGTGGGCTCGGCGGCCCCCGCGCCCGTCGGCGGCCCTGTCAGCCTGCGGCTCGCGGGCGGCGTGCGGCTCGCGCTGTGGCCGGGGCTCGCGGGCCGAAACGCGGTCGACCTGCGGCTGCCGGGCGCGACCGGTCCGACGATCGCCGTCGGCACCGACGCCGGCCGGGCGATCCTGCGGCGCGCCCCGGACGGCACCTACGCCGGGCTGCTCCCGGCGCTGCAGGAGGGGCAGGCTCAGCTGCGGATCGGAAGGCGCACCGCCGGGGTCTCGATCGGCGCGCGCCCGGGCTCTCGTCCGGCCGCGGCGCCGCCGGCCGCGACCGGCCCCACCGCCGCCGCCGAGGCCGCCGACCTGGCCGTGGGCGGCCAGCGGGTCGGCCGCCACGTGATCCGGCTGACGCTGCTGGCACAGACCGGCGCGGCCGTCTCCGACGCGATCGCGGTCGTCGACGGGCGCGTGGCCACCCCCTGCCCTGGCGCGAAGGGCGTCTGCTACCAGGCGCCGGTCGCCGCCACGGCACGGCTCGTCCGTGTCGATGTCGCCCGGCCCGGCGTGCCCCACGTCCGGGCGACGCTCCAGCTGCCCGCCGCGAACGCCCGGCCCGTTCCGGGCCTGCTGCGCCGGGCCGCGCACACCTTCGCGGCGCTGCACAGCCTGCGGGCGGAGAACGTGCTGGCCTCGGGCCCCGGGCGTTCGGTGTCGACGACCTACATCGTCGGGGCCCCGAACCGGCTGTCGATCGACGTCCACGGCGGCCGGCGGTCGCGCATCATCGGCACGACCCGGTGGGATCAGCAGCGCGACGGGACGTGGAAGCGGTCGTACACGCCCGCGATCCGCCAGCCGGATCCGTTCTGGGCGCCGACGGCCGAGGCGGTCTACGTGGCCGGCGGCGACGCCCGCACCCTCCAGCTGACCCTGGTGCAACCCGGCGGCCCCACGTTCTTCCGCCTGTGGGTCGACCGCCGCACGCACCTGGTGACCCGGCTGCGCATGGTCACCGCCGCGCACTTCATGCGCGAGCGCGAGCTCGACCTCAACTCGGCTGCGCCGGTCGTGCCGCCGTCGTAGCCCCGCGGCGGTACGATCCGCGCGATGCACGCCACCCTGGTCGAGCAATGGGACGCAATCGTCGCCTCGCAGCCGTCCGACTGGTCGACGCTCTTCCTCGAGCTGCGCCTGCGCGACGCCGTCCAGGCCGAGGAGTGCGCCCTCGTCATGTCGCCGTTGAACCCGTGGCACGAGGGCGACTGGCGCAGCGGCGTCTTCCACTTCCGCGCGGCCCACACCTACGGCTATGGCGCGGCGGCGCAGCTCGTGCGCAAGCGGCTCGGCACGCTCGACGATGTCGGCGTCGTCGCCGCGCTGAAGCTGGAGCGGCGGCTCTCCGACGTCCGCCCCGTCTCGACCCAGGGCGTTACCTAGTCATACCGCCGTGTCCGGCGGCGCCGGCGTGAAGTCGACGTTCTCGTCCAGCGGCGCGACACCGTGGTGCTCCGCCGCATGCGCAGCGGCGTTGCGGATCCGGTCGGGCTTCCACACCTGCATGACGCCGTACCAGATGGCCGAGAGCACGACGACGGCAAGCGCCCAGTAGAACGCGAGCCAGTTCAGGTTCGTGCTGTCGTGCGGCCCCGGATGGAGCGCCCCGTAGAAGCCGAGCACCGGCGTCGCGATCGCGACCAGGACGACGAGGTACTGCCACCACGTAGCGCCGTAGCGCATGAGCAGGCCGACCGCCGCGATCGCGAGGGCGAGGTACACCAGCTCGATGGCGTACGACCCGGCCGTGGCGGACACCAGGAACGCGCTGAACTCGCGCGACCCGGCAATCGGGATGAACCGGTCCATCGTGTGGCTGTAGGCGGCGATCAGGAGCAGGCCGCCACCGCCGACGACCACCATCAGATTGCCGACCCACGGCGTGTTGTGGCGCGACGTCTTCGCGAACACGGACGGGAGCAGCCCGTCGCGTCCGAGCGCGAAGTAGCCGCGGCCGATGGTGACGCAGATCGCGAGCGCCAGGGCGGTCGCGTCCAGGATGACGACGAGGTCGATGATGCCGGCGTACCACGAGCTCACGTACTGCTTGGCCAGGATGTCCAGCGCGGCCGGGTTGAGCCAGGCGCCCTGGTCGACGGCGGCCTTGCCCAGGCCGACCTCGATCGCGTAGGCCATCAGCACGAAGAACGCCGCCGAGACGCCGACCGTCCACAGCAGCGCGCGCGGGATCGACCGGTGCGGGTCGTGGCTCTCCTCGCCGATGGAGGCGGCCGCCTCGAACCCGACGAAGAGCAGGATGCCGAGCAGCACCCCGTCGAACACCGTCCCGAGTGACGTCGTCCCGGGGTTGAACATCTGCAGCGTGTTCCCGTCCTGGCCGCCCTGGAAGATGATCGCGAGGGCCAGGATCGTCATGGCGGTGAACGAGATCGCCGCGAAGCCGAGCATGAGCCCGATCGCCAGACGGATCCCGATGTAGTTCAGGATCAGCACGAGGACGAGGAAGATCAGGGCGAAGAGCCACCATGCCGGGATCGTGGAGGTCGAGATGTGGGAGACCCAGAAGCTCTGGGTGAGGATGCCGAGACCGAGGTAGATCCCGCCGCCGCCGAGGAAGAGCGTCCCGACGAAGAAGACGCCGGCAACGAAGACGCCGACCGACGGATGCGCACCGTGGGTCAGGTACTCGTACACCGCGCCGGCGCCCTGGTAGCGGCGGGCGAAGAGCGAGATCGCATAGGCGATGGCGAGCACGCCGAGGCCGGCGACGAGCACGCTCAGCGCCGTGTTGAACGTCGACCCGTTGGCCGGGTTCGAGACGAGGCTGAGCACGAGCGCGGTCGAGAACATCGGGCCGATCGCGAGCGCCTGCGCGACCGCGGCCATCGTGCCGAGTCGCCGCTCGCCCAGCTGCCCGCCGCTCGCCGGTGGTGGTGGCGTGGTTCCCATCGCTCCCTCCCTGGTCGGATCGATTGGATACATTCGCACCTGGGTCGGACGGGTGTCAAGGCCGTCACTTCGAGGCCCTCGAGCGGCGGCGTACTGTATGCAAAGACCATGTCGAGCTCGTCGAACAGGCGCCTGCAGATCCAGAGCGTCGTGGATCACGTCTACACCGCCCTGCGCGAGCGGATCCTCTCCGGTGACCTGCCGCGGGCCACCAAGCTGCACCAGGCCACGCTCGCGGACGAGCTGGGGGTGTCGCGGACGCCGCTCCGGGAGGCCCTGCGGCGGCTCTCGGCCGAGGGCCTGGTGAGCTTCTCGCCCAACCGCGGGGCGCGCGTCTCGGAGCTCGACTTCAGTGACATGCGCCACGCCTGGGCGGCCCGCACGGCGCTCGAGCCGGGCGCCGCCCGGCTGGCCGCGGAACGGCGCGACCGCGACGGGATCGCCGCGATGCGCGACGCGATCTCCGCCCAGCGGAGCGCGGACGGCGACCGCAACCAGAGCTTCTCGGCCAACCGCGCGTTCCACCTCGCCCTGGCCGCCGCATCCGGGAACCCGCACCTCACGCGCTTCGCCGAGATGCTGTGGGTGCCGCGCATCGGCGTCCCCATCTACCAGGCGCAGGCGGCCGAGCCCGCCGGGCCGTCGGCCTGGGCGGACGAGCACGAGCGCATCGCCGACGCGATCGAGCGCGGCGACGCCGATGCGGCCGAGCGGCTGACGCGGGCGCACATCGAGGCGCACCCGCCCGTCCCACCGGCGTAGCGCGGCCTCAGCCGAGGACGCGGGCGCGCACCGGTTCGAGCTCGGGATCCTCCCGCACCTGCTCCTCCAGGGACGGACGCAGTCCGAGCGCGTCTGTGAGCGTCTCGACCGCGTCGTCCTCGCGGCCCGTGCGGACGTCCAGGCAGGCGAGGTTGTAGAGCGCCCGCGACCGCTGCAGCGCGCTCACGTCGGGCGGCAGCGCCTCGACGAAGGCCGCCTGCGTGGCACGCGCATCGTCGGCCCCGCCCCGCTCGCACAGGACCCCGAACATGAGCACCATCCCGTGGGTGGCGCACTGCTGGATGATCTCGTCGGCGAGCGTCGCGTCGTCGATCCACGCCGGGGCGGAGCCGAGCGTCCCGGCGTCCAGCGCCTCGACGTCGGCCACGAGCGCGTCGGCGATGCGGGCGGCGTCGTCCTCCAGCTCCTCGAACGGCCGGCCGGCGTTGGCGCGGAAGATCTCCCCGCGGTCGTGCGAGGCGTCCGGCTCGACCCCCGCCCGGAGGGCGGTAAGCGCGTCATGCATGTGCCATTTGGCGCCGATCGCATGCGCGAAGGTGTCCTTCGCGGACGGTTGATCGGGCGTCCCGTCCATCTCACGCTCGGTGGGCGACAGCGAGGCGGCGAATCGCCGTTCCTGCTCCCGCTCGAGCTCGAGTAGCGCCGCGATCTGGTGTGGTTCGGGCATCGTCGTTCCTCTCGGCGTCGGCTACCTGATTCCCTCTAGGATCATCCATCATGTGCGCGATGCGACTCGGCGTCGCCGTGTGGCTCACCGACACGGGCGTCGGCATCACCGAGCTCGCCACGCTCGTCGAAGAGGCCGGCCTCGAGTCGCTGTTCCTGACCGCCCACAGCCACGTCCCGGCGAGCCGCCGCGACCTCGTGGAGGGCGACCGTCCCGGGGAGGATGCCCGCCTGCTCGACCAGTTCACCGCGCTCGGCGCCGCGGCCGCGTGCACGGACCGCCTGCGTCTCGGCACCGGGGTCTGCGTCGTGCCCCAGCACGACCCGATCGCGCTCGCGAAGCAGGTCGCGACGATCGACCACATCTCGGGCGGGCGCTTCCTGTTCGGCGTGGGCGCCGGGTGGCTGGTCGAGGAGCTGCGCAATCACGGTGTCGATCCGCCGACCCGCTGGGCGCTGATGGAGGAGCAGATCCTGGCGATGCAGGCGATCTGGACGAACGCCGAGGCGGAGTACCACGGCACCTTCGTCGACTTCGACCCGATCTGGTGCTGGCCCAAGCCCGTCCAGAAGCCGCATCCGCCCCTCCTCGTCGGAGGCGGCTCGCCCCGGAGCCTGCGGCTGGCGGCGCTGTACGGCGACGCCTGGGCGCCGGTCGTCGACGACCTCGACGAGTTCGAGCGCGGCCTGGCCGGATGGCGTGGCCTGCGCGAGGACGTCGGGCTCGAGCCGGGCGAGGTCACCGCGTTCGTCTACGACCTGGACGACGAGCGGATCGCGCGGTTCGCGGAGCTCGGCGTCACGCGGATCGCCGTCCAGGTGCCCATCGAGGACGCACACGAACTACGGCGGCGCCTCGACGGCCTGACCGCGCTGACGCCGGCCTAGCTGGCCCGGACCATGCGGCGGGCGGGCTCCCGGAGGAGCCCGCCCGGCACGGCGTCACGAACCGTCGGGATCGGTGTCAGACGCCAAGCGCCATCCGCCGGCGGCCGCGGAGGCCGATGGCCCCGGCGCCGACGAGCACGATCGAGAGGATGAAGCCCGCGCCGATCGTCGCGGACGTCCAGTTGAACGAGCTCTTGGTCACGGTCTTGGTCGTCGCGACCGGAATCGGATGGATGTTCGTCGACTGCTGGAGCGTGCCGACCTTGTCCTGGCGATCGGGCGGCAGCTGCACGTTGGTGTGCAGCGGGCGGTACGTCCCCTGGTAAGCCTGACCCGTGGACTTGACCGGCTGGACCGGGCCGATCGGCTTGGCGGAGGCGATCGGGGCCGCGATTGCGAGCGCCGCGGCGGCCACGAGGGCTGCACGGCTGGTGCGAGCGATGCTGATCATGGTGTGGTTCCTTCCGGGGCGAGGGGAAATCATGTGAGCCAGGCTACGGAGCCGCGCTCACGTGTTCCACATCACCGGATCCGGACGATGTGTGACCCTCGTTACACGGTCGGGAGGACGCTCATCGGCCGTCCTGACCGATGACGAACTCCTGGTCGCCCTCGATGCTGCCGTCGTCCCGCGTGCCGTTGCACGAGACCGTCAAGGTGGGGTCGCTCGTCCACCCGCACCGGACGCGCTTGACGCCTTCGCGCTCGAGGTTGGCACGGATCTGCCGCTCCAGCATCGCCCGCGTCGATGCCCGGTGGGCCGGTGGCGCCGTGGCCCTTCCAACCGCGAGGGCGCCCACCGGCACCCCGACGAGAACGAGCACCGTGAGAACGACGCTACCCGCCGGCCTCATCGGTCCGCCGCGCAGCCCCTGGCGACATCATGCCGGTACGCGGGCGGGTAGGAGTTGAAGTCGACCGCGTAGATCGTCACCGAGCTGGCCGTGTGCTTCACGAGGTGCTTGCAGGCGCGCTTCCCGACCAGGAAGTAGTGGTGGTGCAGCTGGGCGGCGCTCTGCGGATGACTGCCGCCGCACGCGGCGGCGACGAGGAACACAGCAACGAGGGCAGCAAGCCGGATCACCGCGCGGTAGCCGGCTTCATGAAGCACATCCACCCTCGCCGGGCGGAGTTCTGGTGATGGCTACCGGCGCACGCAGCCGCGATCAGGAGTGTGGAGGTGCGCACGATGAGGACTATGCGCCGCCGCCTGCTCATGAACACGAGATCGAGACGGCGCCATCGCCGCTGACGTCGACGCGGAGCGAGTTCCCCAGCTGGGAGTCGCCGAAGATGCCTCGGAATCCAGGCCTGAACGACCGGATCACCTGCTTCAACCCGGTGTGCCCAGCGTCGCCTGGACATGCGATCGTCAGCGGAGCGGCGAGCTCGCCGGGTGAGAACAGACGTGTGAGTCCCGGGTACATGGTGACGCGATGCCGCGGCCCGTGGTAGGTCGCGGCCCCGCGCGGAAGCCCGCCACTGCCGAGCGCGCATCCTGACGCGAACAGACACGCAGCGGTTATCACGACAAGGCGGGTCACGACGGATCGGAAGACGGCGTAGCGGAGCCTGACCGATTATCGCCCAGGCGGGGGCGCGCGACAATCTGGCCAGGGGGTCGTGCCGACAAATGCAGCGCTATTTCGGCCCGTCCGGGATGAACTCGGCGTCCAGCCCGAGCTCCCGGAACCACTCCACCATCGCCCGCTGCGGCGGGATCTCCGTGCCGTAGTGGGTGCCGTCGATCACGGCGATGTCGCGCTCCTCGGCGAGGGCGAGGAACTCCTTCGCCCAGCGGGTGAAGACCCCGCCGGTGACGAAGGTCTGGCAGCCGCGCGCAAGCGACTCGACGAGCGCGTCGCGGTCGGCGCCGCCGCCGCCGACCACCGCCACCCGCCCTGCCGCGTCGGTCCCGGCGCGCCGGCGCACGACCCGCACGGGCACCGCCGGCCCCAGCTCGGCGCCGAGCCGCTCGGCCAGCTCGTCCACCGAGGCATCCGACGGGCCGATGACCGCCGCGCCGCCGCCGATGCCCTCGGCGATCGGCAGGTACTCCTCCTCGACCGGCACATCCATCGCCGCAGCGCACAGGCGCGACGGCGACACCTCGGGATGATGGTCGATCGGCGCGTGCACGTGGTAGAAGCTGATGCCGTCGCGGCGCATGCGCGCGAACGTCTCCCGCGCCAGCGGCAGGAACCCGGGCTCGTCGCCGTAGTCGATGGGGTGCTCCGAGAAGAGGAACGTGCCCGCCTCCAGCAGGCCGACGACCCGGTCGGAGGGGAACACGCAGGTCACGACCCGTTCGACATCGTCCGCGCCCCGCACCAGCAGGCCGTTCCAGCGGCCCTCGTAGCCCGGCTCGGCGTACTCGCGCCAGTACGGGTCGGGGTAGACGAGCTCGAACAGGTCGCCCCACTCGTCGCCACGGACGGACCGCGTCCCGAAGTACCCGTCCAGCCGCTCGACGAGCTCGTCGCGCCTCATGCGCGCAGCTCGCCGCCGACGTCGGCCCGGAGCGCCGCCACGACCCGCTCGCGGACCGCGTCCGCTTCGGCGTCGGTGAGCGTGCGGTCGGGCGCCTGGAACACGAGATGCAGGGCCAGGCTCTTGCGCCCCTCCCCCACCTGCGGGCCGCGGTAGACGTCGAACACCTCGACCCGCGTGAGCGCGTCGCCGCCCGCCGAGCGCACCACCTCGACGACGCGGCCCGCCGGGACGTCCTCCTCGACGGCGACGGCGATGTCCTGCCGCAGCGGCGGAAAGCTGGTGACGTCGCGGTAGAGCACCTCCTCGGGCGGCCGCCCCCGCAGGCCGTCGAGGCCGAGCTCGAAGACGGCCACGCCGGGCTCGAGCTCGAACGCCTCGGCGACGAGCGGGTGGAGCTCGCCAACGAAGCCGTCGCCGACCGTCGCGGCCCGGCCCGGGTGCAGGAATGGCTCGTCCGCCGGCTCGAAGGCGGGCGTTTCCACGCGCGCGGCCTTGAACAGCGCCTCCACGACGCCCTTGGCCGCGAAGAACCCGGCCCCATCCCCGGCCAGGACGCCGGCGACCCGCGACGGCTGGTCGGGCAGCTGCCCGTCGCCGCGCAGGAACACGTGGCCGATCTCGAACAGCGCGACCCGAGGCGCCGACATCGCCAGGTTGCGCCGGGCCGAGCCGAGCAGGCCCGGGAACACGAGCGTGCGCATCGCCGCCCACTCGGCGCTCATCGGGTTCTGGAGCTCGACCAGCGCCGCCCGGCGGTCACCGGCGGCGAGCCGCAGCCGCCCGGGCATCCCGACGTCCCAGAGCGTCAGCGTCGCCGCCTCGGAGAGGCCCGCGCCGCGCAGGACGTCGACGACCCGGCGCCGCAGCCGCTCGTCCGGGTTCAGGCGCCCGCCGCTCGGATCGCCTCCGGGCATCTCCGCCGGCACGCGCTCGAGCCCGCGGATGCGCGCGACCTCCTCGATCAGGTCGACCTCGCGGGTCGTGTCGGCCGCGCGCCAGCTCGGCACCCGCCAGCCCTCGCCCTCCCACTCGTAGCCCAGCCGCCCCAGGGCGCCGTCGACCTCGTCATCGCTGTACGCGATCCCGATCAGCCCCTCCAGCCGCTCTCGCCGCAGCGGGACGACCGGCGGCTCGGGCAGGTCGCCGTGCAGGTCGATCTCGCCGGGGACGAGGGTCGCGCCGGCCAGCTCGACCATCAGCTGGGACGCGAGCCGCAGCGCCTTCGGGGGAAGATGCGGGTCGAGCCCCTTCTCCCACCGGCTCGACCCCTCCGTCCGCAGGCCGAGCCGGATCGACGACGCCTGGGTGGTCGGGCCGTCGAAGTTGGCGCACTCCATGAGGACGGTCGTCGTCCCGGCGCTGACCTCACTCCACTCCGAGCCCATCAGGCCGGCCACGGCGGACGGCTTCTCGGCGTCGGCGATCACGAGCGTGTCGGTGTCGAGGACGCGGTCCTGGCCGTCGAGGGTCGTGACCCGCTCGCCGTCGGTGGCCCGCCGGACGATGATCTCGCGGCCCGCGACCTTGTCGAGGTCGAAGGCGTGGGTCGGTTCGCCGATCGCGAGCATGACGTAGTTCGTGATGTCGACGACGTTCGAGATCGGGCGCATCCCGGCCGCGCTGATGCGGGCCTTGAGCCACGGCGGCGACGGGCCCACGCGCACGTTGGTGAACACCCGCGCCGCCCAGCGCGGGCACATGTCGGGCGCGTCGATCCGCGCCTTGACGTGGTCCTCGGCCTTCCCCTCCCCCGCCGGCTCCGGGTCCGTCCCCGGCCAGGCGGCGAGGTCGGTGTCGAGCACGGCGGAGACCTCGCGGGCGATCCCGTAGACGTTCTGGCAGTCGGGCCGGTTCGACGTGATCTCGAACTCGAGCACGTCGTCGGCGATGGCGAGGTGGTCGATGAGCGCGTCGCCGACGGCCCAGTCGTCCGGGAGCAGCATGATGCCGTCGTGATCCTGGCCCAGCTCGAGCTCGCGCTCGGAGAGCATCATCCCGTGCGACTCGAGCCCTCGCAGCTTCGCCACCCGAAGCTCCGTGCCGTCCGGCAGGACGGCGCCGGGCAGCGCGACCGCGACCGTCGCGCCGGCCTCGAAGTTGCGCGCCCCGCACACGATCTGCTGCGGCTCGCCCGCGCCGATGTCGACGCTGCAGAGGCTGAGGCGGTCGGCGTTCGGGTGCTGCTCGCGGGAGAGCACGCGCCCGACCCGGTACCGCTCGAGCGCCCGCGGCACGCCACGGCGGTGCAGCGCCTCGAGCTTCGTCCCCGTCATGGAGAGCCGCTCGCCCAGCTCCCGCGGGGGGAGGTCGAACGAGACGTACTCGCGCAGCCACGAGACCGGCACCCTCATCCGAACTGCTCCATGAAGCGCAGGTCGTTCTCCCACAGGAGCCGGATGTCGGGGATGTCGTGGCGCAGGCCGGCGACCCGCTCGACGCCCATCCCGAACGCGAAGCCCGACACCTGCTCCGGGTCGTACCCGTCGACGTAGCCGTAGAGGTTCGGGTCGACCATCCCGGCGCCGAGGATCTCGACCCAGCCCTCGCCCCTGCACACGCGGCACGGCGAGCCGTCGCGGGCACAGTTGAAGCAGCTGACGTCGACCTCGACCGACGGCTCGGTGAACGGGAAGAAGTGCGGCCGCAGGCGCACCTCGCGCTCGGCGCCGAAGATCGCGCGGGCGAAGCCGAGCAGCGTCCCCTTCAGGTGGCCGAGGGTGATGCCGCGGTCGACGACCAGGCCCTCGATCTGCGTGAACATCGCGGTGTGGGTCGCGTCCGGCGTGTCGCGCCGGTAACAGCGGCCGGCCGTGGCCACGTAGACCGGCGGCGGTCCCGCTTCCATCGTCCGGATCTGCACCGGCGAGGTGTGCGTGCGCAGCACGACGTCGTCGGAGACGTAGAACGTGTCGGTGACCTGCCGCGACGGGTGCGTGGGCGCGTGGTTCAGCGCGTCGAAGTTGTAGTGCACCGTGTCCACCTCGGGCCCGTCCACGATCCGGTAGCCGAACCCGACGAACACGTCGAGGATGTCGCGCCGCGTCCCCTCGATCAGGTGCGCGTGGCCGCGCGGGGGCACGGTTCCCGGGAGCGTCACATCGAGCCGGTCGGAGCGCAGCCGCTCCTCGAGCTCCGCCTCACCCAGCTCGCGCGCGCGGCCCTCGACCAGCTCCTCGAGCGACCGCCGGGCGCGGTTCAGGTCGGCGCCGCGGGTGCGCCGCTCCTCGGGGTCGAGCGACCCCAGCTCGCGCAGGGCGAGGACGAGCGGCGCCTTGCGCCCGAGGACGTCGATACGCACCTCCTCGAGCGCAGCCGAGCCGGTCGCCGCGGCGATGCGCGCCTTGGCGTCGGTGACGAGGGCGTCGAGGTCCATGGTGGCCGGGTAGTGTAGTTAGCATCGGGACGCCGCCCTCCGCCTACGACCGCCTCGGCGAGCGCTACGACGTCTGGTGCCGTTCGGTCACCGAGGACATCCCGTTCTACGTCGACCTCGCCCTCGCAAGCGGCGGGCCGGTGCTCGAGATCGGCGTCGGGTCGGGCCGGGTGGCGGTGCCGACGGCGCTTGCCGGCGTCCCGGTCGTCGGCGTCGACGCGTCGGAGGCGATGCTCGACCTGGCCCGGAGGCGGGCGACCCCGCACGGCCTGGAGCTGACGCTCGTGCGCGCGGACATGCGCGACCTGCCCGACCTGGGGACGTTCCCGCTCGTGACCGTGCCGTTCCGGGCGTTCCTGCACCTGCGCGACGACGGCGAGCGGCTGGCCGTCCTGCGGGCGCTGCGCGACCGGCTCGAGCCCGGCGGGACGCTCGCCTTCGACGTGTTCCATCCCGACCGGCTCGACATCGCCGAGACGCACGACCGCTGGATCGAGCGCGAGGCGGGGATCGAGGAGCGGGCGCTGTGGGACGAGGACGCCCGCCGACTCGAGCTGACGGTGCGCGCGGGCGACGTCTACGCCGAGATGGAGCTCTGGTGGGTCGAGCCGGAAGGCTGGCGGGCGCTGCTCGAGGCGGCCGGATACGAGGCCGTCAGGGCGTTCGGTTGGTTCGATCGCCGTCCGCTCGCGCCGGGTGCGACCGACTCCGTCTGGGTGGCGACCCGGTCGGACGGACCGATAGGGTGAGGGCCATGCAACCGTATCCAGTGACATTCAGCGTTGACTACCCGGATCGCGAGCTCGACCGGATGTCGAGTGGGCTTCGAATCTTCTGGATCATCCCGATCGCGATCATCCTGGCGCTGCTCGACCAGGGTACCGCCCACTTCTCGCACAGCGGTCCGGACAATCGCACGGGCGCGGAGTTCGCGGCCGCCGGCGGCACCGTCGTCCTGCCGGTGGTGCTCATGCTGCTCTTCCGGCGCAAGTACCCGCGCTGGTGGTTCGACTGGAACCTCGAGCTGAACCGCTTCTCCAACCGTGTGTTCGTCTACCTGTCGCTGATGGACGACCGGTATCCGTCGACCGACGAGCACCAGTCGGTGCACCTGAGCTACCCCGAGGTAACCGGCACCGAGCTGAACCGGTGGCTGCCGCTCGTGAAGTGGTTCCTGGCGATCCCGCACTACATCCTGCTCTTCTTCCTCGGGATCGCGGTGTTCTTCGTGGTGATCTTCGTCTGGTTCGCGATCCTGTTCACTGGCCACTACCCGCGCGGGGCGTTCGGGTTCGTCGAGGGCGTGTTCCGATGGGCGAACCGGGTGACGGGCTATGCCTTCACGCTGGTGACCGACCGCTATCCGCCGTTCTCGCTCGCGGCCTGAGCCGATCGCTGCCTGACGGCCTCGTACAGCGCGAGCGTGGCCGCCTGGGCGGCGTTGAGCGACTCCGCGCCGGGGGCCTGCGGGATCGCGCAGACGACGTCGCACGACCCCACCACCTCGGCCGGCAGGCCGTGGCGCTCGGCGCCGACGGCGAGCGTCGTCGGGCCGGTCAGGTCGACCTCCCAGAGCGGCGTCTCGGCGCCCGCGACGAGGCCGACGCGCAGCCCGTCCTCGGGCAGCTCGGCGCCGATCTGGGTCGGGACGCGGAAGATCGCGCCCATCGACGCGCGCACGCCCTTCCCGGCCAGGGGGTCCGAGCAGCCCGGCGAGAGCGCGAGCCGCGCCGGCCCGAGCGCGCCGCACGCCCGCACGACGGTGCCGACGTTGCCGGGGTCGATCACCCGGTGCAGGTAGACCGCCAGGGGTGAATAACCGGTGCCAGGCACCGGATACTCATGCGGGAGCGAGGCGATCTCGAAGAGGGCGATCACCCGCGCCGGATGGCCCAGCCCGCCGACCTCGGCGAGCAGCGAGTCGCGCACCGGCAACACGGGGCCGCCGCGGGCCAGCCGCGCGATCAGACCCTCGTCCGGCGGGCGGTCGGCCGCGATGAGCGTCTCGACCGGCAGGATGCCCGCGGCGAGCGCCTCCTCGACGATGTCCTCTCCCTCGGCCAGAAACTGCCCCAGCGCACGCCGGTGACGGCGGGCCTGGAGCTTGCGCGCGTGCTTCAGCCGGGCGTTGCCGTGGGAGGTGATCGGCTCCACGGCGGGGAGCCCGTCATGCTGCAAGCGCGGCCTTGGCTGCCTCTGCCAGCGCCCCGAACGCCTTCGGGTCGGAGACGGCGAGGTCGGCGAGCACCTTGCGGTCGAGCTCGATCTCGGCCTTGCGCAGGCCGTGCATGAACTGGTTGTAGGAGAGGCCGTTCTGGCGGGCGCCCGCGTTGATGCGGATGATCCAGAGCCGGCGGAAGTCGCGCTTCCGCGCCCGACGGTCGCGGTAGGCGTAGGAGAGCGACTTCAGCATCTGCTCCTTCGCCTTGCGGTAGGTGTTCTTCTTGAGGCCGCGGTAGCCCTTCGAGGCCTCGAGCACCTCGCGGCGCTTCTTCTTGGCGTTGACGCTGCGTTTCACGCGTGCCATCGTCGAGCTCCTATCGCTTTCCCAGGAGGCGCAGCGCCTCTTTTCGATCGGCCGGGACCATCTCCTTGGCCTGCCGCTTCACCCGCCGCCGCTTGGCGCTCTTGTGCTCCAGCAGGTGCGTGCGGAACGCGCGCCGGCGCAGCAACTTGCCGCCGGAGCTCAGCCGGAACCGCTTCTTCGCGGCGGAAGACGTCTTCATCTTGGGCATCGTCGGATCTCCTTCAGGCGCCGGCGGCGGCCTCGTCGGCGGCCTCTGCGGGCGCGTCGTCCGCCTTCGCGGCGGGTGCGGCGACCGCCTTGTGCGGCGCCAGCATCATCACCATGTTCCGTCCGTCCTGCAGCGGCTGAGATTCGATCGACCCCAGGTCTTTCACATCATCGGCGAGCCGGAGCAACAGGTCGCGTCCCCGCTCCGGGTGCGTCATCTCGCGCCCGCGGAACATGATCGTGACCTTCACCTTCGCCCGGCCCTTCAAGAACCGGACGACGTGACCCTTCTTGGTCTCGTAGTCGCCGATGCCGATCTTCGGCCGCAGCTTGATCTCCTTGATCGTGATCGTCGACTGGTGCTTGCGAGCGAGCTTTGCCTTCTGCTCCTGCTCATACCGGTACTTCGAGTAATCCATCACCCGGCATACGGGCGGACGGGCCTCCGGGGCCACCTCGACCAGGTCGAGGTTCTTGTCCCAGGCGTACCGCTGGGCCTCGTCTGTGTTCTTGATGCCGATCTGCGTACCGTCGGCGTCGATCAGACGCACCTGGGGGACGCGGATCGCCTCGTTGATCCGGGTGGTCGGCTCTTGGGGCCGTTGGTCGAGCTGCCTGCGGGGCCTCAAGACCTGCGCCTAGTCACGATCATCCTCAAATCGGTGGAGCTCCTCTCCTCGACACGAAAAAATGGGTGCCGAAAGCACCCGAGTTACGCCTCCACAGCGAAGGCGATAGCCGAACGATTCGGTTGAACCTCCCGGCCCGAAGCCGGAGAGGTGAGGGGCGTGATGCCTCTGCTTTTCCAGACAGTTAGTATAGCAACGCCCTGGTGGCGGCCAAATCGTCGTTTGCACGCCTTGACCGACGCGCTCGCCTTGGGCATGATCGCGGGGTGTTCCACGACCGCACCCAGGCAGGAGCGGCCCTGGCAGCGGCGATGCCGGAGCTGCGCAAGAAGGCGAACGTGACCGTCATCGGGCTCGCCCGCGGCGGCGTCGAGGTGGCCGCCGAGGCCGCCCGCCTGCTCGATCTGCCGCTGGACGTACTGTGCGTCCGCAAAGTCGGGACGCCGGGCCACCCGGAGCTCGCGATGGGCGCCGTCGCGCCCCAGGGCGAACGCTACACGAACCGGCGCGTCGCCGGCCGGCTCACCGCCGCCCAGGTCGACGCCGCATACGACCAGGCGACCGCGCAAGCCCGCGAGATGGACGAGCGCCTGCGTGCCGCCACCCCGATGGTGCTCGTCGGCCGCACCGCCGTGATCGTCGACGACGGGGCCGCCACGGGCGCCTCGATCCGGGCCGCGCTGGCGGCTGTGCGCAACGCGGGCGCCCGTCAGACCGTGATCGCGCTTCCGGTGCTACCCCGGCTCGCGGTCGAGCGCCTCCAGCGCGAATGCGACCGGCTCGTCACCCTGCGCGCACCGCAGCGCTTCCATGCCGTCAGCCAGTTCTACGAGAACTTCGACGAGGTCACCGAGTCGCGCGTGATGGCGCTGCTCGCGAACGCGAAGCCCGCGGTCGAGCTCACCGTCTAGCCCGGGGCAACGGTGGCGCCCACCGCGATCGTTGTGCCGTTCCCCGACGTCCCGGCGGTCGTGCACATCCACCGGCGCGCGCTGACGAGCGACGGCGCCGACGGGATGCCGCCGCACGTGACCCTGATCTACCCGTTCGTCGACGACGCCGATCTGAGCGCCGGTGAGGTGGGTCGCCTGCGCCGCGTTTTCGGCGTTTTCGCGCCGTTCGACGTGACGTTCTCGGAGTTCGGCCGGTTCGACGCGCGGCCGCCCGTGCTCTACCTCGCGCCGGAGCCCGCCCAGCCGTTCCTCGAGATGGTCGCGGCGCTCGCGCAGGAGGTCCCGGCCCATCCGCCGTTCGGCGGCGTCCACGAGACGGTGATTCCGCATCTGACGGTCGCCCATGCCGAAGACGCCACGGCCCTGCGAGGCGCCGAGGACGACGTCCGCCGCCACCTGCCCGTCCACGCTCGGGTCAACGAGGTGACGGTCATGGAGCACCGCGTGGACGGCTGGTGCCCCCGCGAGCGCATCGCGCTCAACCCCTGAATAAAAGGGGTCTGACCCCGTTTATTCAGTGGCCGACGATGCCTGCGCCGCCCGGGCCGCGCTGGTGCTCGCGGCGGACGACGTAGGTGCCGCGGGCGCGGGTGGCCAGGATCGGCTCCGCCAGGAGGTCGGCAGCCGACTCGCTCACCTCCGGGCGGGGCGTGATCTCCTTCCAGATCTCGAGGTCGACCGTGCGGCTCGTGTTGCCCATACGCACGATCGTGCCCTTCGCCCGGACGAAGTCGCCGCCGTGGAGCGGCGCCAGGAACTCGACCTTCTCGTAGCCGGCGAACAGGCCCTCGTCACCGTCGGTGCGGATCGCAAGCTCGGTGACGATGTCGCCGAAGAGCTCCAGGCCGTGGGCGCCGTCGACCAGATTGCCGCCGTAGTGGACGTCGGCGGCCGACAGGCGCACCCGCAGCTCGGCGGTCATGCCCTCCATGCGGCCATCCTACGCCCCCCGGCGCACGAGGTGGACGGGGAACTCGTCCTGCATCTTCCCGTTGCGGCGCCGGCCCGGCCGCGCCGCGACCAGGCAGTTGTAGACCGCCTCCTCGGCCGCCTCGTAGGCCGCGGCGAAGAGAGGCGAGAGCCGGCCGAGCGGGAAGCCCTCGGCCTCGGCGACCGTGAACGCGACCGCGATCTCGCCCGAGCCGTTCGACGCATACGACCCCGCCCGGGCCAGGCCGAGCAGCGGCCGCAGCGCCAGCCGCCGCAGCTGCTGCGCCTCGAGCGGCGCGTCCGTCGCACAGACCGCGATGCACGAGCCCTCGGGCGGCTCCGGCGGCTCGGCCGGCTCGAAGCGCAGGCCACCCGACGTGAACCGCTCGCGGTCGCCGAAGTTGCACATGAGCAGCACCCCGACGGCGTGGCCGTCGACGCTCCGCGAGGCCGTGCCGATCCCGCCCGGGAAGTCGAAGCAGGTCATGCCGGTCCCACCGCCGACCGTCCCCTCGGCGACCTCCTCGCCGGCGTTCGCGAGCGCCGTGTTCACGTCGTCGACCGTGACCGTGCGCGAGTCGCCCATGTCGGAGTCGTCGCACTCGCCCACGACCGGGATGACCGTGTTGTCGGGATCGCCTCCTGCTGCGAGCACGGCGCCGTGGTAGACGGTGCCGACGGCGTGCGTCCCGCACAGCCACACCGGCGACTGGATGATCCCCCACTCGTCGATCTCGAGCTTCTTCGTCAGCTCGCCGACGCCGTTCACGGTGTTCACGCCCGCCCGCGCCGGCAGTCGCGGCGGCACGACGACGGAGACGCCGGTCGCCTCGCCGCTGCCGGCCTGGGCGTGGCCGACGAGGACGCCGGGCACGTCGGTGATGGCGTTGCGCGCGCCCGTCGGGAAGAGGCCCACCGGCCCGGCCAGGTCGCGCCAGCGGGTCATGCCAGGATGCAGGCGGCGCGGTGCTCGGGCGACGTCGCCGACGCCGGCCGGCGCAGCTCGGGATCGATGTTGCGGCACTCCTCCTGCGCGATCGGGCAGCGGGGATGGAAGCGGCATCCGGACGGGATGTGCACCGGGTTCGGCGTCTCGCCCACGAGGATCTGAGGCTCGGTCGAGTCGCGCGGGTCGCGCTTGGGCACGACCGAGATCAGCGCCTTCGTGTAGGGGTGGAGCGGGTTCCGCACGACGTCCTTGGCGGGCCCCTCCTCGACGATCCGGCCCAGGTACATCACCGCGATCCGGTCGGCGAAGTGCGCGGCCGTCGACAGGTCGTGCGTGATCATCAGGATGGCGAGGCCGTCGCGGCGCAGCTCGTCCAGCAGCCGCAGGATTCCGGCGCGAACCGAGACGTCGAGCATCGACACCGGCTCGTCCGCGAGCAGCAGCTTCGGCTTCAGCACCATCGCCGCGGCGATGGCGACCCGCTGCCGCTGGCCGCCGGAGAGCTCGTGCGGGAAGCGGTCGAGGTAGAGCTCGGGCGGCTCCAGGCCGGCCTGGACGAGCGCCTGCACCACCAGCGCGTCGCGCTCGTCCGCCTTCCCGCCGAGGCCGTGGATCAGGAGCGGCTCGGCGACGGTGTCACGCACGCGGTAGCGCGGGTCGAGCGACTCGTACGGATCCTGGTAGATGATCTGCATCTCGCGTCGCAGCGGCCGCAGCTGGCGGTGGCTCAGTTGCGAGATGTCCCGGCCGCGGAAGAGGATCCGGCCGGCGTCGGCAGCGACCATCCGCATCACCGTCTGGGCGGTGGTGGTCTTGCCGCAGCCGGACTCCCCGACGAGCGCGAGCATCTCCCCGGGCCCGACCGAGAAGTCGACGCCCTCGACCGCGTGCACGTGCTCCTGCTCCTGGCGCCGCAGGGTTCCGAGGAAGCCGCGGGGCACCGGGTAGCGCGTGACGAGGCCCTCGACCTCGAGCAGGGAGCCGTTCGCCGGGGCGGTTCCGGCCTCGACCGCGCTCACTGCGCCACCTGCATCGGGACGTCGTTCAGGTGACAGGCGGCCGTGTGGTTGTCGGCGACCTCACGCAGGCGCGGCTCCTCCCGCGGGCAGCGCGAGAAGGCCGAGTCGCAGCGGGGGTGGAAGGGGCATCCGACCACCTCGCGGTCGAGACGCGGCGGCGCGCCGGGGATCGAGGTCACCTCGTCGTCGCCGTGCAGGTCGGGCGTCGCCTGGAAGAGCATCCGCGTATACGGGTGGCGGGGGTCGTGGAAGAGCGTCTCGATCGGCCCCGACTCCGCGATCTTGCCGGCATACATCACCGCCGCCCGCCGGCATACCTGGGCGACGACGGGCAGGTCGTGCGTGACGAGGATCATCGCCAGCCCGAGATCCTCGGTGAGCCGCACCAGCAACTCGAGGATCTGGGCCTGCACCATCACGTCGAGTGCCGTCGTCGGCTCGTCGGCGAGGAGCGCCTTGGGGTTGCAGGCGAGCGCCATCGCGATCGCAGCCCGCTGGCGCATGCCGCCCGAGAACTCGTGTGGATAGCGGTCGGCCCGCTCCCCGGAGATCCCGACCATCTCGAGCAGCTCCGCGGCCTGGGTGCGGGCGGCCCGACCGGAGGAGACCCCGTGCAGCTCCATGGGCTCGACGATCTGCGACCCGACGGTCTTCACCGGGTTGAACGCGTTCATCGCTCCCTGGAACACCATGGCCACGTCGCGCCACCGGTGCGGCGAGATCGACTCCTCGCCCTTCGCGAGCACGTCCTCGCCGTCGAGAAGCACCCGTCCGGCCACACTCGCGCTCGGTGGCAGAAGCCCCATGAGTGCCAGGATCGTCGTCGTCTTCCCGCAGCCCGACTCGCCCACGAGACCCATCCGCTCGCCCGGGTACAGGTCGAACCCGACGCCCTGGACGGCGTGCAGCTCGCCGCCGGGCACGTCGAACCAGACCTCGAGGCCCTCCACGCTCAGGACGGGGGTGGAGGCGGTCACTCGGAATCGAGCCTCCCCCGCAGCGGCCGCAGCCGGAAGCGGCGGACTGACAGGTGGCCGACGCGCAGGCGCGGGTTGAGCGCGTCCTCCATCGCCTGGCCCATCATCGTCGCGGCCAGGATGACGATCGTCACGCACAGGCCCGGCGGGATGATCGCCCACCACGCCTTGTGGAAGATGGCGCCGCCGGAGAGCGAGTTCTGGATCAGCTTGCCCCAGGAGATCGTGGACGGATCCTCCAGGCCGAGGAAGGCGATGTACGTCTCGGCGAAGACGGCGATGGCGATCGTGAGAACGGTGTTCGCGACCAGAAGCGGCGCCACCTGGGGCGTGATGTGCTTCCACAGCAGCCGCCCGTGCCCGCCGCCGAGCGCCCGGGCGCGTTTCACGTAGACGCGTTCACGGACGGACTTCACCTGGGCGCGGATCAGCCGCGCCGTGCTGGTCCAGTAGATCACGCCGATGATCAGGATGACGTTCAGGAGGCTGCGCCCGAACACCGCCGCGGCCACGATCATGAGCGGCACGTCCGGAATCACCAGGAAGTAGTCGGTGATCCGCATGAGCGTGATGTCGGTCTTGCCGCCGAAGTAGCCCGAGAGCAGGCCGACTCCGCCGCCGATGATCATCGCCACGGCGGCACCGGCGAACCCGACGATCATCGAGACGCGCGCGCCCGCGATCACCTCGGAGAGCATGTCGATCCCGCCGTCGTCGAGCCCGAGCAGGTGCTTGCCGTTCGGCGCCTGGTAGACCGGGCCGACCTGCGTCGTCGTGCTGTAGGGCTCGATCCAGGGCCCGATGACGGCGATCACGATGAAGAAGAGCAGCACCACCGCGCCGACGACGGCCACCTTCTGGCCCAGCATCACCTCGCGCACGAAGCCGCGCCGCGTCGTCGGAGTTGCGACAGGCGTATCGGCGAGCTGGATCGCTTCGGTCATTCGGTCACCCGCGGGTCGAGCTTGAAGTACACCAGGTCGGCGATGTAGTTGGCCACGATCACCGACAGGGTCAGGATCAGGAAGATCCCCTGGAGCACCGGATAGTCGCGCTTGCTGATCGCGTCGATCGTGGCCAGGCCGATGCCGGGATAGGAGAACACGTCCTCGACCACGATCGCCCCGGCGACGATCGAGCCGAGCGAGAGGGCGATCAGCGTCACGAGCGGGAGCATCGCGTTTCGCAGCGCATGCTTCCAGACGATCGCCCAGTTGCGCATCCCCTTGGCGCGGGCGGTGAGCACGTAGTCCTCGCCGAGGGTCTCGAGCATCGACGAGCGCACGACCAGCGAGTACTCGCCGTAGAGGCCGATCCCGAGCGTGAGCGCCGGCAGGAACAGGTGGGAGACGCGATCGCTGAACACGTCCCAGGTCGACGGTGTCGAGAGGATGCCGAGCGTGTTCGACTCGATCCCGCTCGCCGGAAGGCCGAGCGGGATCGCGATGTAGAAGATCACGAGCAGGGCGATCCACTGGGTCGGCATCGCGTAGAAGGCGAGCGCCGTCCACAGGTTGGCCGAGTCCGCCGTTGTCCCGCGCCGCCAGGCGGCCACCACCCCCGAGATGATCCCGATGACGATCGAGATCACCGTCCCCGCCACGATCATCGGCAGGGTGTTCACAAGCGGTGTCTTGATGTCGTCCCACACGGGCCGGTTGTCGGCGATCGACGTGCCGAGATCGCCGTGCGCGAGTCGTTCGATGTAGACGAAGTACTGCTGCAGCTTCGGCTTGTCGAGGCCGTACTGCTTCACGATCGCCTCACGGAATTGCTTGGTGCAGTGCTGGCAGCGCAGACCCGAGACCGCGTTCCCGGGCAAGGCCCGGAAGAGCACGAAGTTCAGCGTGATGGCGACGAACACCGTCACGATGGCAAACAGCGTTCGTTTGGCGATGTAGTCAAATCCGCTCACGGCGTCTCCGGCTTCTCGACGCGGTTCAGCGGCTCATCCGGTCTTGTGCGGCGAGGTGTAGTAGCACTTGCAGTAGGCACCCAGATCGGGATAGAAGCCCGTCCAGCCCTTGTCGTTCGCGGTCACGAGACCCTCGTCCACGAGCTGGATGTACGGGCGGTCGTGTGCGATCTGCCGGCTCATCTTCCAGACCAGCGCCTGCCGCTGCTTGGGATCGATCAGCGTCGCCTGCTGCAGGTACTGCTTGTCATACGTGGGATTGTTGTAGCCGGTGTCGCTCCAGCTGTACCACTGGCCGCGCGTCATGTACGAGAGCTGGGCGTCCGGGTCGATGTACTCGGCCCAGTCCCAGGTGGCGAGGTCGAACTTCGTGTATTTGCCCGCCGTCTCGAGCCCGTAGGCCTGGCCGCTGTCACCGCCGGCCACCTCGTGCAATTTGATCCCGGCCTGCTTCCACGTGTCGGCGATGATCTGGAACTGGCGGTCGCCGTTGAAGTCGAGGCTGTCGGGCACGATGACGTTGTACTCCATCTTGTGCGCCGGCTGGGCGTACTTGCCGGTGGTCGCCGGGACGACCCGGATCCCTCCCGAGCCTTTCTTGTAGCCGAGCGAGTCCAGGATCTGATTCGCCTTGGCGATGTCGAACGGCAGCGGCTTGATGCTCGGGTCGCACCAGAACGGGCACGACTGCACCGACAGCATGTTCGCCCACGGCTGCGCATAGCCGGCATAGACCACCTTGACGATCTGCTCGCGGTCAGTGGCGTACTCGAGCGCCTCCCGCACCTTCGGGTCGAGCAGCTCGCGGTTCTTCGGCTTGAGCGGGTTCGAGTTGATCGTGATGTTCGTGACCTCGGAGCTCGGCACCGAGTCGATCTTGAACTGGCCGCTGGACTTGAGCGAGGAGATCGCGTTGTACGGCACCTGGTCGGCGAAGTCGATGTTGTTGGACTGGAGGTCGGCGATCATCGAGGTCGAGTTCGTGTAGTACGTGAGCGTCACGGCCTCGGCGTTCGACTTCGGCCCGTAGAAGTTCGGGTTGGGCTTGAAGACGGTCGTGCCCTTCTCCTGGTACTTCGAGATGCTGTACGCGCCGCCCGCGACGGTCGGAAGGTGCTGCTCGGGCCGGTAGGACTTGAGGCCCTTCCCGTCGCTGCCCACCAGCGGCCCCCACACGTGCTGGGGCAGGACCCAGAACTGCTCGAGCTGCGGCAGGACGTTGGCGATCGGCTTGTCGTAGTGGATGACGAGCGTCGACGGGTTCGGCGCGTCCATCTTGGTCACGTGGGTGAGGGCGGCGGCGAGATATGCGGCCGGCCCGGCCCCGTACTTGACGATGGTGTTCCCGGTCCAGGCGGCGTCCGCGGCGGTCATGGGCTTGCCGTCCGACCACTTGCCCGGCTTCACGTGAAACGTCCACGTCAGGCCGTCGCCGGAGTGCGACCAGCTGGTCGCCCAGTCGCCCACGATCTTCGGTCCGGGGCCGTACTGGACGAGCTGCGGGTACTCCATGACGAAGGCGTTGTAGGACTGGCTCTCGATGGCGACGAACGGGTTCAGGGAGTCGATGTAGCTCGTCGTCCCGACGCGCAGGATGCCTCCTTTGACGACGCCTCCGCTGCCGCCCCCTCCGGGCGACGTCCCGCCTCCGCCACAGCCGGCGGCGATCGCCACCAAGGCCGCGAGCATGGTCGTCGCGATCAATCTGCGCGCTCTCATCTGGGTCCCTCCCATGGTGGTTCATGGTGATCCCTGCCCGGGCGCGGCTCGCGCTCGGCCAGCTCATCGATATATCCGGCGATCTCCTCGACGGCGCGGTCGAGCCACCGCCTGCCCTTCTCGACCGTCGCCACCGTCGCATCGCCCATGACGCCCGATTCCGTCCACCCGCTCCAGGCGCCCTTGACCGAGAGCGGCCCGTCGTTCCAGTCCATCCACACGTTCTCCGACTTCCAGTCGGGGATCTCGCGCACCGCCTTGCCCATCTGCACGAGCTCGGGCTTGATCGCCAGGTAGAGCGACGTCTCGAGCTCGCAGGCGTGGGCCATGCCGCCGGGGGCGTCGGAGTCGCGCGTGCTCCGCAGGAGCTCGGCCGACTCCGGCCCTGACAGGTACCAGAACGAGGCGGCGGTGGCCTCGGGCCGCTCCACCATCAGCAGGCGCGCGGCCATCTCGACGAGCGGCACGTTGGAGCCGTGGCCGTTCACGAACAGGATGCGGGAGAACCGGTGCCGGAAGAGGCTGCGGCCGATGTCGAGCAGGCCGTCGACGAACGTCTTCCAGTCGATCGTGATCGGCCCGGGGAAGTCCATGTGGTGCGGCGTGTAGCCGTGGGTCACCGTCGGCAGCAGGAGCGCGCGGCCGGCGCAGCGCTGGACGGCCAGGTCGGCCAGTGTCTCGGCGATCACGACGTCGGTGTCGATCGGGAGGTGGTAGCCGTGGTCCTCGAGCGTCGCGACCGGGATAACACATACGGGGTCGCGCTGCGCCCACTCGGCCACCTGGGGCCAGGTCAGCTGCGCGTAGCGGTGAGTCTCAATTGAAGGCGTAGACCTGCTCCTGCGAGTCGCACGGGTTCCCGCGACCGTACCGGACCGTCCCTTCTGTGACGTCGGCAAGGCACCAAAAGACAGTCTTCGACTGCGCGCCGTGCTCGATGTGGCGGCAGAGCGAGTCGGGCGCGGCCTCGTGGTCGGAGAGCGCCTGGCGCAGAAGCTCGGGTGTCGCCGGGCCGCGCCTGAGCCAGGAGCGGGCCGTGCGCTGGCGCGTGCACGAGCCCTCGATGTCGCCGGGATCGCGCTCGTAGGCGGCCATCCGCGGGCTCGTGTAGTGGTTCGTGTGGGCGAGCGTGCCGCGGTCATCGGGTCGCAGGAGCTCGGCGTCGGTGGCCGAGCCCTCGACGCTGACAACGCCGCCGTCGCGATGGCTCAGGAGGTTGTTGTACGACGAGGCGCGGCGGGGATGGAGCGCGGCCTCGGTGGCCTCCGCCAGCGTGCGGCGGCGCAGGATGTCGCGCACGAGCAGCAGCCGGGGGATGCCGACGCGGTCGTCGTTCGGCGAGAGCTCGTTGCCGGTGAGCGCCAGGCCGGCGGAGTTGAACCCGACGCTGATCCAGGGCCCGATCCCGATCGTGAACGACACCGGATCGCCGGGCACGCGCCATTCCACGGCGATGAGCTCGTCCTCGGACTCCGGCCCGAGGTCGTTGTTGTGCGCCGCCCACACGTGGCCGTCCGGCGTCGCGGGCGCGGTCGCGACCAGATCGGAGCAGCGCGAGGCCGGCGCCGGCTCCTCGACGGAGATCTCCTCGATGGACGCGGCGAACACGGCCAGGGGATCGGCGTCGGCACCCGCGGCGACGCCGTCGAGCTCCTCGACCAGCCAGGGCAGCTCGGCGGCGGTGACGTCCCGGTATGCGGCCGCCTGGGTCAGCCGTCCGGCGTCGATCGCAGCAGCGTGCCGGCGCACGACCTCGGCGGTCGCCATGCCGATCTGGAACCCCACCTCGCGGTGCGTCCCTGCCACACGCACGAGCTCGATCCTGCGGGGTGCCATTCAGGAACGCTACAAAACACAGGCCCGTCTGTATAGGGTGACCCGCACCCAATCCTGTTGTGGTGGGTGTAGGTTGGACGGATGGCAAGCGCTGAGGCCCCGCGCTACCGGGAGGTCGCGGACGCCCTCCAGCGGCAGATCGATGCAGGCGAGCTCGGCGCGCACGACCGGCTCGCGTCGGAGCGGGAGATCGCCGAGCGCTTCGGGCTCTCGCGCAT
Organism: Thermoleophilia bacterium; assembly: GCA_025928435.1. The sequence goes on from JAICJM010000001.1 coordinate 47,309, forward strand.
GACGGCGCGCCAGGCGGTCGAGCTGCTCGTCCGCCGCGGGATCGTCTATCGCAGGCCCGGGTCGGGCACGTACGTCGCGCCGCCGCGGGTCGTGCACTCGCTGGAGCGGCTGGCCGGCTTCTCCGAGCAGATGCGGCTGCAGGGGATGCATCCCAGCGGCCGCGTGCTCGAGATGCGCTCCACGGACGAGCCCGGCGCCGCGGCGCGGAGGGCGCTCGGGCTCGACGACGGGGATGCCGCCTGGATGGTGCGCCGGCTGCGCTACGGCGACGGCCAGCCGCTGCTCCTCGAGACGTTCTGGGTACCACGGGACGTGTGCCCCGAGCTGGGCGCGGACGAGCTGGCGGAGCAGTCGCTCTACACGGTGATGCGGAGCCGCTACGGCATCGAGCCGGACAGCGCCGAGACGTCGCTCGAGCCGGCCGCCCTGGATGCCGCCGACGCCCGCCACCTCACCGTCCGCCCAGGCGCGCCGGCGATCCTGGTCGTGCGGACGACGCGGGACGGGAGCGGCCGCGCGATCGAATTCGCCCGCGACCTCTACCGCGGCGACCGGGCCCGGTTCGACCTCACGCTGCGCACCTAGCGAGGCGGTGGGGACAGTCCCCGCACCCGCGGGGACTGTCCCCGCTTGTCGGCCCGCGGTGAATAAACGGGGTCTGACCCCGTTTATTCAGGGCGGCGGGTGGCGGCCTCGGCCACCAGTTCGTCGCGCAACTCGGCCAGCGGGCGGGCGCCCAGGTTTCCCCGGTCGCGGCGGCGCAGCGCGACCGCCCCGGCCTCGACCTCCTTGTCGCCGACCACCAGGATGCAGGGGATGCGCTGATGCTCGGCCTCGGCGATCTTCTTGCCGACCGACTCGGTGCGCAGATCGGGCTCGGCCCGCAGGCCCGCCGCCACCAGGTCGTCGGCGACCCTGGTTGCGTACTCGTCGTGGCGGTCGGCGACCGGCAGAACGATCGCCTGCACGGGCGCCAGCCAGAGCGGGAACGCGCCCGCGTAGTGCTCGATCAGGATGCCGATGAAGCGCTCGAACGCTCCGAAGAGCGCCCGGTGTACCATGGCCGGGCGGTGCTCGGCGTTGTCGTCGCCGGTGTAGACCATGTCGAACCGCTCCGGCATCTGGTAGTCGAGCTGCACCGTGCCCATCTGCCACGACCGGCCGACCGAGTCTGTCATGTGCAGGTCGATCTTGGGTCCGTAGAAGGCGCCGTCGCCCTCGTTCAGGTCGTACTCCTCCCCCGCCCGCGCGAGCGCGTTGGCGAGCGCGCCCTCGGCCCGGTCCCATAGCGCGTCGTCGCCGATGCGGTTCTCCGGCCGGGTCGAGAGCTCCAGCCGCACCGGCAGGTCGAAGATGTCGTAGATGTGCCGCGCCAGCGAGAGGCACCCGATCACCTCGTCCTCGACCTGGCCGTCGGTGCAGAAGATGTGGGCGTCGTCCTGGGTGATGTGGATGACGCGCAGGAGCCCGTGGAGGGCGCCCGACGGCTCGTCGCGGTGCACGAGCCCCTGCTCGGCCAGCCGCATCGGCAGGTCGCGGTAGCTGCGCCTGGCCGCCTGATAGATCTCCACGTGGCCGGGGCAGTTCATGGGCTTCACTCCCAGCGGCCGATCGTCCTTCTCGGTGAAGAACATGTTCTCGCGGTACTTGTCCCAGTGGCCGGAGCGGCGCCAGATGTCGACCGAGTAGATGATCGGCGTGCGCACCTCGCGGTAGCCCCAGTCGCGGTTCAGCTCCCGCCACAGCCGGGTGAGCTCGTTCCAGATCACCATGCCGCGCGGATGCCAGAACGGCGCCCCGGGGGCGACCTCCGAGGTGTGGAAGAGGTCGAGCTCGCGGCCGATGCGGCGGTGGTCGCGGCGGCGCGCCTCCTCCAGCAGGCGCAGGTGCTCGTCCAGGTCGGCCTGCTTGAAGAACGCGGTGCCGTAGATGCGGGTGAGCATCGTCCTGCTCGAGTCTCCGCGCCAATACGCGCCGGCCTGCGAGAGCAGCTTGAACGCCTTGATCGGCGCGGTCGTCTGCAGGTGCGGGCCGCGGCACAGATCCTCGAAGTCGTCGTTCCGGTAGAGGCTGATGTCGCCGTCCGGGAGGCCCTCCGCGAGCTCCTCCTTGTACGGCTGGTGCTCCGCACGGAAGCGCTCGAGCAGCGTGCCCTTGTCGACGCCGTCCTCGCGGACGAACTCCGCCGGGCTGGACAGGATGCGCCGCATCTCGGCCTCGATCCGCTCCAGGTCCTCGGGGCCGATCGGCTCGGGGAACTCGAAGTCGTAGTAGAAGCCGTCCGCGATCGCCGGGCCGATCGCGATCTTCGTCCGAGGCCACAGGTGCAGCACGGCCTGTGCCATCACGTGCGCGGTCGAGTGGCGCAGCACCGCAAGCGCCTCGGGATCGCGGTCGGTGATGATGCGCAAGCTCTCCCCCTCGTGCACGGGCAGGCGCAGGTCGCGGACATCACCGTCGACCTGCACGGCGACCGCGGCCTTCGCCAGCCTGGGGCCGACCGCAGCCGCGGCATCGAGGCCGCTGGCGCCGTCCGGGAGGTCGAGCCCGCTGCCGTCGGGGAGGGTCACCTTCATCGTGCGGGCAGCATACAAACGTGCGCTGGTACGCTCGGTCCGATGACAGCGGCGATTGCGGCCTTGGCGGTAGCCCTCGGGGTCGCCGTCGTCATGCTCGTCCGCGGACGGCGCGAGGCGGCGGTGCGCGAGGAGGAGGCAGCCCGCCGGCTGCGCGAGAGCGTCCCCCGGTCGGAGCTGTCCGAGGCGCGGGCGTGGCGCGACGCGCTCATGACGGCCGTCCCCAACCCGGTGCTCGTGTTCGACGGCGACCGGCGGCTCGTGCGCGCGAACGCGCGCGCACGCGAGGAGGCAGGCGCGCTGCTCGATCTCGAGCGCTGGCCCGACCTGGCCGAGGCCGTCGGGCGGGCGCTCGCCGACAGCGCGGGCGGCGGCGATCTGGAGCTGACCGTCTACGAGCCCAACCGGCGCCGCTACCGCGCGCACGTCCAGGCGTTCCGGGGCGAGGCGGGCGCTCGCTGCGTGGTGGTGCTGACCGACGAGAGCGCCGAGGCCGACTACCGCGACGCCCGGCGGCTGTTCTCGGCCGGCGTGTCGCACGAGCTGCGCACGCCGCTCCAGCGCATCCTCGGCCTCGTGGAGACGCTCGGCCTCGACCTGCCCGACGACGCCCGGGCCGAGATCATCGCCCAGGCCCGGCTCGAGGTCGACGGCATGCGCCGCCTGATCGAGGACATGATCATGCTCGTCCAGCTCGAGAGCCATCGCCTCGACGGCAGTGGCGACCCGACCGAGATGGCGGAGGCCGTGGCCGCGTGCCTGCAGCGCCACGCCGCCGCGGCCGCCGAGGCGTCGATGCCGCTCGAGGCCCAGGCGAACCGCGGGCTCGTGGTCGCGGTGCCGCCACGTCTCGTCGAGGCGGTGCTCGACAACCTGGTCGAGAACGCAATCCGCCACGCCGGGGCCGGCGAGCGCATCGAGGTGCGCGTCCGCGGCCTCTCGGGGGCCGTCGAGCTGGTCGTCCACGACTCGGGCGGCCGCATCCCGCCGGAGCACCTCGGGCGCGTGTTCGAGCGCTTCCACCGCGTGGAGGACGCACGGTCGGGGCCAGGCACGGGCCTGGGGCTCGCGATCGTCAAGCACATCGCCGAGGAGTACGGCGGCCGGGCGACGGCCGAGTCCAACCCGGCGGCGGGAACGACGATGCGGGTCGTCCTGCCCGCGCCCGCGGCTGTCCGAACCTAGTTTTCACCGCCGTGGAGGATGGCGATGTTGAAGTCCGGCCGGCCCAGCGTGCCCATCAGCCGGAGCCACAGCGGCAGGTACATCTCCTGCCCGCGGGCGCCGGTGATGTCGCCCAGGTCGATGATCGTGTGCTGCGGCCAGCCGAAGTCGCCCAGGAGCCCCTTCACCACCGTCTTCGCCTCGTCGTCGTTCCCGCTCATGAAGAGGTTGTGCTGTCCCGGCACGCCGGCGGGGTTCGTCATCACCGCCGTGTTCACCGTGTTCAGCGTCTTCACGACCCGCGCCTCCGGGAACTCGCGCTGGATCTGCTCGCCCACGCTGTCGGTGTTGCAGACCGTGAGCGTGGGCGGCGTCCCCTGCGAGAAGTCGAGCGGGTTGGACACATCGACCACGATCGTGCCCGCCAGGTTCGCGGCGCCCGCCGCCCGCAGGACGTCGAGCGCCACCGAGCCGCCGGTGCAGTTGAAGACGACCTCCGCACCGGACGCGGCCTCCTCGAAGGTCGCCTGCGCCGTACCGCCGCCGGCCGCGGCGACCCATTCGCGCGCGTTCTCGTTGTCGGCGGTGCGCGAGCCCATCGTCACCTCGTGGCCGAGCTCGACGAGCTTCGTGCCGATCGTCCGGCCGACCGTTCCCGTTCCCAAGACTGCGATCCTCATTCGGCGGCCCCCCTTGCAATCGCCTCGAACCGGTAGCCCACCCCGGGGTGGGTCTGGATGTACGTATGGCTCTCGGAGCGCTGGTCGAGCTTCTGGCGCAGCTTGCGCACGCAGACGTCGACCGTGCGGTCGCGGTAGCGGTAGGGCGTGCCCCACACCCGCTGCTGGAGCTGGTCGCGGGTCAGCGCCTTGCCGGCTTCGCCCGCCAGCACCCACAGGAGCCGGAACTCCGTCCGCGTGAGGCCGGCGTCCTCGCCGTCGAGGAGCGCCTGGTGCAGGTCGGCGTCGACGACGATCCCGGGCGCCTCGACCCGGCCGGCGTCGCGATCCGACGGCACCATGCCCGATCGGCGCAGCGCCGCCTCGACCCTGGCGACGAGCTCGCGCATCCCGAACGGCTTGGCGAGGTAGTCGTCCGCACCGATGCGCAGGCCGTGCACCTTGTCGTGCTCCGATCCGCGGGCGCTGATCATGATGATCGGGATCGTGGCGCCCTCCGATCGCAGCGCCTCCGTGATCCGCCAGCCGTCCTCGCCGGGGAGCATCAGGTCGATCACCGCGACGTCGGGGCGCTCGAAGCGCAGCTTGCGCAGCGCGGCGTCGCCGTTGTCGGCCCACTCGACGTCCATGCCCGCGCCGCGCAGATGCGTCGCCATGGCATTGGCGATGACGCGGTCGTCCTCCGCGATGAGCACCCGTGGCATACCGGCGCGAAGGGTAGCCGTGCTCCCGCGAGCGCGAACGCCAATTGGCGCACACGCGGCGCGCCACTTGGGAGTTAAAAGGATTCGCCGCCCCGGCTGGCCTTTCGTCCCCCGGTCGAACGGACTTTCGAGTCGCCTCTACGGCCCGTCCGCCCGGCTTCGACCTACTCGGCTGCCCTCGGCGGCGCAGGGGGAACGTTACGGAGTCCGGAACCTTCGTGCAACCAACCAATTGCCGCATTTTGCGAACATCGGCGGGCGTCCGAATTCGGATTGTTCGCAAAGAGCGCGATTGCGGCTAGCCGGACGGCTCGCGCCAGGTCACCTTGTAGGCGATCGTCCACCGCTTGCCACAGCCGGCGCAGGTGCGCTCACCCTCCGCGGACACCCGAAACGTGGTGCTCGGCCGGTCGGCGAGGACCGTCTCGAGCCGGTGACCGCAACGTGGGCAGGTGATCATGACCTGACTGATCGTGCCGGCTTCCCGCTCGCGCGAGCCGGACACCACGCGGAAGAAATCCTGCAGGATGCGCGCGCCGATGCCCTCGTTCTCGCGGACGAGTCCGAGCAGGAAGGCGTAAACGGCACCTGCCCGCCGACGGCCTCGGTTCCCTGGGCGACGACCCGGGCGACCTGCGCGCGCACCTCCTCCAGGGTCACGTCGAACGTCTCAAGCACGCGGGCGCCCAGGCCGTCCTCCTCGCGCAGCAGCCCGAGCAGGAGGTGCTCCGTCCCGATGTAGTTGTGGCGGAGAAGGACGGCCTCCTCCTGTGCCAGGACCACCACGTTGCGCGACCGCTCCGTGAAACGCTCGAACATCGCTACAGATACTCGCGCGCGCGGGCGACCACGTCGCGGTCGGTCGCGTAGGTGAGGAGCTCCTCGACGCCGTCCGGGGCCAGCCAGCGCACGACGTCGACGTCGTCCTCGGTGCCGCCGGCGGTCGCGCTCGCGGTCATCAGGTAGTAGCGGACGCTCTTGGGACGACCGTCGGACACGTTGTACGAGACCGTGCCGAGGTCGCGCTCGACCACCGCGTCGCAGCCCGTCTCCTCGCGCACCTCGCGCACGGCGGCCGCGGCGTCGTCCTCGCCCGGCTCGAGCTTCCCCTTCGGCAGCGACCAGTCCTCGCGGTGCGGCCGGTGGACGACCGCGATCAGCCCGTCCCGCCGGACGACCCCGCCGGCGGCGCGGATCACTGCCTGCGAGACGCGCCCCGCCGTATGGCCAGGGACGCCCCCCAGAACGCCAGGCCGACGCCGCCGACCAGCACGAGCACGATCCCCGAGAAGATCCAGATCACGCCCCGGCTGCCGCCGATCACGGCGCCGGCGACGATCATCGCGACGCCGAGGACGCCGAACGCCTGCGTCGCCACGAACGGCCCGGGCAGCCCGGCCGGGGTAACCGGCTGGGATGCATCGGAAAGCCGAGTGGGATGGCGCCGGTCGATCCTGCGGCTGCGCTCGGCCAGGCCGATCACGACCCCGAAGAACGCCAGGAAGTAGATGACCTGCGACCAGAACGACCCGATGTAGTCGTCCATGTAGGTGAAGAGGACGATCAGCACGACCGCAGCGGCGGTGCCGATGACGGCGACGGCGATCGAGGTCTGCCAGGCGTAGACGGTGCGCTGCTCGCTCGGCGGCTGGCTCACGCGGCGTAGCGTACACGCGCCGCCGGAGGGGCAGCGCATGCCGACGAGCCCGGTTCTACGCGGCTTCCTGCAGCTCCGAGCACAGCTCGCGGGCCGCGTCGACGAAGGCCAGCGCCGCCGGCGACCGGTAGCGGTCGCGGTGCCACGCCAGGCCGATCAGCCGGGGCGGCACCCGATCGCCGAGCTCGATCACCGCGATCCGGCTGTCGGCCTCGTTCACGGTCAGGCGCGGCACGAGCGCGATCCCGATCCCGGTGGCGACCATCGCCTGCAGCGTCAGGTTGTCGTCGGAGCGGAACGCCATCCGCGGCGCCACCCCGGCCGCTCGCAGCCGCTCCTCGACCTGCTGGCCGCCGAGACACGTGCGGTAGCCGATCAGCGGCATCGCGCCGATCTCGCGGAACGTCGGCGGCGTGGTCGCGCGCGCCAGCGGGGAGTCCGCCTGCGTGACGAGGACGTAGGGGTCGCGCACGAGCTCGACCGTCTCGAGCGCGGCATCCTCGACGGGCAGCATCACGAACGCGAGGTCGAGATCGCCGTGCTCGATCTGGCTCAGAAGGCTGTCGTCCTCGGCCTCCTCCAGCCGCACCTCGACGCGCGGCCACGCGGCCGTGTAGCGGCGCAGGACCTCGGGCAGGATGCGTGCGCCGGCGCTCTGGAAGGCGCCGACCCGCAGCGTCCCGGCCTCGCCGGCCGACAGGGCCTCCATGTCGGCCCGGGCCGCCTGGAGCCGGGCGACGATCGCCTCGGCGTGGTGCAGCAGCAGCCGGCCGGCCTCGGTCAGCTCGACCGGACGGGGGCCGCCCGGCCGCTCGACGAGCCGCTCGCCGACCACACGCTCGAGCGTTGCCAGCTGCTGGCTGACGGCGGACTGCGTGTATCCGAGCGCGGCCGCCGCGCGCCCGAAGGAGCCCTGCTGCGCGATGGCCTCGAGGGCCGCCAGATGCCGGAGCTCGACCCCGAGCCAAGGATCAGGTTCCATGATGGAAACCACCGTTACCTCGATTTGAACTAATGGACACTAGGGCCGATGATACATGCATGGGACTGACAGTGATACTGATCCTGCTTCTGGTCGTGGGTCCGCTGTCGCTGCGCTTCGGGGTCGATTCCCGGCCCACGGGCGAGCGTCAGCAGGCCTGGTGGCCGGGGACCCCGCGCAGCCGGCGATAGCCGACCGCAGCCTCAGGTGAGGCCGAGGTAGGCCTTGCGCACGCGCTCGTTCGAGCGCAGCGCGGCCGCGTCGTCGGTCAGCGCCACGACGCCGGTCTCGAGGACGTAGCCGCGCGTCGCGACGTCGAGGGCCATCAGCGCGTTCTGCTCGACGAGCAGGATCGTCGTTCCCTGCGAGTTGATCTCGGTGATGATCTCGAAGATGCGCTCCACGAGCACGGGCGCGAGCCCCATCGACGGCTCGTCCAGCAGGAGCAGCTTCGGCCGGGCCATCAGCGCCCGTCCCATCGCGCACATCTGCTGCTCGCCTCCGGAGAGCGTCCCCGCCTTCTGCGCCCGCCGCTCGGCCAGGCGCGGAAAGAGCCCGAACACTCGCTCCACGTCCTCGTGCACGCCTGACCGGTCGCGCCGCTGGAACGCGCCCATCTCGAGGTTCTCGAGCACGCTCATGCGGGCGAACAGGCGCCGGCCCTCCGGCGACTGGCTGATCCCGAGGCGGACGATCTCGTGCGGCGGGTGGCCGACGATGTCCTTCCCGTTGAAGAGGATGCGGCCGCGCTTCGGCCGGTTGATGCCCTGGATCGAGCGCAGGGTCGTCGACTTGCCGGCGCCGTTCGCCCCGATCAGCGTCACGACCTCGCCCTCGTGCACCTGCAGCGAGATGCCCTTGATCGCCTCGATCGTCCCGTAGTAGGTGTGGACGTCCTCGAGTTCGAGCAGGGGCGCGCCGTTCGTGCTCATCCCGCCGGCTCCCCGTTGCCGGAGGTGGCACCGCTTCCGAGATAGGCCTCGATGACGCGCTCGTCGGCCTGGATCTCGGCGGGCGTGCCCTCCGCGATCTTCTGGCCGTAGTCAAGCACCGTGACCCGCTCCGAGATGCCCATGACGACCTTCATGTCGTGCTCGATCAGGAGCACCGTGACGCCACGCTCGTCCCGCACCTTCCCGACGAACGTCGTGAACTGGGCCGTCTCCTGCGGGTTCATGCCCGCCGTCGGCTCGTCCAGGAGCAGCAGCTTGGGATCCGTCGCGAGCGCGCGGGCAACCTCGAGGCGGCGCTGGTCGCCGTAGGAGAGGTGCATCGCATAGGAGTCGTCGGCGGAGGTCGGCAGCTCGCAGTAGCGCAGGAGGTCGTGGGCGCGCGCGGCCGCGGCACGCTCCTCGCGCCGGAGCCCCGGCGTGCGCAGCACCGACCGGACGATGCCCCCCTTGATCCGGGAGTGCATGCCGACCAGGACGTTCTCGAGGCTCGTCATCGTCGGGAAGAGGCGGATGTTCTGGAACGTCCGCCCCACGCCCAGGTGGGTGACCGCGTGCGGGGGCAGCCCGGCCACGTCACGCCCGTCGAAGAGGATCTCGCCGCTCGTGGGCGTGTAGACGCCCGTGAGCATGTTGAAGAACGTCGTCTTGCCGGCGCCGTTCGGCCCGATCAGGCTCACGATCGAGCCCCGCGGCACCGCGAAGTCGACGTCGTTGCACGCGACCAGGCCGCCGAACTCCTTGCGCAGCTTCGATGCTTCGAGCAGGTTGTCGGCCATCAGGCGCTCGCGTCGTACAGAGATCCGCCCTCGACCCCGAGCTCGAGCTCGTCCCGTCGGCGCTGGCCGGGGATCAGGCCCTGCGGCCGCAGGAGCATCATCACGACGATGATGAGCCCGAAGATGCCGTAGGTGTACTGGGGGACGTTGAAGCTCGTGCCGGCGACGTTGTTGAAGTTGTTGCCGACCGCCTCGAGGCCCTGATAGTTGAGGTACGAGAGCACGGCACCGCCCATGCAGACGCCCCACACGTTCCCCATCCCGCCCAGGATCACCATGCACAGCACGGTGATCGAGATGTTCAACGAGAAGTCGCCCGGGAACGTCGAACTCTTGTAGATCGCGTAGAAGCAGCCGGCCCCGCCGCCGAAGAACGCGCCGATGGCGTACGCCCACGTCTTGGTGCGCATGAGCGGCACGCCCATCGCGGCCGCGGCGATCTCATCCTCGCGGATCGCCACCCATGCCCGTCCGAGGCGCGAGTCGCGGATCCGGATGCAGCAGAACAGCGTGAAGATGACGAGCGCGAGCCCGGTCCAGTAGTAGTAGCTGACCGCGTTCGTGACGTTGTAGTAGGCCGACGGGAAGAACCCGATCTCGTTGTGGATCGAGCCGAACCCGAGCGCGTCGATCGGCGTGAGGCCGTTGGGGCCGTTCGTGATGTTGTGGCCGAACCAGTTGTCGCCGTTGTTCACGGCCTGAGGCACGATCTCGCCGAAGCCGAGCGTGACGATGGCGAGGTAGTCGCCGCGCAGGCGCAGCGTCGGCAGGCCGATCACGATCCCGAAGAGGGCGGCGAAGATGCACGCGACGATCAGCAGGAGCCACACGTTGAAATGGAGGCCCTGAATGCTCGACGGGACCCCCACCGAAAGGATGTGGACGTTGTGGGGCGAGAACTGCTGCGTGGCAAACCAGCCGGCGATGTAGGCCCCGGCGGCGTAGAACGCCACGTACCCGAGATCGAGCAGGCCGGCGTAGCCCACCACGACGTTCAGGCCGAGGGCCATGATGACGTAGACGGTCATGATCACCATCGTCGGCACCGTCGGGACGAGCTGGGCCTCGACGCTGTTCGTGCCGATCGCGGACGTGAGATCGCTGTAGTAGCTCGGGTAGAAGATCAGGAGCACGAACACGACGGCCGGGAGAAGCGCGCGCCGGACAGGCGTCGGCACCCGGGACCACGCGTCGCCCAGCCCGAGGCGCTCCATCATGCGCGGTCCGCCGTGGCCTCACCCAGCAGGCCCTGCGGGCGGAACACGAGCACCAGGATGAGGATCGCGAAGATGATCGACTCGGTCCAGTCGGATCCCGGCGTGTGCCAGGAGAGCCCCTCGTTGAAGGCCTGGATCAGGCCGATAAACAGCGCCCCGAGCGCCGCGCCGGTGAGGTTGCCGATGCCGCCCAGCACCGCCGCGGTGAACGCATACAGGCCCAGCTGGAAGCCGAGGTCGAAGCGCGTCGACGTCTGGAACATGACGAAGAGCAGGCCCGCCGCGCCCGCGAGCGCGCCGCCGAGCGCGAACGTAAAGCCGATCGTCCGGTCGACGTCGATGCCCATCATGCGGCTCGCGTCCATGTCCTGGGCCACCGCGCGCATCGCCTTGCCCGGCTTCGTGTTGCGCACCAGGTAGACGAGCGCGAGCAGCACCGGAATCGTGATCAGCACGACGATCAGCGACTTCGCCCGGTAGGGCACCCCTCCGACCGAGAACAGGGTGTTGGCGGGGAAGATGCTCTCGCCGGTCGACGTGAGCGGCCGCTCGTTGAATCCCCAGATCGCCGCGCCGACGTTCTGAAGCAGGAACGACATGCCGATGGCCGTGATCAGCGGCGCCAGCTTGGGCGCGTTCCGGAGGGGGCGATAGGCGATCCGCTCGATGGCGACGTTGAGCCCGCCGCAAAACGCCATCGCCGCGAGCAACGTGACCATGACGAGCGGGATGGTCAGGTACCAGGCCTGGCTGCCGTCGAGCCCGAGCCACCCGTTCGCGACGGTGATGGTCACCATCGTCCCCAGCATGAACACGTCGCCGTGGGCGAAGTTGATCAGCTCGATGATGCCGTAGACGAGGGTGTACCCCAGCGCGACCAGCGCGTAGATCGCCCCCAACGTGATCCCGAGCAGGAGCACGCTGATGAACTGCTCGGGAGCGTGCAGGACGTTCCCGACGATCCAGATGAAGAACAGGGCGATCACCACGCCCGTGAAGACGCGGTTGATCTGCCGGGAGAACCGGGGGAGCGCCGCCAGCATCGGACGCCGCGCGGTCTGTGCGCGGGTCGTCACTGGCGGCGCTCCCCGGTGGCCTCCATGCCTAGTGGAAGACCTCCACCAGGTTGGACGGCGGTGTCAGCACCTTGTAGGTGACGAGCTTGCCGCCCTTCGCGACGTCAACCGTCATGGATCCCTGGTTGGTGTCGCCGTTCTGGTCGATGCTGAACGTCCCGAGGACGCTGTCGTTCACCGTAACGCCGAACAGGTGCTGGGAGATGCTCGCCCGGGAGCCGTCCGACGCCTTGATGGCGTTGAGCAGCACCTGGGTGGCCGCGGCCGCGTACGGGGTGTACGGGTCGAGGGCATCGGGGTGGTACTTGTTCGTGAAGTCCTGCACGAACGTCGCACCGGCGCCCTTCAGCTGATCCGGCGGGACGCCGGCCACCGACGAGTACAGGCCCTCGGCGTTCTTCGCGCCGGCCTCGTCGATGGTGGACTGGGTCGTGAAGCCGTCCGGCAGCAGCAGCTTGACGTTGCCGGTGTTCGGGCCGAGCACGGACACCTTGTCCTTGATCAGCTGGCCGCCGTTCTCGCAGACCAGCCCGCCGACCATGATCGCGTCCGGATGCGTGGCGCCGATCTGCTGCATCAGGGCCTGGTAGTTCGTCCCCGTCTTCGTGTTGTACGCGGTGAAGCCCTTGATCTGGATGCCGAGCTTCTTGGCCGCGTCACGGAAGTACGTGGCGACGCCGAGGCCGTAGGCCTGCTTGTCGTTCAGGATGAAGACGCTCTTCACGCCGAGCCCCTGGGCGGTCAGCGCGAGCGCCGGGCCCTGGAAGTTGTCGGCGGCGACGACGCGCGCGTAGCTGCGCTTGCCGGTCGGGAAGTACTTCTCCGGCTCACCCGGCGTCTTCGTCTTCTGCGTCAGGCCCGGCCACGTGTTGGCGGGGCTCACCATCGCCACGGCCCCACCGGGGGCGCGGTTCAACACGGGAGCCTCGAGCTCGGCGCACCCGGAGTTGAACGTCCCGATGTTGCCGATGACGGAGGTGTCCTGTGCGTAGGCGTTGGCGTTGGCGCTACAGGTGGCGGAGTCCCACGTGCCCGCCTGGGCCGTCGAGTCGTCACAGGCCTGGTACTGCAGCGTGACGTTGCCGGCCTTCCAGTGGTTCTGCTCGAGAGTCATCTCGATCGCCTGAACCATCTGCTTCGTCTGGTGGGACGAGGCGCCCTGCATCGGGAGGTCGGAGACGATCTCGTACTGCCCCTTCCCCACGGGAGCCGCGCAGGTCGACGAGTTGACCGGAGTCGCGCTTCCGCCGCCCCCACCGCTCCCGCCACCATTGCTGTTGCCGCCGCTGGAACCGCAGCCTGCGGCAACGGCGAGCGAGAGCGCGACGGCCGCGACCATCATGGCGCGGCCTGAAACACTTCTCATGAATTCTCCTCCCACTGCGGATTAAGGGCCCTCTCCCGAACCGAACCGGCGCGGGCGCGAGATGGGGTATTTACCATCACGAGCGGATGGGAGCAAGCGCGCCGCCCACGAATCCGTCCGCTGCCGACAAGCTTTGGCATCGCCGCGCAATGGTACTCCTCGTGGCGGTTGCCGTCACTGGCGCCGCGTGTGGATCCGGCTCATCGGAATCAGGATCCAAACCAGCGTCCCCGTCGGGGTGTGCCAAGGCGTGGAACGCGGGGTGGCAAACGTGGGCGAACAAGGTCGGCATGCCGGTCTGGTGCCCCGGCTGGATGCCGAGCCCGGTCGACGCGATCATCCACGGCCAGTGGAACACCGCCCGCGTCGAGCAGCACCAGTGGCAGCTCGGATACGCCTGGCTCGAGGAGGGCCAGCTCGTGCACGTCGTGTTCGAGGGCTACCCGTCGGGGACGTTCCCGCCCAGGTGTGAGGGCGTCCCGTGCTTCGGCGGCGAGGAGCCCGGGTCGGAGACGATCGGGGGCCATGTCGTGCACTGGTACGACCACAACCATGCGTCGCACTCGGGACACATCGCCGGGATCTTCACGTCAGGTCCCGATACGTACGTCGTGAGCATTCACGTCGCCTCGCCCGTCTCCACGAAGGCGATCGCGAAGCGCGACCTGCGCCACATCATCAGTTCGAGCTCAGAGCTGAAACTCTCGTAGCCGACGCCGCGATGGGACAGGACCGGTCCCACCGGGCCTGACCCCTCACTCGTGCTCTAGGATCGGGCGATGCGCGTCTACTGGCACGACGAGGCCCTCGTCCACGACACGGGCGCGGGCATGTTCGACCAGGGCCCGACGCCGCTCATCGAGGTGCCCGAGCTGCATCCGGAGAACCCCGAGCGGATCCGCAACATCCGCTCGATGCTGCGAAACGGCCCCATCGCGCCGCGCCTCGAGTGGCGGGACGGCCGGTACGCGACTCGCGATGAGCTCGAGCTCATCCACGCGCCCGCCTACATCGACTCGATCGAGGCGGCCTGCGCCGGCGCGCCCGCGATCCTGACCCAGTCGACGCCCGTCGTGCCCGCCTCGTGGGGCGCCGCGCTCGGGTCGGCGGGGACTGCCCTCGCCGCGACCGAGGCCGTCCTCGCCGGCGAGTGCGGGCAGGCGTACGCGCTCGTGCGGCCGCCCGGCCACCACGCCCAGCCGGCCCAGGCGGACGGCTACTGCCTGTTCTCGAACGCCGCCCTGTGCGCGGAGCTCGCCCGGCGGCGCGGCATCGACCGGGTCGCGGTCGTCGACTGGGACGTGCACCACGGCAACGGCACCCAGGAGTGCTTCTGGACGCGGCCCGACGTCGTCACGATCTCGTTCCACATGCGCCACGGCTCGTGGGGGCCGCACCACCCCCAGACCGGCGCTCCGGACGAGCTCGGCGACGGCGACGGGACCGGCCGCAACATCAACATCGAGCTGCCGGTGGGGACGGGCAACGAGGGCTACCGGCGGGCATGGTCGCGCGTCGTCGGGCCGCTCCTCGGGGCGTTCGACCCCGGTCTGCTCGTGATCGCGTGCGGACAGGACGCGAGCCAGTACGACCCCAACGGCCGCATGTGCGTCTCGATGGAGGGGTTCCGCGACCTCGGCGCCGCCGCCCGGCGCCTTGCCGACGAGCACTGCGACGGCCGGCTCGTGCTCGTCCAGGAGGGCGGCTACGGGCGCACCTACTCGGCCTACTGCATGCACGCCACCCTCGAGGGCGTGCTCGGCACCGGCCCGCTGCTGGACGACCCGCTCGCCTACCTGCCGGACGACCGCGACCGGGGCGACGCGGCCATCGACGCCGTGCTGGCCGCCGTCGGCCCGCACTGGAGCGGGATCCCGGCGTGACCGGCGGCGGCGAGCCGCGCTGGCTCGGGATCGAGCCCCGCCACCTGGCCACGCTGCGGACCGTCGCCGAGGCGGGGTCGTTCCGGGCGGCCGCAGCCGAGCTCGGATACGTGCCGTCGGGCGTCAGCGCCCACGTCGGGGCGCTCGAGCGGGCGGTCGGGCGCCCCCTCGTGCGTCGCCGCCGCGGCGCCGGGATCGAGCTGACCGAGGCCGGCCGGGTGCTGCTCGACCACGCCGACGCGATCCTCGACCGCCTCCGCGCCGCTCAGGCCGACATGGCCGCCCTCGACGACGACACCGCCGGCCCGCTGCGGGTCGGGATCACGCAGAGCGTCGGCATCCGCGCGCTCCCGGACATCGTGCGGCGCTTCGGGCGCGACTGGCCGCTCGTCCGCATCCAGCCGCGCGAGTCCGAGACCGACCTCGACCTCTACGGGGGCGTCGAGACGGCCGAGCTCGACGTCACCTTCGTCGAGCTGCCGGCCCCGCCGGGCCCGTTCGAGACGCTCCCACTCCTCGTCGACCCGTACGTGCTGATCGTTCGCAGCGACTCGCCGCTCGCCCACCGGCCCCACTGCCCCACGCTGTCGGAGATCGGCAACCTGGAGCTCATCGGCCACACCCAGTGCCGCGGGCTGCGCCGGGTCGAGGACCAGATCCGGTCTGCCGGCGGCGAGGCGCACTTCGCCTTCCGCTCCGACGTGAACGCCACGGTCCAGGCGCTGGTCGCGGCCGGCGTCGGCGTCGCCGTCATGCCTGGGCTCGGCTTCGATCCCGGCGACGGGCGCACCGTCGCCTTCGATCTCTCCCGCGACGTCCCGCCCCGCACGCTCGCCCTGGCCTGGCATCGCGACCGCAACGTCACCGGGCCGATGCAGGCCTTCATCGACGCGTCCGTCGCCGTCTTCGCCGAGCTCGCCGACCGGCCGGGAAGCGAGCGGCGGCTGCGGGCAGTTCGCGAGGCGTGAACACCGCGCTCGCGGATTCGCGCTTGTGACGCAGGAGCCGAGGCGCGAACATTCTCCGCGGTTGGAGATTCGCGCCGATGTGGGAGCCCGATCGCGGGCGGCCTGGGCGCCGCTTCGGGTGGCGGCGGCGCGAGCGCGCGCGCGTCCCGGGCGCGGCGGCCTCGTGGCGGTCGGCGTCGCGGTGGCGGCGGCGGCCCTCGGCGGCGTCGTCGGCGGCTCGACGATCACGGCCGACCGGAGCCTGCGGGCGGCGCTCGCGGACCTGCCCGTGGCGCAGCGCAGCTTCACCGCCACCTGGCTGGGGACGCCGCCCGCGAGCGGGTACGGCCGGATCGACACCGCGGCGACGAAGGCGCTGTCGCGCCTGGGCCCGGCGCCGCCCGCGCGGACGCTGTCCTTCCCCGAGCTGAACCTCGGCGGGCACCTCGTGGAGCTCGGGGCGATCGACTCCCCCGGCCGGTGGGTGCGGCTGCGCTCGGGCCGCCTCCCCCGCTCCTGCGTTCCTGCCCGTTGCGAGGTGCTCCAGGCGGGCGGCACCCCGGTCACCTCGATGGCCGAGCCGGGGCTGCGGCTGGTGGTCGTCGGGCGCACGTCCGGAGCCTTGCCGGTCACCCTGGCGCCGCTCACCCGCAGCAGCCACCAGGCCAAGGGCGGCCCCCCGCCTGTGCTGCTCGCGGGCGGCCTGTCCCAGCTCTCGGCGCTGCCGGTGTTCTCGGCGGTCTACCGCGCGTACGGCTGGACGACGCCGATCGACCCCCGCGGGCTGCACGACTGGCAGATCACAGGCCTGCTCGACCGCGAGGCGGCGGCGACGCGGCAGGTGCGGCTGCTGGGGACGCCGTTCGGGCTCACCGGGCCGACGAACACGCTGCTCGACCTGCGCCAGGCGGACTCCGTCGCCGCCCGCCGCATGCAGCTCGTCGGCGGCGGCGCAGCGGCCCTCCTGCTCGGGTTCGTGCTCCTCGCGGCGGCCGGGCTGCGCCGGGACGCCGGCACGGAGTGGGCCCGGCTCGAGCGCCACGGCGCCCGGCTCGGCCAGCTGTGGACGTTCGCCTGGGTCGAGGCCGCCTGGATCACGCTCGCGGGCGCGGTGGCGGGCGCGCTGATTGCGGCCGCCGGGGTGGCGATCGCGGCCGACCGCGCCGACGTCGCGGCCGGCCCGGTCCTGCGCCACACCATCGCGTCCGGCCCCGGCATCGTCGCGATCCTGGGCGCATGGATCGCCGGCGCCGCGATCCTGGTCGCCGCCGAGCGCACCGCGGGGGTCGACCTGCGCCTGGGCCCGCTGCGCGGGCTCGACCTGGCCGCGCTCGCGATCGTCGGCGCAGTCGCCCTGGCCGCCGCCCGCGGCAGCGCCGGCTCCACGTCGCTGGCGTCCGGATCCGATCCCCTGCTGGCCCTCCTCCCCGGCCTCGTCGCCGTCGCCGCGGCGATCGTCACCGCCCGCCTGGCGGGCCCGCTCCTGCGCCTGGCCGGCCGCGGTCTGCGCCGCGGGCCGCCGAGCGTGCGCCTGGCGATCGTCTCGCTCGGGCGCGAGGGTGGGCGCCCGACGCTCGCCGCCGCGTTCCTGGTCGCCGGCATCGGCCTCGGCGTCTTCGCGGTCGCCTACCGGGCGACGCTCGCCCAGGGCGAGCACGACCAGGCGGCCTTCCAGGTGCCGCTCGACTACACGCTCTTGGAGAGCGCCGCTCTGCGGCTCCCGCTCCAGGCCGCGCCGCTCTCGGCGTACCGCCGGCTCGCGCCCGGGACGCTGGCGGCACCGATCGTCCGCTCCGCCGCCACCGCCCCCGCGCCAGGGCTGCCGGCGCAGGCCACCGTCCTCGGCGTCCCGGCAGGGGCCATCTCGTCGATCCGCAACTGGCGCAGCGACTTCGCCTCGGTCTCGCAGGCCGAGCTCGTACGGCGGCTGCGGCCCGCGCACCCGCCCGCCCTGAACGGCGCCCACCTGCCGCCGGACGCCGCGAGCGTCTCGCTGCGGGTGACCACGGCCGGCCGGCCGGTGAACCTGGCGCTCGCGATCGAGACCCCGCGCGGCGAGTTCGACAACGTCACCCTCGGCGACACGACGCGGGGCACGACGACGCTGCATGCCAGGCTCCCGGCGGCCGACCGCGGCGGGCACGTCGTCGGCATTGTCGTCGCCCTGCGGTTCAACGACGCCCAGGCGCTCGCGCACCAGGGCATCGAGGGCGGGCTCACCATCGTCGCCCGCGGCAGCCTCCGCCTCGACCCGCTCCAGGCCGGGGCCGGCCCGGTCACCGACTGGGGCGACTGGGTGACGCGCGGCACCGCCCGGCCCGCCACCGGATCAGGCGCGGGACTCCGCTACGCGCTCGACGGCAGCACGAACGGCCTCTTCCGGCCCCGCCAGTCCACCGACGGCAAGGCCGTGCCCGTCGTCGCCAGCCCGGGCCTCGCCTCGCTCGCCGGAAAGAACGGGATCCTGCACATGACCGTCGAAGGCTCCGACCCGCTCACCGTCCGGATCACCGCGATCGCCCATCGGTTCCCCACGGCCGGCGGTGCCTTCGTCGTGGCGGACGAGGGCGACCTCGCGGCGACGCTGAACGCGGACGACCCCGGGACGGCGACGCCGGCCGAGGTATGGCTGGCCGTGCCCGCCGCGCATCGGGCCCGCGTCGACGCTGCTCTGCGGCGGCGCCCGTTCTCGGCCCTAGAGGTGCGCTCGCGCGACGCCGTCCAGTCGCGGCTCGCGTCAGAGCCGCTCGCGCGCGGCCTCCTGGATGTGCTGGCGATGTCCGCGCTGCTCGCGCTCGTGCTGGGCGTGGCCGGCCTCGTGCTCGTCTGCGCCGCCGACCTCGGAGACGAGCGCGACCACCTGGTCGACCTGGAGGCGATGGGCGTCGGCCCGCCGGCCCTGCGCCGCCACCTTGTGCTGCGGGCGGCCGCTCTGGTCGTGACGGGCATCGTGGGCGGCCTGGTGCTCGGCGCCGTGCTCGAGCGGCTCGTGATCGACCTCGTCTCGCTCGGCGCCGGGGCCGCCACGGCGGAGCCGCCCCTGCGGAGCGTGCAGGACTGGGCCACGGTGGCCCTCGGCCTGGTCGCGTTCGCGGCCTGCGGCCTCGCGCTCGTGTGGGCGTTCGCGCGCACCGCGTTCCGGGCGCCGGTGCCCGGCCGGATCGGGGGCGGGCCGTGATCCCGGTCATCGACGCCCGCGACCTCTTCCGCATCCACCGCAGCGCGGAGGGCGAGGCGGCGGCGCTGCAGGGACTGACACTGCACGTGGATCCCGGCGAGGTGGTGGCGGTGCTCGGCCCGAGCGGCTCGGGCAAGAGCACGCTCCTGCGTATCCTGGCAGGGCTCGAGCGCCCGTCCGCCGGCACCGCCCGCGTGCTCGGGCACGACATGGCCGACCTGCGCCCGCGCCGGGCCGCCGCGCTGCGCGCGCGGTCGCTCGGGATCGTCGACCAGCACTACCACCGCTCGCTCCCGCCCGAGCTGCGCTGCCGCGAGATCGTCGGCCTCCAGCTGGCGATGCTCGGCGTCGGCGCGCCCGACCGCGACCGGCGGGCCAGGGAGCTGCTCGAGCGGGTCGGACTCGCGGACGCGGGCGAGACGCCGCCGGGACGCCTCTCGGGCGGCGAGCAGCAGCGGGTCGCGATCTGCGCCGCGGTGGCGCACCGGCCGGCGCTGCTGCTCGCGGACGAGCCGGCCGGCGAGCTCGACGCGCGGAACGTGGCGGTCGCCTACGAGCTGATCGCAGAGCTGGCGCGGGACGACGGGGCGACCGTCGTGCTCGTGAGCCATGACCCGACCGCCACGACCGTCGCCGACCGCACCGTCCACATCCGCGACGGCCGCCTCAGCGACGAGGCGTCGGCCGGCGGCGCGAGCGCCATCGTGGTCGGGAGCGGCGGCTGGCTGCGGCTGCCGGAGGAGCTCCTGCGCGACACCGGCGTCGGCCGGCTGGCACGGGCCGAGCGCCACGACCAGGGGATCCTGATCACGCCCGCGGGACCGGCCGCCGCGCCCGTGCCCGAGGAGGCGGCGCCCGCGCCGCTCCCCGAGCGGGCGGAGCCGACGGCAGCGGCCCAGCTGCGCGCCGTGGGCATGCGCTACGGCGAGGGCCGCCGCGCCCGGGTCGTGCTCGACGGCTTCGACGCGACGTTCGCGTCCGGCCGGATGACGGCGCTCACCGGGCGGTCCGGATCGGGCAAGAGCACCGTGCTGCGGCTCCTGGCCGGGATGGAGCATCCCAGCTCGGGCGAGGTGATCGCCCTGGGAGAGGCCGTCAGCGGGCTCGACCGGGACGCGGCCGCCGCGTTCCGGCGCCGCCACGTGGCCGTCGTCGCCCAGGAGGCCGGCCTCGTCGACTACCTGTCCGCCACCGAGAACGTCACCCTGGCAATGGCGATGCGCGGCCTCGGAGAGGGCGAGGAGGCCGCGGAGACGGCGGCGACCTGGCTCTCCCGCGTCGGCCTCGGCCACCGGCTCGAGCACCGGGTGGCCCGGCTCTCGGCCGGCGAGCGCCAGCGCGTGGCCATCGCCCGCGCGCTCGCCTGCGAGCCCGACCTGCTCCTCGTCGACGAGCCGACCTCGCGGCTCGACCAGGTGAACGCGGCGGTGGTCGGCCGGATGCTGGCCGACGCAGCCCGCCTGCACGGCGCCACGATCGTCTGCGCCACCCACGACCCGCTCGTGACGGAGCAGGCCGACGTGGTCATGCCGCTCGAGGCCGAGTCGCCCGTCGGCGCTTGACCGGTTCCCGAGGCGCCCGGATGATGGGGACGGGTGTCACGCAAACGTCTCCGATTTGCCGTCCTCGCGGCGTCCGTCCTTGCCGTCGCGCTGGCGGCGGGGCCGGCGTTCGCCGCGACGAACCTGCTGCCGAACGGCGGGTTCGAGAACGCGGGCAAGGGATCGCTCGCGGGCTGGAAGGGCGTCCGCGCAGCGCTCACGGTGCGGCCTGACGGCCGCGGCGGCGGCCACGCTGCCCGGGTCGGCCGCACGAGCGGAACCACCTACTCGATCACCGCCCACCCCGACCCGGTGCCGACGGCCGCAGGCAGCCTCTACCGCGCCCGCGGCTACGTCCGCTCGGGCCGTCCCGGGCGCACGGTGTGCCTGAAGCTGCTCGAGATGACGCCCGCCGGTCGCATCGCCGGGCAGCACGCCGGCTGCGTCAAGGCGACGGGCTCCTGGCACGCGTTCCCGGCGGTGGACTATCGGGCCAAGCACGCGGGCGACACGATCGCCTTCCGCGTCGTGCAGACGTCGCGCGCGGCCGCCGGGGACAGCTTTCAGGTCGACTCACTCAGCCTCACGGCGCCGTCGGACGACGGCCGGGCGCCGGCGGCGCCCACCGGGCTCGCCGCCCAGGCCGCGTCGCAGACGAAGGTGGCGCTGGCCTGGGATGCCTCAACGGACAACCGCGCGGTCGCCGGGTACACCGTGTACCGCGGCGGCGCCTTCCTCGCGACGGTCTTCGGGGCGGCGCGGACGACCTACACGGACACCACTGCGGTCGCCGGCAGGACGTACGGCTACGCGGTCGACGCCTTCGACGCGTCCGGCAACCGGTCGAAGCGGACGGCCCAGGTGACGGCGATCATGCCCGCGGCGGGCGACCCGATCATTGCGGCGGCCGGCGACATCGCCTGCGACCCGACGTCGGGCAACTTCAACGGCGGGCAGGGCACCGCGGCGGCGTGCGGGCAGATGGCGACGTCCGACATCATCCAGAACGATCCCCGGATCGCGGCCGTCCTCACCCTCGGCGACGACCAGTACGGCTGCGGCGGGTTCAGCGCGTTCGAGGGGTCGTTCGACCCGTCCTGGGGCCGCTTCAAGGCCAAGATCCACCCCGTCCCGGGCAACCACGAGTACCAGACGGGCGGTGGGAGCGACTGCGCGCCGAACGCCGCCGGCTACTTCCGCTACTTCGGCGCCGCGGCCGGGAACGCGCAGGGCGACTACGCCTGGAACATCGGCGCGTGGCACATGATCGCGCTGAACGGTGAGTGCGGCAACGTGGGCGGCTGCGACGCGGGCTCACCGCAGGGGCAGTTCCTTCAGTCGCACCTGGGCACGAGCAAGTGCACACTCGCCTACTGGCACGAGCCGTACTACAACGGTACGGCCGGCATGAGCTCGAACTACGCCTACTTCTGGCAGACGCTCCGCGCCGTGCACGCGGACATCGTCCTGAACGGCCACATCCACACGTACGCGCGCTTCGCGCCGCAGGACGCGAGCGGCAATGCCGATCCCGACGGCGTGCGGGAGTTCATCGTCGGCACCGGCGGCGAGGATCATGGATCGATCAACGGGACGACCAACGTCCAGGCGAATGCCGGCAGCGACTTCGGCGTCCTCGAGCTGACCCTGCATCCGACCGGCTACACCTGGAAGATGGTCTCGACGACCGGGGCCGTGCTCGACTCCGGCAGCGCCGGCTGCAACTAGTCGTGGCGGCCGGTGACGGCCAGCCGAAGGCCGAGGCCGATCAGCACCACCCCGCCGGCGCCCGCGATCGCCTCGAGCCGCCCGCGCGAGCGCGCGACCCAGGTGCGCGCGGTGCCCGCGGCGATCGCCCAGGCGCTGTCCGAGAGGACACCGATCGTGAGGAAGAGGCCGCCCAGGACGAGCAGCTGGAGCGGGACGTGCCCGCGCGACGGGTCGGCGAACTGGGGCAGCACCACGGTGAAGACGATCACGGCCTTCGGGTTCGTGAGCCCGACGACGAACCCCTCGCGCACGATCCGGCGGGTGCCCTTCGGTACCTCGGTCGCGTCGTGCAGGCGGGCCAGGCCCTGACGGTTGCGCAGCATGCGGACGCCGAGCAGCACCAGGTAGGCGGCGCCGGCCAGCTTGACGACGGTGAAGACCGCGTCGGAGCGCTCCACCAGCGCCCCCAGCCCCAGCGCGACCAGGATCGCCTGAAACATCACGCCCCCGGTGTTCCCGATCACGGTCGCGAGCGCCGCCCGCCGCCCGAGCGCCACGCCCCGGCTGACGACGAAGAGCACGCTCGGGCCGGGGACGACGATCAGCACGAAGGCGGTGATCGCAAACTCGAGCAGGTGGTCGCCGGGAGGCATCGCCGCCGACTCTACTGGGCCGCGCGGCTAGGTTTGCGTCATGGCCGCAGCCGAGCCGTCCAGCCGGATCCTGCTCGTCTCGGGCAGCACGCGGGGCGCCTCCACGAACAGCGCGCTGCTGCGGACCGCCGCCGCCGGCCCGCCGGAAGGCGTCGAGGCGGAGCTGTACACCGGGATGACCGACCTCCCCCACTTCAACCCGGACGACGACCGCGACCCGCTGCCGCCCGCCGTCGCCGGCCTGCGGGCCCGGATCGCGACGGCGGACGCGGTTCTGATCTGCACGCCGGAGTACGCCGGCGCGCTTCCGGGGACGTTCAAGAACCTGCTCGACTGGTGGGTGGGCGGGCCCGAGATGTACGGCAAGCCGGTCGCCTGGGTGAACGCGTCGGGCTCGCCGACGCGGGCGGCGCATGCGCACGCGTCGCTCGAGACCGTGCTGCGGACGATCCACGCGGACGTCGTCACCGAGGCATGCGCGCACATCGCGGTGCCCCGTCAGACCGTCGGGGCGGACGGGACGGTGGCCGACCCTGCGGTGCGCCGCCGGATCCGCGAGGTGCTCGCCATCCTCGCCCGCTACGCCGCCGACCGCGGCGAGTGGACGCCGCACTGAGGATCAGGCGAGTCCGCAGAGCTCGTCGCTGAGCGCACGCAGCTGCCGGCGCGCGCCGGCGTCGTGCGCCTGCGGATCGGGCTCGGCCCGGTGCAGCCCGTTGAAGTAGACGCCGGTGACGCCGGCGAGCTCCGGGTCGGCGACCAGCCGCCGCGTCGCCTCCAGCCCGCGCTCCAGCGGGTTCGCCGGCGTCGTGCCGGCCTCGAGCACCATCTTCGTCGGCATGTATGTCGCCGGGTGCAGGCAGGTCGCCGTCACGCAGCGTCCGTCGAGCTCGCACGCGACGTCGAACGTGAACATCACCTGCGCGAGCTTGCTCTGGCAGTAGGCGCGGCCACCGTCGTAGCCGCGCGTGAGCATGACGTCGCCGAAGTCGATCGGCGTCTGCCCGGCGGAGCTCACGTTCACGATCCTGGCCGGGGCCGATCGCTCGAGCAGGGGCAGCAGCAGGCGCGTAAGCAGGTAGCCGGACAGGTAGTTCACGGCGAAGCGCAGCTCGTGGCCGTCACGGCTCACTTCACGGCGCTCGTCCCCGCCGGTGGTCGCGCCGATCCCGGCGTTGTTCACGAGCGCGTCCAGCCGATCGGTCTCGCGCTCCACCTGGGCGGCCAGGTCGCGCACCTCCGCGAGCGAGGCCAGATCGGCACGCAGGAACCGCAGCCGGGCATCGGGCGTGCGGTGGCGGATCTCGTCCAGCGTATCCCGCCCCCGGCCGTCATCGCGGCCGTGGACGAGAATCTCGGCGCCCGACGCGGCCAGGTCGCCGGCGAGTGCGCGGCCCAGGCCGTCCGTCGCTCCGGTGACGAGGATCGTCTGCTCGGCGAGCGGCGAACGGCGCGGCGGTTCCACGGCGCCAGCATAGTGGGCGTACTCCCCCCGACTCGGTGCAGAATGCAGGTATGGGCATCGACCTCGACGAGCTGCGCCGCCTGCGCCGGGCCCGCGACCGGATGGACCGGGAGTACGCGCAGCCCCTGGACGTCGCCGCCCTCGCGCGGACGGCGCTGATGTCGGAGGGGCACTTCAGCCGCCGCTTCCGCGACGCGTACTCGGAGACGCCCTACTCGTATCTCATGACTCGGCGGATCGAGCGGGCGAAGGCGCTCCTGCGCCGCCGCGACCTGAGCGTCACGGAGGTCTGCTTCGCGGTCGGCTGCACGAGCCTCGGCTCCTTCTCGGCCCGGTTCACCGAGCTGGTCGGCGAGACGCCGTCCGCGTACCGGGCCCGCGACCACGAGAAATTCCAGGTCGTCGCCCCCTGCCAGATGATGGTGGTGACACGGCCGCGCAAGCGCGGCGGGCAGCGGCCCGTGGACGAGATCAGTTTCGGAGAAGCACCGATCGCCGGACGGACGTAGCATCGGTGCCATGACCATCACACTCAGCACCGTTCACATCCTCGTCGACGATCCCGACGCCGCTCTCGCGTTCTACCGCGACAGCCTCGGCCTGACCGTGAAGTTCGAGGTCGAGCAGGGCGGCTTCCGCTGGATCACCCTCACGTCCGAGACCCAGCCCGAGATCGGCATCGTGCTCTCGCAGCCGCACGCGGGCCGCTCGCAGGAGGACGGCGACGCGATCGCCGCCCAGCTCGCCAAGGGCGAGCTGTACCCGGCCCATTTCCGCGTCGACGACCTCGATTCCACGTTCGCGAAGATCGCCGACACGCCCGGCGTCGAGGTGCTCTCGGAGCCCGCCAGCCAGCCCTGGGGCGTCCGCGACGCAGCCGTCCGCGACCCGGCCGGGAACCGGCTGCGCATCGAGCAGGCCTAGCACGAACGTCGTGCCGGGCCTGGTCGCACGGTTCGGCAACAGCCGCGGCCTGAGCGGCGGCATCCTCGTCGCCTTTCGCGGGCATGGCCTGGCTCAGCCGCATCGGCCCCGACACGTCCTACCTGACCAGCATGGCGGTGCCGATGGCCGTCCTGGCCCGCCGGCGCTGGGATGCTGGGCGTCGCGCTCGCGATCGTCCTCGTCCTGATCCGCCCGGAGCGCCCGGCGGCCGTCACGGTCGAGGAGCTGCGGGTGCCCGAGCTGGAGGAGCAGCTCGCGGCGTAACCGGGGCGCGTCGGTCCATGGGCGGTAGGGCTCGAACCAGTGACCCCGAGCTTCAACATGGGGGAACCGGGGTCCCCCCATGAGCCCCGTCCACCTTGCCGGGAGCTCGGACACATTGAGAGTGGGCGGTACTGGGCTCGAACCAGTGACCCCCAGCTTGTCGAGCTGGTGCTCTCCCAACTGAGCTAACCGCCCCATGGCCGCGCTCGCGGCGCGCGCTGCAGGATACCGGGCTGACGCGAGCGGCGGCAACACCACCCGCGCGGGCCGTCAGTTCTTGATCTGCACGAGGGTGGGGTTGATCCGGAACGAGTGCCGGGCGCCGAAGGTGCAGTCGACCTCGCCGCCGCCGCCGACCATCCCGATCGCCGTGCAGGTCAGCTTCGCGCTGAACCGGCGCGTCCACCCGCCCTGGTGCGCGACCGGGCCGGCCGCGACAGCGGCGCCCTTGTGCGACTTCGTCACCGTGCCGGTCGTCGAGACCGCGACGAACGTCTTGTCCGAGTAGCGCTCGCACCGGATCGTCGCCGAGGCGGGCAGGGCCGCGGACACCGGTCCGTGGTCGACGTAGTGGCAGCCGATCGCCTTCCCGGGGACGTGGAAGTTGCCGCTGCCGACGACCGATCCGGCGGCCGACGCACTCCCGGCGAATGTGAGCAGAGCGATCAGGCAGGCGATCGGTGCGAGACGTCTCATGCCGGATGTCATCGACCGCCCTCGCGCAGAGTTTCGGCGCGGGTCGGAAACCGGTGGCTAGATGCGCTCGAGCGGCGCGTACCCGAGCATGAGCCGCCGCTCGGAGCCGTCCTCACGGAAGCGCACCGCGACCACGTCGCGGTCGATGCCGATCACCGTGCCCTCGCCCAGGGTGGCGTGGCGCACCTCGTCGCCGATCGAGAGGTCGGGCACGGGCTGCTCCTTGGAGCGCATGCCGGCCGGCATCGGCGGCGCCTGCCACGCGGGGGCGCGGCGCTCGCGCTCGATCTCCTCGGCGGGCAGCTCGCTCAGGAACCGGGACGGCAGGTTGTAGCCGCGCATGCCGAAGATCGTGCGGCTGTGGGCGTGGGTGAGCACGAGCGACTGCTGCGCCCGGGTCATCCCGACGTAGCAGAGCCGCCGCTCCTCGGCCTCGTCGCCCTCGTCGAGCGAGCGCTGGTGGGGGAACAGCCCCTCCTCGAGGCCGATCACGAACACGATCGGGAACTCGAGCCCCTTCGCGTTGTGGATCGTCATCAGCGTGACCTCGGGCCGCGGCTCGTTCAACGTGTCGGAGTCGGAGTAGAGCGAGATCTCCTGCAGGAAGGTCGCGAGCGACGCGTCCTCCTCCCCGCGCTCGGCGAACTCCCGGGCGACGCCGACGAGCTCGTCGAGGTTCTCGAGCCGGCCCTGCGACTCGAACGTCCGCTCCGCCTCGTGCATCGCCCGGTAGCCGGTCTGCTCCATCACCTGCTCCAGGAGCTCGGCCGGCGACGCCGTCGAGGCGACCTCGCGCAGATCCTCGATCAGGGTCGCGAACTCCCGCACGCGGGCAGCCGCGGCGGTGCCGAGGGGGACGGAGCTCGAGTGCTCGATCGCCTCGAGCAACGTCCAGTTCATCTGGTTCGCGTGGGCGGCCAGGCGATCGAGCGACGCCGTCCCGATCCCGCGCCGGGGCTGGTTCACGATCCGCCGCAGCGACACCTCATCGGCCGGGTTGTGGATCACCTGGAGGTAGGCGATCGCGTCCTTGATCTCGGCCCGCTCGTAGAAGCGCGGGCCGCCGACCACCCGGTAGCCGACGCCCTGGCGGACGAGCACGTCCTCCAGCACGCGCGACTGGGCGTTCATCCGGTAGAAGACGGCGATGTCGGCCGGCCCGGCGCCCTCGTCCAGCGCCTTGCCGATCTCGCCCGCGACGAACCGCGCCTCCGCGTGCTCGTCCTCCGCCTCGATGACCCGCACCGGGAGGCCGCGGCCGAGGTCGGACCAGAGCCGCTTCGGCCGCCGGTCGGGGTTGCGGGCGATGACGGCGTTGGCGGCGTCGAGGATCGCCTGGGTCGAGCGGTAGTTCTGCTCGAGCGCGACGACGCGCGCGCCCGGGAAGTCGTGCTCGAACTCGGCAATGTTGCGGATGTCGGCTCCGCGGAACGCGTAGATGGACTGGTCGGGGTCGCCGACGACCGCGATGTTGCGGTGCTGCGCCGCCAGGACGGAGAGCAGCCGGAACTGGGCGTGGTTCGTGTCCTGGTACTCGTCCACCATGATGTGGCTGAACCGGCCCTGCCAGGCGACGCGCGCCTCCTCGTCCGCCTCGAGCAGGAGCACGGTCTGGAGGATCATGTCGTCGAAGTCCATCGCGTTCGCGGCGTAGAGCCGGCGCTGGTAGAGCGCGTAGACGCTCGCCACGGTCTGCTCGAAGAAGTTGCCCACCTGGTCGCCGTAGCCTTCGGCCGTCAGGAGCCGGTCCTTGGCCCGCGAGATGGCCGAGTGGACGGCCCGGGGGGCGAACCGCTTCGGGTCGAGCTCGAGCTCCTCGATGCACGCCTTCACGAGCCGCACCTGGTCGGCCTGGTCGTAGATCGTGAAGCTCGACCGGTATCCGAGCCGCTCGGCGTCGCGCCGGAGCAGGCGGCCGCAGGCCGCGTGGAACGTCATCACCCACATCCGGGCGGCGGTGCGGCCGCCGACGAGCCCCTGGACGCGCTCCTTCATCTCGTTCGCCGCCCGGTTGGTGAACGTGATCGCGAGGATCTCGCTCGGCGCGGCGGCGCCCGACTCGATCAGGTGCGCGACCCGGTGCGTGAGGACGCGGGTCTTCCCCGACCCGGCGCCCGCGACCACGAGCATGGGCCCGTCGGTGTGCACGACGGCCTCGCGCTGCTGCGGGTTGAGCGCGTCGAGGAGGGAGTTGGTGGCGGCGCCCGCCGCGCTCACCTCGCGGTGGCGAGACGAGGACGGGCTGCTGGGATCGACGAGGCGCTCACCGGACGGATTCTACCGGGGCGCCCGGAGGTGCCCGGGAGGGGCCGGACGACCCCTCCCGGTGTCCACCCGCCCTAGAGCTTGGGGCAGGTCACGACGAGGTGGAACGGCAGATACGACGGGTTGCCCGCCGAGTCGACCGTCACCACGAAGACACCCGCCTTGCGCCCGTGCAGGCCCTCCACGCTGACCTCGCCCGAAGGCGGCTGCCCCGACGATCCGATCGTTCCGATCGTCGCGGTGTAGGCGCATTTCCGGACGCCCCGCTTGAAGAGCACGTGGTACTCGCCGGTCTGGTGGTTGTCGACCCCCGCCGAGGCGGCGCCGAGCCCGCGGTACAGGTGGCCCGTCTTGGTGACGACCGCGAAGAGCACCTGCGCGCTCGCGTGGGTGGGCGCCGCGGCCCGATGCTGCGCCGCCTTCGCGATCCCGATGCCGGCGCCGAGCGCGCCCACGGCGACGAGCGCCGCCACGATGGACAGTTTGGTCCTCATCTCTCCCCCTCCTGCCAGGTTTTCGAAGCCGCGAATGGTACGGGGTCAGATGCTCCGGCGCACGGCGACGCGCCCGGGCCCGGCCCGGGCGCGTCGTTCCCGCCCGCGCGGCTAGGAGACGCGGACGGTGATCGTCCGGCTGCGGCCGGCGGCGTTCGTGGTGGTCGCCGCGGCGGTCACCCGCAGGACGTAGCGGCCGCGGGCCGCCGCGACCACCGTCTTGACGTAGTGCGAACCGATGCCCAGCCGCGGCCGGGCGACGGTCCGCCAGCCGGACGCGGTCAGGAGCTGGACCGACACCCGCGCGCCGGGATGGCCGGGCGCGACGAGTCCGCTCAGCCGCACCGCACCGCCTCGATGGACGCGGAGGTGGTCGGCGACGAGCGCCACCCGCTGGCGGACGGCCACCGTCCGCGAGGCCCGCACCGTCGGCGCGTCGGCGAGCTCGGCTCGGTAGACGGTGTTGTGCAAGGGCGCGGCGATCCACGAGACCACGCCCGAGGCGCTCGTCGTCATCGTGCGGAGCGTGTGGAAGCCGGTGCCGCCCGCGACGCGGGACGCGATCACGACCCGGGTGCCGGCCATCGCGACGGCGCCGTCACGTGCGGTGAAGCGCATGGTCACCCTCCCGCCGGCCACGATCGACGCCGCGGTCTGCGCGACCAGGTGCAGGTCGGCCGGGCTGGCGACGGCGAACTCCCACTCCACCGGCCCGGCGACGTTCCCGGCCCGGTCGGCGACCGTCACGGAGACCGTGTGGACGCCGGGCGCCATGCCCCCCGGCGCGTAGCGGAACTGGCCCGAGGCGAGCGAGCCCCAGGCGGTGACGTCCGAGCCGTCGACGAGCACGTGGAGCGTGTCCGGGTCGACGCCCGAGCCCGTGTCGCGCAGGTCGAACCCGATCGCGGAGGCGCCGGGGACGGTGCTGCCCGCGAGGGGCGCGCGGTCGGTGACGGACGGCGGCGTCTCATCGGCGACGTCGAACGACCACGTGAGCGGCGCCGACCGGTTCCCGGCGGTGTCGCTCGCCGTCACCGAGACGGTGTGGGCGCCGAAGCCGAGGTCGCTCGCCGGCCTGTAGCCGAAGCGGCCCGCCGCGTAGGAGCCGTCCGCCGTGACGTCGACGCCGTCGACGGTCATCCGGATGGAGGCCGGGTCGACTCCCACGCCCGCGTCCGCGACGGCGACCGAGATCGCCGGCGTCGCGTCGGACGACGAGGAGCCCGAATCCGGCCGCACGTCGGAGAGGACGGGTGGGACGGCGTCGTTCACCGTGAACGTCCAGGCGCCGTCGCGCACGTTGCCGGCGCCGTCCGTGGCGTGCCAGCTGACGGTGTGGGCCCCGTAGGCGAGGTCGGCGGCCGGCGCATACGACGCGGTGCTGCCCGCGATCGCCATCGGGTTCCCGTCGACGCTGGCCTCGAACTGGCCCAGGCCGCTCGGGCCGGGGTCGACCGAGAACGACACCGGGGCGCGCTGGTCGGTCGTGACGGCCGGCGCCATGCCGGTCGCGACCGGGGCGTGGGCGTCGACGTTCACGACGACCGGCGTCACGACGCGCTCGCCGGCGGCATCGGTGACCTCGACGTTCAGGGTGTGCGTGCCGTCGCCGAGCACGGCCGGCGTGGCCGCGAGATCGTGCGAGTAGGACGTGAGACCGGCATGCAGGCCGGCCTGCGGGGCGACCGTGTCGGAGTCGAGGGCGGCCCCGGCGGACGTGATCGCCGCGTGGGCCACGCCGGCGCCGGCGTCGGTCGCCGCGACCGTGAGCGGCACGGGCTGGCTCTCGTTGTGCCAGGCGCCGTCGGCGAGCGGCCCGGACAGGTCGACCGCGGGTGCGGTGTCGTCCGTGAGCGTCGCCGTCAGACCGGTGATCGCGACGTTGTTGTTCCACTTCTCGACGAAGTCGTGCGCATCGTCGGTCTTCAGGAAGATGCCGACGACCTGGTTACCGGCGGGGATCGACCACGTGGTCGCGCCGTCGTCGGTCGCGGCGTGCAGCTGCGGCATGGACGGGAAGGTCTCGCTGCGCAGGCGGGCCTTCATGTACGCAGAGACGCTGCTCGTGGCCGTGCGATAGGAGAGCGAGACGGAGCCCGACGCGATCGTCGTCGTGTCCGGCGCCTCCCACTGCCACCAGGCGTTGGCCAGGTTGGGGGCCTGGCCGAAGCCGAAGATGCGAAGCGGCGTCGGGCTGGGCACGTCGGCGTCGGCGCACGGGCCGGGATGGGACTTGAGCGAGCAGCCGGCGAAGCCGTCGTCGTGGGAGAACGTCCAGCCGCCGTTCTGCTTGGTCGTGTCGAGCGAGACGGAGTACGTCCCGGCACGGGCGGCGGCCGGGAGCAGCGCCGCCGCGGCGAGCGATGCCGCAACGGCAGCGCCGAGCGCAAGGGCACGGAGCTTCATGTGGGGGGTCCTTTCAGGGGGGACGGGGGCAAGCCCATCCTGTCGCCAGGTCGTGTCACGGCTCCAGACCGATCCGGCCGCGATTGCGCGCCGGAACTGTCACGCGGCGTGTGACGTTCGCCCGCCCCCGAGCCGCTACGCTGACCGGGCATGCAGGCCGTCATCCTCTCGGAGCGCGCGCTCGGCGACACGGACGGACTCTTCACGGCGGCCGTCACCCACATCGCCCGCAAGCTCGGGCGGGTGAAGCCGCTCGACGCCGACGCGCTCCCCGCCGACCGCGTCGGGAAGCTGCGCGCGCTCGACGAGTGGGCCGGCTCCGACATCGACTGGCGAGGCGAGCTGATCCGCTTCTACGAGGACCACATCCCGCTGCACCTGCGACCCAACCCGGGCCTGAACGCGACGCTGCGCGTGCTCGGGACGCGCGGCGTGCGCATCGGCTGCTGGTCGGACGGCCCCGAGGAGGCGGCCCGGGTCGTCGTCCACCATCTCGGCCTCGGCCGCCGCGTCGAGGAGATCGCGGCCGGGGGCAGCGAGGCGGCCGCGCGGCTCGCCGCCGACCTGGGCGCATCGCCGTCCGAGACGGTCGTCGTCACCCGCGACGAGCGCGAGCTCGCCGTGGCGGCGGAGCTCGGGCTGGCGGCGGCGGGGCCCGACGAGCTGGCCGCGCTCGGCGCGGAACCGGCGGTGCCGCAGTGATGGACGAAGGCGACCGTCGCCTCGACACCCTGCTCGAGCGGATCGACCTGCTCCGCCACGAGCTCGAGGTCATCGGCCGGCGCATGGACCGGCTGGAGGGCCTGAACCGGATCGCCGACGAGCTGCACGAGCTGAACTCGTCGCTCCAGACGCTGGCGTACGCCGCGCTCGGCCGGCGCGGCCCGGACGTCCGCCGCAAGGGCTGAATCGGCCACCCGAGAATCGGGGACAGTCCCCGTCCGGGGACTGTCCCCAACGCCTAGCGGATCGTGACGCCGCGGTCGGCCACGGCCAGCGGGACGGCGCGCGCGCCGAGGCCGTCGAGCCGTCCGGCGACGGCCGCGCCGCTGCCCGGCTCGCACCACACGAGCACCGAGGGCCCCGCCCCCGAGAGGGTCGCCCCGTAGGCCGGAAGGCCGCCGAGGCGCCCCCGCACCTCGGCCAGCAGCGGCACCAGCGGCGCCCGGAACGGCTCGTGCAGGCGGTCGTCCAGGGCGTCGGCGATCGCGTCGACCCGGCCGCCCGCGAGCGCGGCGACCAGGAGCGCCGCCCGGCCGGCCGTGTGGGTTGCGTCCGCGTGCGCCACCTGCGCGGGCAGCGCCGCCCGCGCCCGGGCCGTCTCGAGCTCATCGGCGGCGACGACGCACACGAACTCGACCGGGCAGGCCGCGAGCCGCAGCGCCTTCGCCTCGCCACCCGTCGCCCACGCGACTGTCACGCCGCCGAGGAGCGCCGCCGCCACGTTGTCGGGGTGCCCCTCCATCGCGGCCGCCGCCGGCAGCGGATCGCCCTCGCGGCCGCCCCATGCCAGACCGGCCGCGACGCCCGCGGCGATCGTCGCCGCGCTCGACCCCAGTCCGCGCGCCAGCGGGATGCCGTTGTGCATCGCGAACGACAGGCCGGCCGGATCGGCGCCGGCGGCCGCGAAGGCGCGCACGAACAGGTTGGAGGCGTCGGCCGGGACGCCTGGGGCGCCCTCGCCCTCGACCGTCACGGCGCCGTCCCCGGAGGCCGACACGACGACCTGGTTGCGCAGCTCGAGCGCCACCGCCAGGCAGTCGAAGCCGGGCCCCAGGTTGGCGGACGACGCGGGCGCCGTCACGGCGAGCCGGTCAGGCAACGACCGGCGCCGCCCCCGCGGCGAAGGCGACCTCCTCGAGGCGGTCGATCTGCGGCGGGCAGCGCAGGATCTCCGCCCCCTCGGCGCCGGCGGTATCGGGATCCTTGAGCCCATGGCCGGTGAGCACGCAGACCACGGTCGCGCCGGGCTCCACCAGGCCGTCGGCGCACGCCTCGAGCAGCGCCGCCACCGATGCCGCCGAGGCCGGCTCGCAGAACACGCCCTCGCCCTGCGCCAGGAGCCGATAGGCGGCCAGGATGGCGCCGTCGGGGAGCGCGCGCACGCCGCCGTCCGACTCCGAGACCGCCGCCAGCGCCTGATCGAGCCGGGCTGGGTTCCCGATCCGGATCGCGGTCGCCACCGTCTCGGGGTTCGGCACCGGCGCCCGGTGGACAAGCGGCGCCGCCCCCTCGGCCTGCCCGGCCAGCATCCGTGGGGCCGCGCCGATCTCGCCGAAGCCCTTCCAGTACGCCGTGATGTTGCCGCCGTTCCCGACGGGGAGCGCCACCCAGTCCGGCACGCGGCCGAGCTGCTCC
>JAICJM010000341.1 GCA_025928435.1 Thermoleophilia bacterium
ATGACCGACGCCGAGCTCGGCTACGGCGACCCGCGCGGCGTCGAGGAACTGCGGGCCGGGCTCTCGGAGTACCTCGGACGCGTGCGCGGCGTCGTCTCGGAGCCGGAACGCGTCCTCATCACATGCGGCTACTCGCAGGCGTACGGGCTCATGTGCCGCGCGCTCGCGGGGTCGGGCGCGCGCCGGATCGCCTTCGAGGGCCCGAGCGACGACGAGCGCCGGCTCGCCGCCGGGCGGGCCGGGCTCGACGTGGTCGCGATCCCCGTCGACGCCGAGGGCATCCGGGTGGACGAGCTGGCCCGGTCGGGCGCGGACGCCGTGATCGTGACGCCGGCGCACCAGTTCCCGACCGGGGTGGTGCTGAGCCCGGAGCGGCGCACGGCGCTGCTCGCCTGGCTGCGGGAGGCGGACGCGATCGCGATCGAGGACGACTACGACGCCGAGTACCGCTACGACCGCGCCGCCGTCGGCGCCCTTCAGGGGCTGGCGCCCGAGCGGGTCGTCTACGCCGGGTCGGTGTCGAAGACGCTCGCCCCGGCGCTGCGGCTCGGCTGGATGGTGCTGCCGCCGGCCATGCTCGAGCGGGTGACCTTCGAGAAGCACCTGGCCGACATGGGCAGCTCCCGCGTCGACCAGCACGCCTTCGCCGGGTTCCTCGCCCGCGGCGAGCTCGATCGCCACCTGCGGCGGATGCGGATCCGCTACCGCGGGCGCCGCGACGCCCTCGTCGAGGGGCTCGCGGCGGAACTGCCCGAGGCGACCGTCGAGGGAATCGCGGCTGGGTTGCACGCCACCGTCCGGCTGCCCGAGACGGACGACGAGGACCGCATCGTGGCCGAGGCTGCCGCGCGCCGGGTCGCGCTCGGGACGGTGTCCGAATACCGGGTCGCGCCCGGCCACCGGCCGCAGCTCCTGCTCGGCTACGCGACCCAGGCGGAGCCGGCGATCCGGGCCGGGGTCAGGGCGCTCCGCGAGGCGGTCGCGGCCGCTCGGGGCTAGGCGCGGACGCTCTCCAGGTTGCTCTCGTGCACGCGCTCGTACGGCGCGAAATAGCCGATCCAGCCCTGCGCGAGCGAGTCGGCGACGAACGCGCGCATGTCGGCGTCCTCCGGCCGCGGGTTGCGGGCGTGGCGCAGAAGCTCCTCGATGTAGCGCTCCGTCGCCAGGATCAGCCCCTCGGAGTAGCCGCCTCCGGTGATCGCCTCCACGCTGCCGTGGTTGGGGTAGATCCGGGTCGCGCCGAGGGCGCGCAGCCGCTCGAGCTCCTCCAGGTGGCGCGGAAGGCCGTCCGGCTCGGACACGTAGGTGACCGTGTCCTCGAGCGTGTCGCCCGCGAGCAGGACCCCGTCCGCCGGGATGTGAAGCACCGACGCGTCGGCGCTGTGGATGTCGAACTGGAGCAGGTCGACGCCGACGCTCCCCACGTCGAGGTGGAGCTCGCCCGTGAACGTCCGCGTCGGCAGGATGAGCGGCGAGATCGCCGGCGGGCCGGCCCGGCGCCCCTCCTCGATCTCGGCCCGGTGCGCCGTCATGAGCTCGGCCGTGAGGGCGTTCGCGATCACCTCGCAGTCCGCGAAGGCCTCCGTGCCGGCGATGTGGTCGAGGTGCCAGTGGCTGAGGACGACCGTGATCCGGCTCGCGCCGCGCCGCTCCACCTCGGCCCTGATCGC
>JAICJM010000210.1 GCA_025928435.1 Thermoleophilia bacterium
CCCGCCGCCGTCGCACGACCACGACGACGACCAGCGCGGCCGCCAGGGCGATGCCCGCGGCGAGCTGGGCCCGGTGCAGGGCGTCGAGGAGCGCGCCGACGCTGCCGGCGAAGGCGTAGCCGAGGCCCGTGAACGTGGCCGCCCACAGGCCGGCGCCGACCACGTCGGCGGCGACGAACCGGCCGGGACGCATCCCCGACGCGCCCGCGGTGAACGGGCCCATCGCCCGCACGATCCCGACGAAGCGGCCGACCACGATCGCCTTCGCGCCGTGCCGGGCGAAGAAGCGCTCCACCTGCTCCAGCCGGGCCGTCGTCGCACCCAGGCGGGCGCCGTGGCGCACGAGGAACGGCCGGCCGAGGCGGCGGCCGAGCACGAACCCGCAGCCGTCGCCGGCGACGGCCGCCGCCCAGACGACGGCGACGAGCACGGGCAGCTCCATCTGGCCCCTCCCCGCGAGGACGCCACCCAGGACGACGGCGAGCTCGCCCGGCGCGATCAGGCCGACGAACGCGCTCGTCTCGAGAAACGCGAGCGCGCCGACGAGCGCGTACGACCACGGCCCCAGGCCGTTCCCGAGGCTGTCGAGCAGGGCCTCGGCGGAGCTCATGCGCGGAGCACCGCCGCGATGCCGTCGCTCTCCGTCAGCAGCCTGCGCGAGGGCCCCTCGAGCGGCGTGATGTCCGCGCCGGCGTGGAGGGCGAGCTCGATCAGCGCCTCGGCCGGGTCGCGCCGGGGCCACCCGCTCGCGCTCCCGGACAGGGCACCCGACCAGCGGTAGTCGCGCTCGCCGTCGAGGAGCAGGTGGTCGACGCGCTTCCACTCGAGCGCCTCGAGCGTACGGCCGGCCCCCAGCACGGCGGTGCGATCCGACACGGCGGCGTCCAGCACCCGCACCACCAGGCGGCGCTCGTAGCGGCGCTGCGCGGCGTACAGATCCGAGCCGACCATCGCCGCGAGGCTCCGCGGCGGCAGCCCGTCGACGGCCCGCGTCACCATCGCCACCTCGCAGCCGCCGGGTGCGGCGTTGCGGGCCAGCGTGTGCGCGAGGCGGCTGTCGCCGGCGACGAGGACGCGCCGCCACGCCCGTTCGGCGGCGATGTCGCGCACCTCGCCGGCGAGTCCGGCGGCGAGCGGCGCCCCGCCCCGCCGCCAGGCGGCGGACGCTCCGGCGAAGCGGTACTCGCCCACCTCCTCGACGGCGCCCATCTGCCACTGGAAGAGCTGGACGGTCGCCGCCCCGGCCACCATGATCCCGGCCGGGCGGCCCTCGTCGAAGGCGGCCACGAGCGGGCGCACGTAGGCCGTCTGCTCGAGCGCGGCCGTCACGCCGACGGGCAGGCCGACGCCGATCTCGAACACCTCCTCCGTCGAGAGCGGCGCGAAGAGCGCCCGCCCGGGCGTCTTCCCGTCGAGCATCCGCGCCAGCGCCGGCCGGATGCGCGGCAGGCACTCGCGGTAGGCGGCGGCGAGTGGCGCGTCGCTGACCTCCCCCTCCAGGCGCCGCAGCTCGCCGGCGCGCGCGACCGCCCGCACCAGCCGGCCGGCGGCGTGATCGGGGCGGTCGACGAACACCGACACGACCCCGAGCGGGTCGGAGATGGAGTCGATCGCGCGGATGTCAGACCAGGTCAGCATGGCTCCTCCTCGAGCGTTGGCCGGGGGTCGCGGCCGGCCCGGACGGGCGCGGGGACGCGAGCACCGACGCGCCGATCAGCACGACGACGACGATGAGCGTCGCGGCGGCCGGCGCGTGGTAGAGCTCGGCCGTGGCCATCTCGATCCCGGTGAGGACGAGGACGGCGGCGAGGCCGAGATTGAGATGGACGAACCGGTCGCGCATGCCCTCGAGCAGGACGAAGAGCGACGGCAGGCCCACGAGCGCCATCACGTTGGCGGCGAACACGATCAGGGGGTCGCGTGTGACGGCGAAGATGGACGGGATCGAGTCGGCGGCAAAGGCGACGTCGGTGGCGGCCAGGACCAGCAGCACGACGACGAGCGGCGTGGCGTAGAGGCGCCGTCCGCGGCGCCCCAGGAGCCGGCGGCCGTCGTAGCCCGGCACGGTCGGGACGACCCGGCTCACGGCCCGCACGAGCCGGCTCTGCGCCGGGTCGGCGGCGGACGGCGCGCCCTTCACGAGCTTCAGGCCCGTGACGATCAGGAACGCCGCGAAGAGGTACGCCGTCCACTCGGCCGCGCCGAGCAGCGCCGACCCGGCCAGGATGAAGACCGCCCGCAGGGCGAGCGCCGCCCCGATCGCCCAGGCCACGGCCCACGGCCGCACCTCCGCCGGGACGGCGAAGGCCGCCAGGGCGACGACGAACACGAACACGTTGTCGAGCGACAGGCTGCGCTCGATCGCATAGCCGGCCAGGTACTGGCCGGCGCGGCCGGGGCCCTGCCACGCCCACACGATGCCGGCGAAGCCGACGCCCGCGGCCAGCCACCACGCGCTGATGACCGCCGCCGCCCGCAGCGATCTGGGACGCAGAACGCCCAGGTCGAACGCGAGGAGTGCGGCGGCCGCGCCACCCAGTGCCACCCACTGCCACCAATCGTCCATGGATCCTCCCTCGGTTGTTTCGAACCGAAGGTCTCACCCGCCCGTGAGGGCCGGCTGCGCCGGGCCGGAGGCCGTATTGACGACGCAGCAGATTGGTGGGCTACTCCCCTTCCGCCACCCACGATAGCGGCGTCCGGCCCGGATCAGGGTTTCCCGGCCAGATCCTTACGCAGTTCTCAGGCGGCGCCCCAGGACGGGGACAGTCCCCGCGACGCGGGGACTGTCCCCGCTTTCTCGCCTCAGGCGGCGAGCTCGGCCGGCACGAGCGCGATCTCGATCGACCGCCCGGCCCGGACGATCCCCAGCGTGACCGGCACGCCGACCGCGTCGCCGGCCATCAGCCGCAGGAGGTCGTCCATCCGCTCGACCGGGCGGCCGTCGACCGACACGATCAGGTCCTCCGGCCGCACGCCGGCTGCCGCGGCCGGGCCGTCCGGGTCGACGCTGATCACCTCGACGCCCGAGGGCCGTCCCACCTTCAGCCGCGCGGCCGGCGGCAGCGGCCGGTCGCCGCCGGCGATCCCGACGAACGCCCGCCGCACCCGGCCGGTCGCCATCAGCTCGGACACGATCCGGCGGGTGGAGTCGTTGATCGGCACCGCGAGGCCCAGGCCGACTCCGGCGAGCGCGGTGTTGATGCCGACCACGCGGCCGCGGCTGTCGGCGAGCGCGCCGCCGGAGTTGCCGGGGTTGAGCGCGGCATCGGTCTGGATCACGTCGGGGATGGGGCGCTGCGTCCGGCCGCTGCGGGCGGGCAGCGACCGCCCGAGCGCCGAGACGACGCCGGCGGTGACCGTTCCGCCCAGGCCGTGGGGGTTGCCGATCGCGACGACGAGCTGTCCGACGCGAAGCGCGCCCGCCTCGCCCATCTCGGCCGGGGCCAGCCCGGCCGCGTCGACCCGGATCAGGGCCAGATCCGTGAGCGGGTCGCGGCCGACCACCTCGAACGCGGGCTCCGCGCCGTCGGTGAAGGCGGCCCGCCCCCGCGCGTCGTCGGAGCCGACCACGTGCGCGCAGGTGAGCAGGAAGCCGTCCTCCCGGAGCACGACGGCGCTGCCGCCGCCCATGGCCTCCCGGCCCCGGCGGCTGCGGCGCACGCGCAGGTTCGCGACCGACGGCGCCAGCCGCTCGGCCACGCCCGTGACGACGCGCGAGTAGGCGTCGAGCGCCTCGTCCTCGGAGGGCAGGTCGTGGACGACGGCCTCGGCCACGGCTCAGCCCTCCCCCGTCGTCACGAGCACCTCGCGGTCGGACTCGCCCCGGACGAGGCCGAGGGCGATCCCGCCGTCCCCGGCGCCGTCGAGCGCGGCGTGCAGGTCGTCGATAGAGGCGACGGGGCGGCCGGCGGCGGCCACGATCAGGTCCCCCGG
The DNA here is from genome assembly GCA_025928435.1 of Thermoleophilia bacterium. The sequence goes on from JAICJM010000210.1 coordinate 3,937, forward strand.
CTCGACGCCCGCGGCGGCGGCCGGGCCGCCGGCCTGCACCTCGCGCACGAGCAGTCCGTCCCGCTCCGGCAGGCCCACCGCGCGCCGCATCCGGCGCGCGGCCCGGCTCGAGATCACGCCGACGCCCAGCGTGCGCCGGACGGGGACCTCGCCGCGGCCGAGCGCGTCCGCCCGCGCGCGGAGCTCGGCGTCCGCGGCGAGGGCGAGCACGAGGCCGCCGTCGAGCCGCACCGTGCTCAGGCCGGCCAGCCTGCCGCCGGCGTCCACCAGCGGGCCGCCGGCCGAGCCGCGGGCGACCGGGGCCGTGTGCTCGACCGAGCCGGCGATCCGGCGTCCGCGCGGGCCGCGGAACGAGCGGCCGAGGGCCGACACGGCCCCGGAGGTGACGCGCAGGCCGCCGTCGCCCAGGCGGGCGAGTGCGAACACCGGCGATCCCAGGTCGACGGGCCCCTCGCGCCACTCGATCGCCGGGACGTCACCGGTCTCGACGGCGACGACCGCCAGGTCGCCGGCCGTGTCGACGGCGGCCGGCCGGCCCGTCTCGCGGCGGCCGTCGGCGAAGATCGCGGAGACCTCGTCGCGGCGCACGGCGTGGGCGCAGGTGAGCACCCGGTCCCGCGCGACGACGACCCCCGACGCCGGCCTCCAGCCGAACCGCAACCCGACGGTCGCCGGCCCGGCGCTCGCGGCCGCCGTCGCGGTCGCCTCCTGCAGCTCCTCGAGCACGCTCATCCCCTGTACGCTCCCTCTCGATAGTGAATAGCAATCTGCAAGTTACTCCTCGCAGCGACCGCCCGCAAGGCGGATACGATGGGCGCGTGGAAGGCTCCCAGCCGGCATCGCCGCTCGCCGAGGCCATGGGCCGCGTCGGCGACCGGTGGACGCTGCCCGTCGTCGAGGCGCTGCTCGAGGGCCCCCGCCGATTCGGCGAGCTGGTCGAACGGCTGCCGGGGATCGCGCCCAATATCCTCACGGACCGCCTCCGCAACCTGGAGCGGGACGGGCTCGTCGTCGCCCGCCCGTACTCTCACCGGCCGCCGCGCTCGACCTACGAGCTGACCGGCGAGGGCCGGGAGCTGGCGGGCGCCGTGCGCCTGCTGGGCGAGTGGGGCGCCCGCCACGGCGGGGGCGAGCCGGCCCGCCACGCCGCCTGCGGCACGCCGCTCGAGGTGCGCTGGTACTGCCCCACCTGCGACCAGGTCGTCGACGAGGACGCCGCCGAAGGGCTGCACTACGCATGATCACGCTCGACGACGTCCACGCGGCCGCCGCCCGCCTCGAGGGGGTCGCCCACCGCACGCCCGTGCTGCGCTCGCGCACGCTCGACGCCCGCACCGGCGCGAGCGTGCACCTGAAGGCCGAGTGCCTCCAGCGCGGCGGCGCGTTCAAGTTCCGGGGGGCGTACAACATGATCTCGACGCTGCCGGAGGACGTCCGCCGCCGCGGCGTCGTCGCCTACTCCTCGGGCAACCACGCCCAGGCGGTCGCGATCGCCTCCGGCCTGCTCGACTCGCGGTCGACGATCCTGATGCCCGCCGACACGCCCCCGGCCAAGATGGAGGCGACCCGCGGCTACGGCGCCGAGGTTGTGACCTACGACCGCTATACCGAGGATCGCGAGGCGCTCGGCGCTGCGCTGGCGGCGGAGCGCGGGGGCCTCGCGCTGGTGCCGCCGTACGAGCACCCCGCGGTCATGGCGGGGCAGGGGACGGCCGCCCTCGAGCTCCTCGCCGACGTCCCCGACCTCGACCTCCTGCTGGTGCCGGTCGGCGGCGGCGGCCTCATCGCCGGCTGCGCGACGGCCGCGAAGGCGCTGCGCCCGGGCCTGCGGGTGGTCGGCGTCGAGCCGGAGGCCGGCGACGACACCCGCCGGTCGCTGGCGGCGGGCGAGCGGGTGCGCATCGGGACGCCGCGCACCATCGCCGACGGCCAGCAAGCCGACATCCCCGGCCGGCTCACGTTCGAGGTGAACCGCCGGCTGGTTGATGCCATCGAGGTCGTCTCCGACGCCGAGATCGTCGCGGCGATGGCGTTTCTGTTCGACCGGATGAAGCTCGTGGCCGAGCCGAGCGGCGCCTCCGCGTTCGCCGCCCTCCTGGCAGGGCGGGTCGACGCGGTCGGCGCCCGGGTGGGCGTGGTCATCTCGGGCGGGAACGTGGGCGTCGCCCGCTTCTGCGAGCTGCTGGGCCGCCCGGCGCCGTGAGCGCCTCCGGCCGGCGCGCTCTCGACGTTCCGGATGACGCTGGGCCAGATCGCCGGGCTGGCCTTGGCCGGCGTCTTGCTGGCGACTGCGATCTTCCGCATGACGATCTGGAACCAGACGATCCCCGACCACCTGCGCGGGCGGCTGGCCGGGATCAGCAGCTCAGCTACTACGGGCGTGAATGACCGGTGCCAGGCACCGGCGATTCAGGCCGCGGGAGCGGGATCCGGCGCGGGCGTCCGCTCGATGCCGGCGATCCGGTAGGCGTCGGCCTCGTCCAGCGTCTCGTGCTCGAGCAGCGCCCGGGTCAGCGCCTC
>JAICJM010000290.1 GCA_025928435.1 Thermoleophilia bacterium
GCGGAAGCCGTCCAGCTTCGGCTCGTAGAGCCAGCCGTCGCCGTCGGGGAGCTCCGCGGCCGAGCGCGCCAGCTGCGGCATCACGGGGGGTTCGAGCGGCAGCGCCATCGGGCCGCGATGCTACCAGGGGCGCCAGGAAGCGGTTACCGGCTTGTCGAATGGGGCATTACCCGGTAAGTCGCAAGGAGGTGCACCATGTTCCGCAGGTTCCGACCCGCTTCCCAGGACTACGTGCCGCCCGCCCCCGTCGTCGAGGCGCGTGGGTGGACTCCCGCGGTGCTCGTGCCCGCCGTGCTCCTGATGGTGCTCGGCGCCTGGGTGTTTCTGGCCCCGCTGGTGGGGCCGTACTTCAGCTTCGGGCTCGACACGTCGTCCAAATGGCGGTTCACGAGTGACCACTGGCTCCTGAGCCTCGCGCCCGGCGTCGCCCTGTTCGGCGCCGGCCTGCTCATGACCGTGCGCAGCCGCGCTTTGGGCTGGCTGGCCGGCCTGATCGCCGTCGCGGCCGGCGTCTGGCTCGTGATCGGCCCGACGCTCCACCCGACGTGGTCGACCCACACGTTCGTCCCGCTGCCGGGGTCTGACTGGAAGACCGCCGCGCGCTGGATCGCCGACTTCTACGGCGCGGGCGCGCTCGCGATCTACCTCGGCGCGCAGGCCCAGGGCCTGCTCGAGCGCCGCGGCGTGCGCGAGACGACGCGGCCGGCAGCCCCTCAGGGCCGCCCGACGCCCGTGCAGGAGGCGCCGCCGCGCCGCAGTGAGACGCCGGAGCAGGACGAGCAGGAGACCGTCGTCTCCGGCCGCAGCTCGTAGAGAGCGGGGAATCGGGGACAGTCCCCGCGACGCGGGGACTGTCCCCAGTGGTGCTAGCGGCGCGTCTGCATGAACAGGATCGCCAGCTGCCAGATCGCGGCCAGGGTGGCCACGACGTAGGTCAGCGCGGCGGCGGTCAGCACCTTGCGGGCGACCGGCGCCTGGGCCTGGCTGATCACGCCCTGGTTCGTCAGCATGGCCATCGCCTTGCGGCTGGCGCCGAACTCGACGGGCAGCGTGGCGACCTGGAAGAGCACGATCGCGGCGAACAGCGCGACGCCGAGCAGCGCCAGGTTCGTGGCGCCCATGAGCAGGCCGATCAGGAAGATCGGGAACCAGGCCTGCGAGGCGAAGCCGGTCGCCGGCACGAGGGCGCCGCGGAACCGGAACCCGGCCTCGTGCTGGGCGTCCTGGAAGGCGTGGCCGGTCTCGTGGGCGGCGACGGCGACGGCCGCGACCGAGCTCGATCCGCCGACGGGCGGCGAGAGCCGCATCGTCCGGGTGCGCGGGTCGTAGTGGTCGGAGAGCTCGCCGGAGATGCCCTCGACGGTGACGTTCGTGAGGCCGCCGGAGTCCAGCATCCGCCGGCTCACCTCCGCGCCCGTCATGCCGGACACGGCCGGGACCTTCGATGCCTCGGTGAATGTCCGCCGGACCCACGCCTGGGCCGCGAGGCCGGCGATGAGCGGCGGGACTGCAAGCAAGAGATAGAAGTACATGGTGCGCCCTCCTCGAGGCGCCATTTGTCGGCACTGGCTGAAAGGATACGCAGCCAGGCTAAGAGGCGGGTGAGCGGTCGGCCTGCGATGGGTAAGCTCCGGAGTGATGCAGTTGACCGATCAAGTGCGCGAGCTGCTCGAGGGCGCGTTCCCCGGCGGGGAGGTCGAGGTGTCGACGTTTTCGGGCAGCGATCACCTGTCCGCGCGCGTCCGCTCCGACCGCTTCGAGGGCAAGTCGCTCATCGAGCAGCACAAGCTGGTGTACGCGCCCGTGCAGCACCTGATCTCGGACGGCACCATTCACGCCCTGCAGATCACAACGGAGGTCACATGATCGTCACGGAAGACCAGATCCGCGAGGAGCTCACCGACGCGATCCGGCGCAACCGGATCATGCTCTTCATGAAGGGGACGCCGGACATGCCGCGGTGCGGCTTCTCCGCCCGCACCGTTCAGTGCCTGGACGCCACCGGCGCGGACTACGCGGCGATGGACATCCTGCCCGACCCGCGCATCCGCCAGCAGCTCTCGGCCCAGTTCGGCTGGCCGACGATCCCGCAGCTCTTCATCGACGGCGAGCTCGTGGGCGGCTGCGACATCGTGAGCGAGCTCTACCAGTCGGGCGAGCTCGCCAAGATGGTGGCGCCAGCTGCCTGACCGGGCAGCGGTGGTAGGGGCCGGCGTCGTCGGCCTCTCGGCCGCCCGCGCGCTGCGCGAGGACGGCTTCGACGTCACGGTCTACGAGAAGGACCGGGTCGGCTCGCGGCTGGGCTCGTCGCCCGGCCGCTCGCGCATCTACCGGCGCAGCTACCGGCACACGGACTACGTCCGCCTGGCCCGGCGCGCGATCGAGGAGTGGAAGCGGCTCGACCCGGCCGTGCTGCGCGACACCGGCCTGCTCGAGTACGGCTCGGGGGTCGAGCTGCACGCCGCGGCGCTCGACGCCTGCGGCGAGGCCTACCGCTGGCTGGAGCCGTCCGAGGCGTCCGCGCTCTTCCCCGAGGCCCGCTTCGACGAGCCGGTGCTCTACGACGAGGAGGCCGGCGCGGTGATGGCCGACGACGCCCTCCGGGCGCTCGCACGCGGGATCGACGTGCGCGAGGGCGAGCTCGTCGCCGACCCCCGCGAGCTCGAGGCCGACGTGGTCTGCGCCTGCCCCGGCTCCTGGCTCGGCCCGATGTTCGGGCTGCCGCTCTCGCCTCGCATCGAGCAGGTCGTGTACTTCGCGGGGGCGCCGGAGACGCGGCCGTCGCTGATCGACCACGGCGCTCCGGGCCGGCGCCTGCACTACGGGCTGATCGCTCCAGGCATCGGCTACAAGGTCGGCGAGGACGCCGCCCGGCCCGACCTGTGGGATCCCGACCGCCACGACCGCCCGATCCACCAGGGGCTGGTCGAGCGGCTCGTCGAGGACGTGCGCGTCAAGCTCCCGGGCCTCGACCCGCGGCCGGTGCATGCCGAGGCCTGCCTCTACACCATGTCCCCCGACGGCGACTTCATCCTCGACCGGATCGACAACGTCATCGTCTTCGGGGGAGACAGCGGCCACGCGTTCAAGTTCGGGCCGCTCCTGGGGCGCCTGATCGCCGACATGGCGTCGGGTCGCCCGCTGCCGCCGGAGGCCGACCGCTTCCGCGCCGACCGCCTCTCGGCCGCGAGCGCGTGAGCGGCCTCCTCGACGCGCCCGGCTGGGAGATCTCGCACGCGGTCCGCTGCCGCCAGGCCTCGGCGGCCGAGGTGGCGCAGGACGCGCTCGAGCGGGTCGGTGCCGACGCATGGGGCGCCGTCTGGGTGATCACCGAGGAGCGGGCCCTGCGTGAGGCGGCCGCGATCGACGCGGCGCTGGCCGCCGGCGAGGCGCTGGACGACCGCGTGCTCCTGGGCGTCCCGGTGGGGTGGAAGGATCTGATCGACATCGCCGGCGACCGCACGACGTACGGCAGCGCGCTCTACCGCGACCACGTGCCCGACCGCGACGCCGAGGCCGTCGAGCGGCTCGCGGCCGCGGGCGGGATCACCGTGGCGAAGCTCGCGACGCACGAGCTGGCCTGGGGGAC
>JAICJM010000235.1 GCA_025928435.1 Thermoleophilia bacterium
AGCGGCTCGACCGCCTGCACCGTGCCCTTCCCGTAGGTGCGCCGGCCGACCAGCAGCGCGCCCGCATCGGCCTTGAGCGCGCCGGCCACGGCCTCGGCGGCGCTGGCGGTGCCGCCGTTGATCAGGACCGCCATCGGCAGCAGGCCGATGTCGGTGCCGTCGGCGACGAACTCGCGCGGCGGCTCATGGCGGCCGCGGGTCGTCACGACGACGCCCTTGTTCGCGAACACCCGCACCACAGCGACCGCCTGCGAGAGCAGCCCGCCCGGATTGCCGCGCAGGTCGAGGATCACGGCCTGGTGCTTGCGGCGGGCCCGGTCCGCGGCCGCGCGCACCTTCGCGGCGGCGGTGGTGGGGAAGCTCACGAGCCGGATCACGCACACCTTCAATCCGCCCACGCTCACCACGTGCGTGACGACGGACGGCAGCTTGATGGGCCGGCGGACGACCGTCAGGGACATCGGGTCGAGCTGGCCGGTGCGCATGATCTGCAGGTGCAGCTGCGAGCCGACCCGGCCGCCGATGAGGTCGACAGCGCGCTGGTAGGAGAGGCTCGCCAGGGAGGTACCGTCGATCGTCGTGATCACGTCGCCCGGACGGATCCCGGCCGCGCGGCCGGGAAGGCCGGGGATCGAGGCCGTCACAAGCAGGCCCCGCTGCGCGCGGTGCAGCGCCAGGCCCATGCCCTGATAGGTGCCCGCCTCGGCCGCCTTGAGCTGACTGTAGGCCGCCGGCGGCAGGTAGCGGGTGTAGGGATCGCCGAGCGTACGCAGCATCGCGTTGACGTCGCGGGCGCGGTAGACGCGGCGCGGGAGGGCCCGGTAGTAGTAGGCCTCGAGATCGTCGAGCACCTGCGACCGCAGCGACGACGGGGGGGGCGGCGGCTTCGGCTCCGTCAGCGACTGCGTCTGGAGCTCGAAACCGACCGCGAATGATGCGATCAGCGCCACGGCGGCTACGGCCGGCACGAGTAGTCGGTGCCCCTTCACCGACTGACGATTGTATCCGTTGCGGCGGGCGGTGGGAGCGTTAGACGCGCAGGAAGCGGCGCAATGTGATCCCTGACCCGAACGCGCCCAGCAGCAGGCCGAATGCGGCCAGCATCGCGATCAGGAGCGGCACGCCCACGAGCCGGGCCGGATCGGTCAGGCCGCGGTCGTAGCTGTTCAGCGCGAAATAGACGATCGCGAGCATGAGAAGCGCCCCGACCGCGCCCAGGAGCCCGGTGAGCATGCCCTCGAGCATGAACGGCAGGCGCACGAACGCGTTCGTCGCGCCGACGAGCTTCATCACCTCGATCTCACGCCGGCGCGAGAAGATCGAGAGCCGGATCGTGTTCTGGATCAGCACGACCGCCGCGATCCCGAGCAGCAGCATCAACCCGAACACGAAGTAGAGGATGTATTTCAGCGTGTTCAGGACGCGGTCGGTGATCTTCTTGCCGTAGGTCACGCAGGGTGGGCTGCCGCAGTTGTGCACCGCCGAGATCTGCTGCGCCGCCGCGGCGGTCGCCGACGCCTTGTTGGCGTCGGTGAGCTTCACGTAGAAGGCCGGCGGGAGCGGATTGAAGTTCAGCGTCGATGCCGCCTTCCGGGCCGGCTCCGACATCTTCCTGAGCGCCGCGTCGGGGGACACGTACTCGTAGGACTTCACGTTGGGCAGCGCCTTCACCTGGTTCGCGACCTGGCCCCGCGCGTCCCCGTTGTGCGCATAGGACGACGGCAGGTACAGCTTGAGCGTCACCTCGTTGCGGACGCCGACCGCGTAGTGGTAGACCCACCAGGCCGTCGTCACGAAGATCCCGAGCAGGAAGGTGACGATCAGGACCGTCACCGTGGCCGCCATCGTGGTGGCGGCATTCGAGCGGATCGATGCGAGCGCCTCCCAGAAGAAGAAGCGCCACCTCACCCCTCGTACCCCCCGCGGCGATCGTCGCGGACGACCCGTCCGCCCTCCAGCTGGATGACGCGGCGCCGCATCTTGTCGACCATCTCGCGGTCGTGGGTCGCCATCACCACGGTGGTGCCGGCCCGGTTGATGCGGTAGAGCAGCTGCATGATCCCGACGGACGTGTCCGGGTCGAGGTTGCCCGTGGGCTCGTCCGCGATCAGGAGCGGCGGGTGGTTGACGAACGCCCGCGCCACCGAGACGCGCTGCTGCTCGCCGCCGGAGAGCTCGTGGGGATAGCGGTCGCCCTTGTCGGCCAGACCGACCAGACCGATGATGTCCGGCACCTTCTTGCGGATCTCGGCCCGCGACTTGCCCTGCACCTGCAGCGCGTAGGCGACATTCTGGTAGACGGTGCGGTTCGGCAGGAGCTTGAAGTCCTGGAACACGCAGCCGATGTTGCGGCGCAGGATCGGCACCCGCGAGCGCTTCAGCTTCGGCAGCGACCGCCCGCCGACGATCAGGTTGCCCGCCGAGGCGTCGAGCTCCTTCAGGAGCAGCTTGATGAACGTCGACTTGCCCGACCCGGAGGGACCCACCAGGAACACGAACTCGCCCTTGTCGATCTGGAGCGAGACGTCGTTCAGGCCCATCACGCCGCCTCCGTACGACTTGGTCACGCCGTCGAAGATGATCATCGCCTGGGCGGCGGCGCGCGGGGCGTCCGGCGGTGGCGGCGCGACTGCCGATCTGCCCGGGACGCCTCCCGGCTCGAACGCCGGCGGCGGCACGTCGGAGACGGCCTGGTGAACTCGGATCTGGTTGTTCATGGGCGGCTTCGGATCGCCGCGGCGGGCGATAGGTGCGCACCCAGGGTACCGGTGCGGCCGGACAGGTGCAAACGACAGGTCGCGCGTTCCCAGCGTTTGCCAAATCCATCCATGCGTCCTGCCCGCACCAAAAGGGATCAGACCCCTTTCGGCGCAACCGCGGCGCGGCGCAGGAGCTCAGCCCGGATGAGCTCGTCGAGGTCGCCGTCGAGCACGCCCTGGGCGTTCCCGACCTTCATGTTCGTGCGGTGGTCGTTCACCATCGTGTACGGGTGCAGGACGTATGACCGGATCTGGCTCCCGAAGGAGATGTCCTGGGCCTCGCCCCGTTCCTTCGCCATGGCCGCCTCGCGCTCCTCGTGCTCCCGCTCGATCAGCCGCGACTTCAGGATCCGCATCGCCTGGGCCTTGTTCTGGAGCTGCGAGCGCTCGTTCTGGCACTGGACGACGATCCCGGTCGGGATGTGCGTGAGGCGCACCGCGGAGTCGGTCTTGTTGACGTGCTGGCCGCCGGCGCCCTGCGAGCGGTACGTGTCGATGCGCAGGTCGGCCTCATCGATCTCGACGTCGACGTCGTCGTCGACGAACGGCGACACCTCCACCTGGGCGAAGCTCGTGTGCCTGCGGTGGGCCGAGTCGAACGGCGACAGCCGCACCAGCCTGTGGACGCCCTTCTCGGCCTGCATGATCCCGTACGCGTTGTCGCCGGTGAGGGTGAAGGTGGCGCTTTTCAGGCCCGCCTCCTCCCCCGGCGTCGCCTCGAGCAGCTCCGTCTTGAACCCCCGCGCCTCGGCCCAGCGCAGGTACATGCGCAGGAGCATCTCGGCCCAATCCTGGCTGTCGGTGCCGCCCGCGCCCGCGTGCACGCCGACGACCGCCGGGCCGGTGTCGTACTCGCCGGTGAAGAGGGCCTCCTCCTGGAGCCGGCCCAGGTCGCCGGTCAGGGACGCCAGGGAGCGCTCGAGCTCGGCCTTCCACTCGGGATCGTCGGCCGCCATCTCGAGCATTCCGTCCAGCTCGCCGGTCTCATCCTGCAGGCGCTCGAACATGTCCAGATTGCGCTGCGTCCGTGCCAGCTCGGACGACGTGCGGGCGGCCCGGCGCTGGTCGTCCCAGAACCCCGGCTGCACCGTCTCGGCCTCGAGCTCGGCCTTGCGCGCGCTCAGCGCATCGGGGTCAAAGGTAATCACGAACCCAGTGCAGCTGGGCTCTGATCTCCTCGACCGCCGCGCGCAGCTCGTCCAGCGAGCGGGGCTCCGGTGTGTGGCCGTTATGCGCCATGGCACTTCTTGAACTTCTTGCCCGAGCCGCACCAGCACGGGTCGTTGCGGCCGACGTCGCGGTCGCGGTCGACGTGTCGCTGCTCGACGACCGGGAAGGCCTCGGCCTCCTCCAGCACCTCGCCGTTCTGCGCGCCGGCGGCGGCCAGCGCCTCGAGCGTCGCCGCGTCGTCGTGCTCGTACGAGTACTGGCGGGTGGTGTTCTGGGGCGAGTGGTCGTACTGGGCCTCGTCCTCGATCTGCACCTCGACGTGCATCAGCGCCCGGACGGTCTCCTGCTTCACCAGGAAGTCCATCTCGTTGAACATGGCTGCGCCCTCGGCCCGGTACTCGACCAGCGGGTCCTTCTGGGCGTAGCCGCGCAGGCCGATGCCCTGGCGCATGTAGTCCATGTTGTCGAGGTGCTCGCGCCAGCGCACGTCGAGCACCTGCAGGACGACCCAGCGCTCGAGGTTCCGGGTCAGCTCCTCGCCCCACTCCTTCTCCCGCGCCTCGTAGGACGAGATCGCGTCGTCGAAGATGCGGTCGAGCAGGTCCTCGCGGGAGACCTGCTCGCGGTCGATCGTCGCCAGGTCGATCCGGATCGGGTAGATCGACTGGAGCGCGACCCACATGCCCTCCCAGTCCCAGTCCTCCGCGAAGCCCGCGCCGCCGGTGTGGGCGTCGACGGCCGCCTCGACCACGTCCTCGAACCAGCCGACCACCATCTCGTGCAGGTCCTCGCCCTCGAGGATCTCGCGCCGGGTCGCGTACACCTGCTCCCGCTGCTCGTTCAGGACGTCGTCGTACTTGACGACGTTCTTGCGGTTCACGAAGTGGAACTCCTCCACCTTCTTCTGGGCGCCCTCGATGCGGCTCGTGAGCATCTTGGCCTCGATCGGCTCGCCGTCCGGCGGCCCGAAGCGGGAGTCGAGGATCTTGTAGATCCGCTCGCCCGCGAACAGGCGGATGACCTCGTCCTGGGCGGAGAGGTAGAAGCGCGACTCGCCCGGGTCGCCCTGGCGGCCCGAGCGGCCGCGGAGCTGGTTGTCGATCCGGCGCGACTCGTGTCGCTCGGTGCCGAGCACGTACAGGCCGCCCAGGCCGGCGACGCCCTGGCCGAGCTTGATGTCGACGCCGCGGCCGGCCATGTTGGTCGCGATGGTGACCGCGCCCGGCTCACCGGCCTTCTCGATGATGAGCGCCTCGCGCTCGTGGTTCTTCGCGTTCAGCACCTCGTGCGGGATCCCGCGCCGCCCGAGCAGGGTCGAGAGGTGCTCCGACACCTCGACCGAGATCGTGCCCACGAGCACCGGCTGGCCGGTTGCGTGGCGGTCGACGATGTCCTCGACCACCGCCGCGAACTTCTCGTCCTTGGTGCGGTAGATCTGGTCGTTCTGATCCGCGCGGACCATCGGCCGGTGGGTCGGGATCGGCACGACCTCGAGCTTGTAGATGTCGTGGAACTCGTTCGCCTCGGTGAGGGCCGTGCCCGTCAT
>JAICJM010000309.1 GCA_025928435.1 Thermoleophilia bacterium
CGCACCGGCTGGAGGCTGACCCGCGGCCGGCGCTGATCGACGTGCGCGAGCGCGACGAGTACGAGCAGGGCTTCATCCCCGGCGCGATCCACATCGCGCGCGGGAACCTGGAGACCCGGATCGAGGCCAACGTGCCCGACCGCGAGGCCCCGGTGATCATCTACTGCGCGTCCGGCACGCGCTCCGCGTATGCCGCCAAGACGCTCTCCGAGCTCGGCTACTCCGACGTGGTGTCGCTCGCCGGCGGGTTCTCCGGGTGGAAGGAGAACGGCTACGAGTGGAAGGTGCCGCGGACGCTCAAGCCCGAGCAGTTCGAGCGCTACAGCCGCCACGTGCTCATCCCCGAGGTGGGCGAGGCGGGCCAGCTGCGCCTGCTCGACTCGAAGGTGCTCCTGATCGGCGCGGGCGGGCTCGGCTCGCCGGCGGCGCTCTACCTGGCCGCGGCCGGCGTCGGCACGATCGGCATCATCGACGCCGACGTCGTCGACACGAGCAACCTCCAGCGCCAGATCGTGCACACCGTCGACCGGGTGGGGACGCCCAAGGTCGACTCCGCCGAGATCGCGATCCACGGCATCAACCCCGAGGTGAAGGTCTCCAAGTACGACGTCCGGCTCACCTCCGAGAACATCCTCGATGTGATCACGGGATACGACGTGATCGTGGACGGCACCGACAACTTCCCGACCCGGTACCTGCTGAACGACGCCAGCCTCGTGGCCGGCATCCCGGTCGTGCACGGGTCGATCTACCAGTTCGAGGGCTCGGTGACGGTGTACAAGCCGCACGACGGCCCGTGCTACCGGTGCCAGTACCCCGAGCCGCCGCCGCCGGAGCTGGCCCCGTCGTGCGCCGAGGGCGGCGTGCTGGGCGTCCTCCCGGGCGTCGTCGGCACGCTCCAGGCGACCGAGGCCGTGAAGCTCGTGCTGGGCATCGGCGACCCGCTCGTCGGCCGCCAGCTGCGCTACGACGCGCTGTCCATGGAGTTCGTGGAGCTCCGGATGCACCGCGACCCGGACTGCCCGGTCTGCAGCAAGGATCCTGACGAGATCGAGTTCATCGACTACGAGCAGTTCTGCGCGCTGCCCGGCCGGGCGACCGCGCGAACCCAGGAGGCAATAGCTTCGTGAGCACCGTCCGCATGCCCCCCATCCTGCGCCAGGCCGTCGGCGGCGCCCGTGAGGTGGATGCCTCGGGCGGCACGGTCCGGGAGATCCTCGACGACCTCACCGGCCGCTTCCCCGGGATCCGCTCGCACCTGTTGGACGACGGCGGCGACCTGAACCGGTTCGTGAACGTCTACGTGAACAACGAGGACGTGCGCCTGGGCCGTGGGCTCGACACGGCCGTGGGGCCGGACTCGACCATCATCGTGCTGCCGGCCATGGCCGGCGGAGACGGGAGGCGCGCATGAGCTGCCTCGAGACTCCCCGGAGCGCCGCGCTCACAGCGGTCGGCAACACGCCGCTCGTCGAGCTGCCGCGCATGTCGCCCAACCCGGACGTCCGCATCTTCGCGAAGCTCGAGGAGCAGAACCCGACCGGCTCGATCAAGGACCGCGTCGCGCTCTCGATGGTCGAGGTGGCCGAAGTCACCGGCGAGCTCGAGCCGGGCCGGCGCATCCTGGAGCCGACGAGCGGCAACACCGGCATCGCCCTGGCGATGATCGGCACGGTCAAGGGCTACCCGGTCACCGCGGTCATGCCGGAGTCGGCCACGCCCGAGCGGGTCGAGCTGCTGCGCATGTACGGCGCCGAGATCGTCTTCTCGCCGGGCCCGCTGGGCTCGAACGGGGCCGTCGCGATGGCCCGCTCGATGGCCGAGCGCGACCCGTCGGTGTTCATGCCGTTCCAGTACGCGAACGAGGCCAACCCCTCGGCCCACTACTGCGGCACGGCGATCGAGATTCTCGAGCAGGTGCCGGACGGCCAGGTGGACGCGTTCGTCGCCGGGCTCGGCACCGGCGGGACGCTCATGGGCTGCTCCCGGCGGCTGCGCGAGGCGAACCCGGACGTGATGATCGTCGCCGCCGAGCCGCTTCAGGGCGACCCGGTGATGGGCCTTCGCAGCCTGGAGGACGGCTACACGCCGCCCATCCTGGACATCGCCGAGCTCGACCGCAAGGTGCTCGTGTCGAACGGCGAGGCGGTCACGACGCTGCGCAAGCTGCTCGCGCTCGAGGGCGTCTTCGCCGGCATCTCCGCCGGGGCGGCGCTGGCCGTCGCGCGGCGCGTCGCGGGCGAGATGGAGTCCGGCAACCTGGTGGTCGTGTTCGCCGACGGCGGCTCGAAGTACCTCTCGGCCGGCATCTACACGAAGCCCGAGGACCAGCTCGAGCGCGAGATGGAGGAGCGCGTCTGGTGGTGATCCCGGCGGCGGTGCGCGACGAGATCGTCGCGCACGCGCGGGCGGGCCTGCCGAACGAGGCGTGCGGGATCCTGGCCGGCGTCGACGGCCGGGTGGAGCGGTTCTTCCCGGCGGAGTCCGACGAGCCCAGCCCGTACTACTACCGGATCGAGTCGCGCGACCAGATCCGGATCATGAACGAGATCGACGAGGCCGGGCTCGACCTGGTCGGCATCTACCACTCGCACACGAGCTCGCCGGCCTTCCCGTCTCGCACGGACGCCGAGCAGGCGTTCTGGCCGGACGCCGTGTACGTGATCGTGTCGCTCGCGAACGCCGATGCCGACGTGCGCGGCTACCGCATCCGTGACA
>JAICJM010000085.1 GCA_025928435.1 Thermoleophilia bacterium
CGTGCCCTCGAGCACGTACCAGGCCTCGTCGTCGGCGTGGTGGACGTGGAGCCCGGCGATCGGCCGGTCGGGGCCGGTGACCCCGCCCGGGTCTCCCCACTCGACCATGACGAAGTCGCCGTCGGGGAGCCCGAGCGGGCCGCTGGCGAGCGTCGGCGCCGGTGTGGGTTGCATATGCCGATGCTACGCCTCGGGGACTGTCCCCATGAGGCGGGGACAGTCCCCGGCCCGCGTCACTCGTTCGGGAACGCCTCGCCGGTCTCGAGGAGCGTCTTCAGGCTGCTCAGGATGAACGTCCAGCCCGTCACGCTGGCGGCGGTCTTCGGCGCGCCCTCCAGCCGGTCGTGCACGAGCGTGAGCTTCGACGTGCCGCCCGCGGCGGGCTCGATCTCCCACGTCACCCGGCTCTCGTCCTCGGCGGCGAGCTCGTCGTCGTAGAGGCTGCGCCAGGTGTGGACGAACCGCCGGGGCGGGTCGCACTCGAGGATCCTGTTGTCGCCCCACATCCGGGAGCGGTCGGGCGACCAGCTGCGCAGCGAGGCGCCCACCTCGAGCGGCACGGGGTCGATCTGGGCGCCGTGGAAGTACTTCGCGATCGTCTCCGGGTTCGTGATCGCGTCCCACACCTGCTCCGGCGTGGCGCGGATGTAGAGCTGGTACACCTGGGTCGTGTTTGCGGTCATCGTGGTCATGCGGTGTCCTCCAGGCTGGTCTTGAGGTCGAGCAGGGCCGAGGCCTCGTGCGCCCGGTACTTGTCGATCCAGCGGTCGTGGATCTGCCGGATCGGCACCGGGTTGAGGAAGTGGAGCTTCTCCCGGCCCTGCTTGCGGGAGACGACGAGTCCCGCCTGCTCCAGCACGCGCAGGTGCTTCATGACCCCGAACCGGGTCATCTCGAGCTGTGACTCGAGCTCGGTGAGTGTGCGGCCGTCACGCTCGAACAGCCGGTCGAGCAGCAGCCGGCGGGTCGGGTCTGCGAGCGCTTTGAAGACGAGATCGTCGTCCATACGAAGATAATAGGTGACTAAAAGGTCACATGTCAAGCAGCGCCATCTGGCGGCGGTAGAACACGTCCATGGAGCCCGACCGGGTCGTCCGCGAATTCACCCATCAGTCGGAGTCGTTCAACGTCGCGCCGGTGATGCGATCGGCCGATACGCTCGGCCGTCTCGTCGACCTGGTTCCCGCGGCGCCGGGCGAGCGCTGGCTCGACGCAGCCTGCGGCCCCGGCCTCGTCGCCCGCGGCCTGGCGCCCCGCGTCGGCCAGGTGCACGGCGTCGACATGACGCCCGCGATGGTCGACGTCGCCGGGCGGGAGGCGGCGGCCGAAGGGATCGGAAACGCCGTGTTCTCGGTGGGCGACGCGACCCTGCTCGACTTCCCCGACGGAGCGTTCGACGGGGCCGTCACCCGGTTCAGCCTGCACCACATCCCGGTGCCCGGCCGGGTCGTGGAGGAGCTCGCCCGCGTCGTCCGCCCGGGCGGCGCCGTCGTGCTCGCGGATCACGTCACCTCGCCCGACGCCGACGAGGCCGCCTGGCACGAGGAGATCGAGCGCCTGCGCGACCCGTCCCACTGGGCCTGCCTCACGCCGGCGCGGCTGCGCGCCCTCGGCGAGCGGGCTGGGCTCGCGCTCGAGCGCGAGGAGGAGATCCCGATCTCGATCGACTACGAGGAGTGGATCGCGCGCGGGAGCGGTGGGCCGGCCTCAGCCGGTCTGATCGCCCGGGCGCTCGCCGAGCGCGTCCCCGCCCCCGACGTCTTCCGCGTCGTCGACCGGGGCGACGGGCGCCGGCTCGAGCTGCGTTACTGGATCTCGGTCTGGCGCCGCGCCTGAGGCGCCCGCCCGGCCCCGGCCGGTGTGCCGGCGCGGCCGCGCAGTCGCCGGCGCCGGGGCCGCGTAGGCGACGGGCGGCCGGTAGGAGTCGGTCGACTCGGCCGGCGGGACGTAGGACGGCGGCGGGACGTACGTCGTCGGCGGTGGCTCGTACTCGGGCTGCGCGGGGCGGGCCTCGTCGCCGCCGGTGATGCCCTCGCGGAACTCGCGGATGCCGCGGCCGATCGCGTTCCCGGCCTCGGGCAGGCGCTTCGGCCCGAGGAACACGAGGGCGATCACGAGGACCAGGATGACTTCGGGAATCCCGAGCTGAAACGGCATCAACGCACCCGGGCTCAGGCTAGCATCGCGCATCCGGCCGTGGACGGGCCGGTGTTAAAGGTTCGTTGACAGGGGGTTGCCGCGGGCCGCGGGAGCCGTACCCTTGGACTGGAGGCCTCGAATGGACGTTCCGAGGCTCGAGCGAGCACTCAAGGAGGGAAGGGCACACATGTCGCATCGTCGACGCGCCGGCCGAGCGCTGGCGGGGATCGGGTTGCTTGCAGTGGCAGCGGTGGCAGCCGCAGGCCCCGCAGGCGCCGCAACGCACACGATCACCCAGTTCACCATCAAGAGCCCCGGAAACCAGCCGGGCGACATGACGATCGGAAACGACGGCAACGTCTGGTTCGTCGACCATGCCACGAACAAGATCGGGCGGATCACCCGGACCGGCGCCATCGCCGGGTTCGCGGCCAAGAAGGGCAGCCACCCGACCAGCATCACGACGGGCGCGGACGGCGCCGTCTGGTTCACCGAGACCGCCACGAACACCATCGGGCGCACGACCTCGGGCCTGAACATGACCCACTTCGCCCTGCCGCCGGCGATCAAGAGCGCACGCGGCATCACCGCGGGCTCCGACGGCCGCATCTACGTGGCCGGCTACACGAGCCACAACATCGGCGTGTTCGACCCGACCACGCACAAGTGGCACATCTTCGCCACCCTGGCTCCGGGCACCGGCCCGGTGCGGATGACGACCGGCCCCGACGGCAACCTGTATGTGACGGAGGCGACCAAGCACGCGGTCGCCAAGATCACGGTGCCGGGCAAGGTCGTCACCCGGATCCCGCTGCCGGTGGGCGCCGCGGCCTCGCGGATCACCTCCGGCCCCGACGGCAACCTGTGGGTGACCGAGCCCGGCCTGAACAAGGTCGCGATCGTCACGACCGCCGGCTCCGTCCATCAGGTCAGCGTCTCCGGCAAGCCGACCGGCATCGCCGCCGGCCCCGAGACGCTTCCCTCCGCGGAGTTCATGTGGGTGACGCTCCAGGGCGGCGCGGGCGGCAACGCCGTCGGCCGCATCCCGGTCGTGGCCCCGCGCACGGTCAAGAAGTACGCGATCGGGATCGCCAAGTCGCTCCCGAGCGGCATCACGGTCGGCGCTGACGGCAACATCTGGTTCAGCGAGACCGGCGTGAACAGGATCGGCCGCCTGGCCGACGCCCCCGGCCACACGAGCTTCGTGGCCGTGAACGACCACGGCTTCGCGCCGGCGTCGCAGGGCATCCCGCTCTCGACGGGCCAGAACCACACGCCCGTCCAGCTGGAGTGGCTCTTCCGTGGCGCCAAGCACCACAGCGTGACCGACTCGACGGCGATGAACCTGTTCAACTCGGGCTCGATGGCGCCGGGGCAGAACTTCGTCACCTCGTTCCCGACCGCCGGGTCGTTCGCCTACCAGTCGACGGTCGCCGGCGACAACATGCACGGCACCATCAAGGTGGCCCCGACGGCCGTCAAGAACGGCTCGAACATCGACGTCACCGTCGGCACCTCGATGCCGGCGGGAGTCTCCGTCGACATCTTCGTCGAGGTGCCCGGCGCCGCGACGTTCGTCTCCGCCCAGAACACCTTCAGCGGCGGCACAACGTACACGTACACCCCGACGGATGGCCCGGGTGTGTACAAGTTCCAGGTTCGCACGAACAAGAACGGCGCCCAGTCCGGCTTCTCGCCGACCGCGCGGGCGACCTTCTAGTCGCAGCAACGCAGACGCCGGCCGGGGAGGCGACTCCCCGGCCGGCGTTCGCAATTCAGCGGTAGGGCAGCCGCGTCCCGATGCCCTGCTCCCGGGCGCGCTCGAGCATCGCCCGGCCGAGGGCGATGTCGGTCGTCGAGAGGCCGCGGTGCCAGAGCAGGATGCGCTCGTCGTCGCGCTCGCGCCCGGGGCGGTCGCCGCACACGATCTGGCCCAGCTCGGCGTGCAGCCGCTCCGCCGTCAGTCGGCCGGAGTCGACGTGGGCCCGCAGCGCCCCCAGCGGGCCGGCGTGGGCCTGGCCCCAGTCGTCGACGACGATCTTGTCCATTGCGTCGGTCAGGTCGAGCTCGACGGCGCTGACCGTGCCGTAGGGCACGACCAGCGTCCCGGGGCCGAGCCAGGCCGTGCGCAGCAGGGGCTCGGGCGCCCCCAGCCGTGACGCCTCGACCACGACGTCCGCGCCGCGCACGCACTCCTCCCATCCGGCGACCGCCCGCACCTCGGCGTCGAGCTCGGCATCCAGCCGCGCCGCCAGGGCGTCGCGGCTCTCGGCCGTCCGGGAATGGATGCGCACCTCCTCGATGCCCGGCAGGACGTGGCACAGCAGGCGCACGTTCCACTCGGCCGTGCCCCTGCTCCCGATGTGGCCGAGGACACGGCTGTCCGCACGCGCCAGATGGCGCCCGCCGATGGCGGTGACCGCGCCCGTGCGCATGGCGGTGATGGCCGTCGCGTCGACGATCGCGATCGGAACGCCGGTGGTCGGGTCGAGCAGCAGGAGCAGCGCGAGCTCGGACGGGAGCCCCAGGCGGCCGTTGTCGACGAAGTCGCCCACCACCTTCACGCCGGCGACGCCGTCGTGCGGCAGCGATCCGCGCAAGACGTTGAAATGGCCGTCGGCGCCGGCGCCGGGGAAGAGGTGGACGCGCGGCTCGAGCACGACCTCGCCCCGGCCCTGGGCGGCGAGCACCGCGGCCACCGGAGCGAGGATCGCATCGCCGGCCATGTCCAGCCGGTCGACGTCGGCGCCGCTCAGGTAGGTCAGCTCGATTCCTGCCACCGCACCGCCTCGCGCACCCGTTCCCGCAGCCGTCCCGTCGCCACCAGCCCGCGCGCGACCCGCTCGACGTCGACTCCCAGCGGGCGGTCGTCGTCCAGCGGCTCCACCAGCTCGCGTACGCACGCGTGGGCGGCGGCGGTGCCGCGGCCCATCCTCTCGGGCGCTGCCAGGTCGACGGCCAGCGTCGCGCAGACGAGCTCGACCGCGATCACCCGCTCGAGCAGCCCGAGCTGCGCCTCCAGGCGCAGGGCGGCGGCCGCGGCGTTCGTCGAGTCGTCCTCGACGCCGTCGGCGCCGAAGCGCGGGTCGGCGGCCAGCGGCGCCGCCAGGTGGCGGATGTCCACCGCGAGCGACTGCGACGTCTTCAGGAGCGGCGCCACGCCGGAGCGGCCGTCGCCGGCCCGGCTCAGGTTCGCGGGCAGGCCGCTCAGCCGCCCGTTGGCGAGCCGGGCCGGGCGCTCCGATGCCGGGCCGGCCGCCTGTGCGAGGGCGATCGCGCAGGCGTCGAGGGCGAGCGCGAGCGCCGGGGTGTGGAAGTTGCCGGTCGAGACGACCTCGCCGCTCGCCAGCACGAGCGGGTTCTCGCCAGCGCCGTTGACCGTCGCGGCGACCGCCGTGGCGAGCACGTCGAGCGCCCAGCGCAGCGCCCCGTGGACGTGGCTCGCGCAGCGGAAGCTGAGCGGATCCTGCAGCCGCCGGCCGCGGCCCTCGAGGAGCGAGCCGCCGCGCAGGAGCTCGCGCAGGCCGGCCGCCTCCCACTCCTGCCCGGGGGCGGGATGGGCGCCGGCCACGTCGGCGTCGATGGGCGACGGCGACGCCCGGAAGCCCTCCATCGAGAGCGCCGTCGCGATGGCGAGCGCCTCGAGCAGGCCCTCGCCGGTCTCGAGCGCGAGCGCCGCCACGCCGGCCGCGAGGGCCGGCGAGCTCACCAGGGCGAGCCCGTCGCCGGGGCCGAGGATGGCCGGCTCGATGCGGGCCCGGCGCAGGGCATCCGCGCCCCCCAGCCGCTCGCCGCCGACGTCGGCCTCGCCCTCGCCCATGACGACGAGCCCGACGTGGGCCAGCAGGCACAGGTCGCCGGACCCGATCGAGCCGCTGCGGGGGACGACGGGATGGACGCCGGCGTTCAGCATCGCCGCGAGCGTCTCGGCCACGGCCGGCGACGCGCCGCTGCCGCCGGCGCACAGGCCGTTCAGGCGGGCCAGCATCGCCGCCCGCACCGCCTCGGCCGGGAGCGGCTCGCCGACGGCGGCCGCACGCCCGCGCACGATGCGCGCGGACTGCTCCGCCGCCCGCTCGGGCGCGACGGCCTCGACGACGCGCGCGCCGAGCCCGGTGGTGAGGCCGTACACCGGCCGCGCCTCGGCCAGGGCGCACTCGAGCGCCGCGCGCGCCCCGACCATGCGCTCCCGGGCCTGGGCCGCGATCTCGACCGGACGGCCGCGGCGGGCGACGTCCGCGACCTCGGCGGGCGTGAGGCCGTGGCCGGTGAGCGACAGGGGTGGGGGCGCGACAGCGATGGCCCAATCTAGACCGATAACCGATCTCGACGGTTCGGGGTTGACGCCTCGCGAAACCCCACCTATATTGTCAAGTAGACCGATGGAGATTGTGACCTGCTGATGCCCGAGCCCCACATCGAGCCCACGGTCGCCGCCGCCGCCCCGCAGCCGGCGACCCCCGAGGTGTACAACACCGCCTCCCGGCTGGAGGCCCTCGGCGCGGAGGTGATGAAGGCCGCCGAGCACTTCCGGCGCGAGCATTTCCCCGCCCCCGAGATCGACCGGGACGGCTGGCGGCTCGTGCTCGGCGGGCTCGTGAAGACGCCCGGCATCCTGGCGCTCTCCGACCTGCACGCGCTGCCGGCGCGGACGCTCCCGGTCGTGCTCGAGTGCGCCGGCCACCGCCGGGCCGAGCTCTCGCCGGCCGTCCCGGGGTTGCAGTGGGGCCTCGGCGCGGTGTCCGAGGCGCGTTGGACCGGCGCCCGGCTGCGCGACCTGCTTGAGCGGGCCGGGCTCGACCCGCGCGCGACGGAGGTCGTCCTGACGGGCGCCGATCACGGCCAGTTCGAGGGCGACGGCGGCCGCCACGCCTACGGTCGCTCCCTGCCGCTGCGCAAGGCGATCGACCCGGACACGCTGCTGGCGTACGAGATGGACGGCGCCCCGATCCCGGCCGCGCACGGCGGCCCGGTGCGCGCGATCGTGCCCGGCTGGTACGCGACCGACTCGGTCAAGTGGCTCGAGCGGATCCAGGTGACGGCCGAGGAGTACGGTGGGCCATTCCAGGCGATCGACTACCGCTTCGCAGCCGCGGACGACCCCGGGCCGGGGGAGCGGATGGAGCGGGTCCCGGTGCACTCGCTCGTGACCGAGCCCGCCCCCGGCGCAGCGCTCGATCCCGGCGCGGCGTGCATCCGGGGCGTCGCCTGGAGCGGAGGGGGCGTCGTCACCCGCGTCGAGGTGCAGGTGGATGGAGGCGAGTGGCGGCGCGCGACGATCACGGGCCGGTCCGGGCTCTACGGGCGCACCCGCTTCGAGTACGCCTTCACGGCCGAGCCGGGGAGCCACACCGTCGCCGTCCGGGCCCGCGACGCGGGCGGCGGCACGCAACCGCACGAGCCGGTCTGGAACAGGCGCGGCTATCGCAACAACGCCGTCCACCGGATCACGGTGACGGTCAGGGAGGCACGCTGATGGGCACGTTCGCACGCGACGCCGCAGTCGCAAACGAGACGGTCGCCGCCGACGCCGCGCTCGACGCGTGGATGGCCGCGCGCGACCTGGGCCGTGAGTCGTCGCAGCGGCAGGACACCGGGTTCCACGACCACGACGGCAGCCGCGGCGCGGTGGCCACCCGTCCCGGCGTCTCCCAGACCGGCTCGGGCCTCGCCACCTCGCTGCACGTCTAGTTCTGCTGAGGCGAGAATCGGGGACTGTCCCCGATGGGCGGGGACAGTCCCCATCCTGCTAGCCGAAGAGCGTCGCGCCGGCGCCCACGAGCAGCGACGCCGCCCAGAGCAGATCGAGGTTGACCCACGCGCGGCGCAGGATGCCGACGCCGACCACCTCGAAGACGACGACCGCCACGGCGGCCGCGACCGCCACCATCGCCAGCGTGTGCACGACGACAGCGGCGGCGCCGAACTCGAGCCCGCCGGGGATCGGGCCGTCCCCGGCCGGCACGTGTACGCCGACCAGGAACGGCAGCAGCATCAGCCCGGCGCCGTGGGCGCTCGCCATGAGGAACGACCACAGCGCGAGCTCGGGCGGCCGGATCCGGAATCCCACCCAGCGCGGGTGGCGGTTCCGCCACAGCTTCCACGAGGCGAACGCGGCCAGGGCGGCCGCGCCGGCGATCCGCACGGTGCCGGTCGAGAGCACCGCCTGCAGCTCCTCGACCAGGAGCACCGCGAGACCGATCGCGGCGGCGTGGCCGACGGCGATCGGCACGAACGCCGCCGCCAGCACCCGGCGGGAGCGCTCCTGCAGCGCGAGCGCGACGGCGAACAGCCACCCCATGGCAGGGTTGAGGCCGTGGAACGCGCCGAGCGCCGCGATGCCGCCGAGGTCGGCGCTGCTCACGGGAAGCAGTACGAGTCCGACGAGGCGTCGCCGCCCTCGAGGTGGATCTGGTGCGGCGCCCTGCCGTCGAACTCGGTCACCAGGAATTCGGGATCGGCCTTCATGCCGCCGTCGGGATCGGCGTCGAGCTTCGCGATCCAGCCGTCCAGGCCGCCCGGGTAGAACTGCTTGTCCCACGACGAGTAGAGCGAGTTCGACACGTAGATGCGGCGGCCGTCGCGGCTCACCTCGACCATCTGCGGGCCGCCCTGGAGCGTGCCGCCCTTCGGGTGTGAGCCCGCGTTCGCGAGGCCGCCGAGCCGCACCTTGCCCGTCTGCTTGGGCGTGAACGGATCGCTGACGTCGAACTGGTAGAAGTCGCCCGTCCCCCAGCACGACACGTACAGGAACCGGTCGTCGAGCGACAGGTTGATGTCCGTGATCAGCGGCGGCACGGCGCCGAAGCCCTTGAGCAGCGGCGGCAGGAGGTCGGGGTCGGCCGGCTCGGCCGGGATCGTGATCGACTTCTGAATCTTCCAGTCGCCGCCGTCGCGGTGCCACAGCCAGATCGACGCGGACAGGTCCTCGACCGAGACGACGACGCCGACGAACCCGTACGCCTTGCGCGGATTGTGGGCCGGCCGCAGCTCGAGCACCATCTGGTGCTCGTCGCCGAGGTCGAGGGTGCGCAGGTGCTTGCGGTGACGCAGGTCCCACACGTGCATCGCGTGGCCGTACTCGCGGCCGAGCAGCTTCTCGGGCACGACGCCGTCCTCGAACATCGATGGCGACCCCCACTCGCTCGTCAGCAGCGTGTCGTGGCCGAGGTGCCACCAGAAGTCGTAGGAGAACCGCTGCGGGCCGCGGTCGACCTCCCAGGCGCCGAGCGGGTCGAACGACTCGCAGTCGAGCAGGAGCACGCCGCCGCCCTCGTCGGGGCCGTTCGCGCCGCCGAGCGCGGACATGTAGATCGCGTCCGGCCCGCAGTGGGTCGTGTGCGGCCGGGTGTAGCCGGTGCGGGCGACCAGCTCGTCGCGCTCGATCGTGCGGGCGATCTTCGGCGCCATCGGGTCGGGCTTCGTGTCGACGATGTGGATGCGGGACGAGCGCAGCCCCGGCACGACCAGGTAGCGGCGCTCGACGTGCGGTCGGGGCGAGGACGGGCACAGGGCGGCGCTGCAGGCGTTCCAGCCGAAGTGGTGCAGCTCGTCGCCGGGGCTCGGCATCTCGAGTGTCGAGACGATCGTGCCGTAGCTGCTCGAGCCCGGCTCGAGGTCGACGACGCCGAGCGCGTCGGGGCGGGAGGTCTGGTCGGGCTCGAGCAGGGCGACGTAGGCGAACTTCTCGGGCGGCGCGTCGCCGGCGAGGCGCGGCGAGGGGTAGAACGTCGGGTCGGGCGTCCATCGGGCCATGGGGCCTCCTCGGGTCGCGGTTTGGGATGCATGATGCCACGTCCTGGATCCAAACACATTATCCATTAAATCAATCGGTTTTCTTGATCAGCGGCCCGCCGGGCCGCGCCCGCGGGTAGCGTGCCGGACGTGACCCATCCCAACATCCTCTATCTGCACTCGCACGACACCGGCCGCTACGTGCAGCCGTACGGCTTCGGCGTCCGCACCCCGCGCATCCAGGCGCTGGCCGAGGAGGGCCTTCTCTTCCGCCAGGCGTTCTGCGCCGCCTCCACCTGCTCCGCCGCGCGCGCGTGCCTGCTCACCGGCCAGTACGCCCATACGAACGGCATGCTCGGGCTGGCCCACCGCGGCTGGTCGCTGCACGACTACACCCACCACGTCGTGCACACACTGCACGACATCGGCTACCAGTCGACGCTGATCGGCGAGCAGCACATCTCCAAGCGCCCGGACGTGATCGGCTACGACCGGGTCGTCAAGATCCCCACCACCCGGGTCGACGACGTGGCGCCGGTCGCCATCGACCTGCTCCGAAACACGCCGGCCCAGCCGTTCTTCATGTCGGTCGGCTTCTTCGAGACCCACCGCGAGTTCTTCCGCCCGGTGGCGAACGAGGAGCACTACGTGCGCCCGCCCGCGAACCTGCCGGACACGCCGGAGACGCGCGCCGACATGGCCTCCTTCGCGGCCAGCGCCCGCTCGCTCGACCGCGGGGTGGGGGCGGTGCTCGACGCGCTGGACGAGACCGGCCTCGCCCGCAACACGCTCGTCATCTGCACCACCGACCACGGCATCGCCTTCCCCGGCGCCAAGGCGACGATGAGCGACCGCGGCACGGGCGTGATGCTGATCCTGCGCGGGCCCGGCGCGTTCGCCGGCGGCAAGGTGTTCGACGGGCTGGTCTCGCACATCGACCTCTTCCCGACGATCTGCGACGTGCTCGAGATCGCGCATCCGGACTGGCTGCAGGGGCGCTCCCTGATGCCGATCGTGACCGGCGCGGCCAGGGAGGTGCGTGACGAGATCTTCACCGAGGGCACCTACCACGCCGCGTACGAGCCGCAGCGGGCCGTGCGAACTACAGCGTGGAAGCTGGTGCGCCGGTACGGCGACCGCCGCCGGCCCGTTCTCCCGAACATCGACGACAGCCCCAGCAAGGAGCTGTGGCTACGGTACGGCTACGCCGACCGCGAGCTGCCCCCGCTGGCGCTGCACGACCTCGTGTTCGACCCGAACGAGGCCGAGAACGTCGCCTCGCGCCCGGAGCTCGAAGGGGTCGTGACTGACCTGAGTGCGCGCCTCGAGCGATGGATGCAGGAGACCGGCGACCCCCTTCTGGACGGCCCGGTGGAGCCCCCGCCCGGGGCCGAGGTGAACGACCCCGATCAGCGCTCGGCGGCCGACCCGGTCACCGTCCACCACTAAGTTCCCGTTAGTCTATTGACAAAGTCGACATTACCTGGGTATGGTGATGCCATGACCACGGCGCACACGTCGTACCTGATCTGCTCGACCCCGCGGACAGGCTCGAGCCTGCTGTGCGACGCGCTCACGGGCACGGGGGTCGCCGGCCGTCCAGAGGAGTACTTCCAGTTTCGCGCCCGGACCGGATTCCCCCGACGCCCGCAGGAGTACTTCGAGGGCGCCGGCGACCCCGAGATCTTCGACATCCTCGGCCCGCGCACGGCTGTCGCGGACGTCGAGGCCCGCTACGACCCGAGCCGCTTCGAGCGCTACGAGCAGTACCTCGACTGGGCGGTCGTGGCCGGCACCACGCCGAACGGCGTCTTCGGCGCCAAGGTGATGTGGGGCTACTTCAACGGGTTTGCCACCGGGTTGCGGTGGGCGCTGCCCGGGCGGCGCCAGCGGCTGCCCGTGCCCGACCTGATCCAGTCGGTCTTCCCCAACCTCACGTACATCACGGTCTCGCGGCGGGACAAGGTGCGCCAGGCGGTGTCGCTGTGGCGGGCGCTGCAGACGTGGAGCTGGTCGAGCGACCAGAACGCCGACCGCGCGGCCGGCGACCACCTCACCTACAGCCACGCGGCCATCGCGCACCTGATCCGGGACATCGAGGATCACGAGTTCGGATGGCGCGCATTCTTCCGCGAGTGCGGCGTCGAGCCGTTCGACGTCGTGTACGAGGACTTCGCCGGCCGCTACGAGGACACGATCCGCGACATCCTGCGCCACATCGGCCTCCCCGAGGCGGACACGATCACGATCGAGCAGCCGACGCGGCACAAGCAGGCGGACGACCTCTCCCACCGCTGGGGCGAGCGGTACAAGGCCGAGTCGAGCCGCTTCCTCACCGCGTAGCCACCTGACCCTACGATCCCGCGCATGTGGATCGACCCGCCCGGCGCGGACGCGGTGCTCGTGCTCGCCCACGGCGCCGGATCGGGCATGCGCGCGCCGTTCATGGCCGGGTTCGCCGAGGGCGTCGGCCGCCTGGGCGTCGCCACGCTGCGGTTCGAGTTCCCCTACATGCAGGCCGGGCGGCGCGCGCCCGACCGCCCGCAGGTGCTGCTCGACTCGTGGCGCGAGGCGTTCGCGGAGGGCGTCGGACGGGCGGACGGGCGGCCCGTCTTCGCCGGCGGCAAGTCGATGGGCGGGCGGATCGCGTCGATGGCCGCCGCCGAGGGGATGGCGGCGGCGGGACTGGTCTTCCTCGGCTATCCGCTGCACCCGCCCGGACGGCCGGAGAAGATCCGCGACGCGCACCTCGACGCCGTGCCCGCCCCGATGCTCTTCCTGCAGGGATCGCGCGATACGTTCGCCCGGCCCGACCTGCTCGCCGCCGTGATCGCCCGGCTCGGTCCGCGAGCGCACCACGTCGAGGTCACGGGCGGCGACCACTCGTTCCGCGTCCCCGGTGGCCCGCGCGACGGCGCCGTGATCGGCGCGTCGCTGGCCGAGCCGGCGGCGACATTCATCCGAGCCGTCTGATCATCGCCACGCGCGGGTGGTCCCCCGGGATCACCCTGGTGTTCGCGGGCCACGAGCGCCCGCATTCCAGGCCCCTGCTCCGCACCGGGCAGCACGGCGAACCCGAGCCGCGCGTAGTAGGGCGCGTTCCAGGGGATGTCGCGGAACGTCGTCAGGGTGAGCGCCGGCCGTCCGGCCTCTCGGGCGGTCCCGGCGATGTGCTCGATCAGGGCCGCGCCGATGCCGCGGCCCGCCTGGGCCGGGTCGACGCTCACCTGCTCGATGTGGGGGCAGCCGTCGACCTCCGCCGCGAGCAGGTAGGCGATCGGCTCGCCGTCCTCCGCCGCCACCCACGCCCTGCCCGCCGCGCGGTACTCCTCGAGCTCCTCCGGGATACCCGGGTCGTCGGCCGCGATCTCCGGCATGCCGTGGGCGGCGAACGCCTCCCCGGCCCGGCGCTCGATCTCGACCAGGAGCGGGAGGTCGGCGGGCGCGGCCGGGCGGATCGTTACGCCTCGAGCAGCCACCGCGCTGTCTCCACGTGCTGCGGCCCGCCGCCTTCGAACATCCACGCGACGGTCTGGCCGATCGTCCAGCCGCGCGCCCGCTCGCGGTCGAGGCCGAGCTCGGACGTGAGCCGGTCGAGCCGCGCCAGCACGGCCCGGCGGGACTGGCCGAACTCGTATGACCGCACGATCGGCGCGACGGCGAACTCGCGCTCGCCGACGAGGGGCTTGGGGTCGATCGCAAGCCACGGCTCGCGCCCGGCGGCGAGCACGTTGTCGCCGTGCAGGTCCTGGTGCAAGAGCACCTGCTCCCCCTGCGAGGGCGCGAGCGACGCGAGCGCGTCCAGGGCGGCGTCGAGCAGCCGCCGCTCGAAGGGCCGTCCCCGCCCGCTCCCACCCGTCCGGCAGGTAGGAGACCCACCGGGCGGCCTCGTCGGCCAGCGTGTGGAACGGCTCGCCGGCGGGCACCCACAGCCTCGGCAGCAGGCCCACGAGCACGTCGAGCGTCGTCTCGGGCTCCGCGGCCGAAAGTGGCGTGCCGGGCTCGCACCGTTCGAGCAGCACCGCCCAGCCGTCCTCGCTGCGGTCGAGCAGGCGCACGGCGCCGTCCCCGTCCCAGAGGGCGAGCGCGCCGGCCTCGTGCTCGGCCTCCCGGTGGGGGTGGATCCGCTTGAGCACCGCCGGCGTCCCGTCGCGGAGCTGCGCCGGCGCCGCGTAGCCGCCCGCCCCGGCGGCGTAGGGCGGGCCCAGGGTCAGGCCCCAGCGGGCGCGCAGCTCGTCTAGAGCCGGTTGCGGATCGCCCACAGGTCGGGGAAGGCCTGGCGGCCGATGGTGGACGCGAGGTAGTCGACGCCCGCCGAGCCGCCGGTGCCCGACTTGCGGCCGATCGTGCGCTCGACCATCTTCACGTGCCGGTAACGCCACTCCTGGACGCCCTCGTCGATGTCGACCATCCGCTCGCACACCTGGGCGCTGGCGGGGTCGGACTGGTAGACCTCGACCAGAACGTCCTGCACGGCCTGCGACGGCTCCAGGGCGGCCGCCGGGTCGCGGCCGAGCACGTCCTCGGGGATCCAGTGGCCGAGCCGGTCGAGGTGGAGCAGGAACGAGTCCCACAGGCTGCGGCGCGACATGGCCGCCTCGATCCGGTCGCGGGCGGTCCCGGCCGGGTGGTGGGAGAGCACGCCCTGGTCGCGGCCGCCGAGCACCGCCTCGAGCTCGCGGAACTGGGCCGACTGGAAGCCGCTCGCCCGCTCCAGCCGGCCGCGGAAGCTCGAGAAGCCGAGCGGCGTCATCGTCTCGAGCACGTCGATCTGGGCGACGATCGTCTTCAGGATCGTCAGGATCCGCTTCATGGTCATGAGCGCGGAGCCGCGGTCGCCGATCTCGAGCCGGTCCTGGAGCCGCTCGAACTCGTGCAGGAGCACCTTGAACCAGAGCTCGTAGACCTGGTGGATGACGATGAACAGCAGCTCATCGTGCTCGGGCCCGTCGGAGAGCGGCTCCTGGCAGGCGAGCAGCTCGTCCAGGTGCAGGTACGACGAGTAGGTGATCGCGGGATGCTCGGGCGCGGTCACTGGCCGAACTATCGCACCATGGCCAGCGGGTCGGCATCGAGCCCCGGCCGCTCGCGCAGGTGCGGCAGCGGGTAGGCCGGGTCGGGGGAGTCGATCTCGCGCCCCAGCCGGTGCCCATCCCAGATCGCGTCGGCGATCAGCCGCGGCGCGACGCAGTCCCCGATCCGGTAGACGCCGCCATCGGAGGCGAGCTCGAGGTAGAGCGACTCGTCGGAGACGCGCTGGGTGACGAGCACGAAGGCGTCCGCCTCGACCGCCAACGTGTCGCCGAGCTCCGTCTCGGCGTCCGCGCCCCCGGGCCCGATCCGGGTCAGCCAGGCCTCGGCCCGCATGCCGATCCCGAGGTCGTGCAGGTGGCGGCGCAGGATCGGCCCTTCGAGCGTCTCGTCGCACATCGGGGCCACCTTCTCGCACGAGGTGATCAGCTCGACCTCGTGCCCGCGGGAGCGGAGCAGCTCCGCCATCCCGGCCCCCATGAAGTAGCCCTCGCAGTCGAGGACGACGGCGCGCGAGCCCGGCGCCTCCTTGCCGGCGAGCATGATCTGCTCGGGCGTGAGCACGTGCGGGAGCGACGCGTCGGCGCCAGGGATGGGGCCGCGGGTGACGCCGTTTCGGCCGTCGCCGGCCCAGGCGGCGCCCGTCGCGACCACGACGAGGTCGGCGCCGGCCGCCCGCACGGCGGCGGCGTCCATGCGCACGCCCGTCTCGATCTCGACGTTC